>NZ_CP017661.1:1916650-2236092 GCF_016805985.1 Microbacterium sp. JZ31
TGCGACCGGGGCTGTGCGCCATCCGCGCGCGCGGCCCCGCCCGCTTCTACGGCGGCGAGGAGGAGGCGGCGAGCGCACTGCTCGACGAGCTCGCGACGTGCGGCATCCCCGACGCGCGCGCCGGGGTGGCCGACGGCCTGTTCACGGCCGAGCAGGCGGCGCGCCTGATGAGTCCCGCCTCGATCCGGATCGTGCCGCCCGGCGCGTCCGCGGCGTTCCTGTCGCCCCTCACGATCGCGGCGCTGTCCGACGACGAGCTCGTGGCGCTGCTCGCTCGCCTGGGGGTGCAGACCCTGGGCGAGTTCGCCGCGCTCGACATCGCCGCGGTGCGCGACCGGCTCGGCGAGCACGGCGCTCGTCTGCACGCCCTGGCCGGGGGCTCCGATTCACGGCCGGTGGTGCCGCGCGTGCCTCCGCCCGAGCTCGCGCGCCAGATCGAGTTCGAGTCGCCGCTCGAGCTCGCCGAGCAGGTCGCGTTCGCCGTGCGCACCACGGCCGAGGACGTCTCGACGGGGCTCGATGAGGCGGGGCTGGTGTGCACGGAGGTGCGGATCACCCTGCTCGACGACCGCGGCGGACGCAGCGAGCGGGTGTGGCTGCATCCGACGTGCTTCGACGCGGCCGCGCTCGTCGACCGCGTGCGCTGGCAGCTGCAGGCCACCCTCGACAGCGACAGCGCATTCGGCGGGGAGAACGGCGGCGTCACGCTCGTGCGCATCGAGCCCGAGGCGGTCGACGACACCGCGCACCATCAGCCCGGCCTGATCGGCCAGGGCCCGGACGAGCGCCTGCATCACGCCATGTCGCGCGTGCAGGCGATGCTCGGCCACCGCGGCGTCGTCACGCCGCTGCTCGCGGGCGGCCGCTGGCTCAGCGAACGCGAGCGGCGCGTGCCGTGGGGCGACGCCGAGCGCCCTGCCCATCCGCGCGACCTGCCGTGGCCAGGCAGCCTCCCCCAGCCGCTGCCCAGCGAGGTGTACCGCGCGCCGCGGCCCGCGGCCGTCACGGCATCCGACGGCTCGCCCGTCGCGGTCGATGCGCGCGGCGGGATGTCGGCGCCCCCCGCCGTGCTCGACGGGCGCCGCGTCGCCGCGTGGGCCGGTCCGTGGCCGGTCGTCGAGCGGCAGTGGGACCCGGCACGGGCACGACGGGCGCACCGCTTCCAGATGGTCGATGCGGATCAGACGGCCTGGCTGCTCGTGCTCGAGGACGACCGCTGGTGGATCGAGGGGCGCTACACGTGAACCGGCGCCTCACCCGAACCGGATGGGCCGGCTGATGGGCTGGCAGAATCCCCCTGTCCCCTGGTCCGAGCTCGAGCGCGCCATCAGCGGCCGGCGCCCCGAGACGCGTCCCGCCGGGGCGGACGGCGGGGACAGCCCCGCCTGGAGCCCGCGGCGCGGCGCATACGAGGCGCCGCCCATCCCGCGCCCCGAGCAGGTCGTGCCCTACGCCGAGCTGCACGCGCACTCGTCGTTCTCGTTCCTCGACGGGGCGTCCTCCCCCGAGGATCTCGCCGAGGAGGCCGAGCGCCTGGGCCTGCATGCGCTCGCTCTCACCGATCACGACGGGTTCTACGGTCTCGTGCGCTTCGCCGAGGCGGCCGAGGAGACCGCGGTGAAGACCGTGTTCGGGGCCGAGCTGTCACTGGGGCTGCTGTCCCCGCAGAACGGTGTCGCCGATCCCGCCGGTGAGCACCTGCTCGTGCTGGCTCGCGGCGAGGAGGGGTACCGCCGTCTCGCCCGCGCGATCACGCACGGGCAGCTGCGCGGCGCCGAGAAGGGGCGTCCGTTCTACGACCTCGACGAGCTCGCCCAGCAGGCAGACGGCAACTGGGTGATCCTGACCGGCTGCCGCAAGGGCGCCGTGCGGCAGGCGCTCGCACGGGGAGACGATCCGGCGGTCGCGGTCGACCGGCTCGTCGACCTGTTCGGCGCTGGGAACGTCTACGTCGAGCTGATCGACCACGGCGACCCGCTCGACAGCCGCCGCAACGACGCGCTCGCCTCCCTCGCCGCCGAGCGCGGGCTGCCGGTGGTCGCCACGAACAATGCGCACTACTCCTCGCCCGACAAGGCGCGCCTGGCCGCCGCGGTCGCCGCCGTGCGCGCGACCCGCAGCATGGCCGACCTCGACGGCTGGCTGCCGTCGCACGCGTCCGCGCACCTGCGGTCCGGCGCCGAGATGGCCGCGCGCTTCGGCCGCTACCCCGGTGCCGTCTCCCGCACGGTCGAGCTGGCCGACGAGCTCGCCTTCCCGCTGCGCCGGATGAAGCCCGCGCTCCCGAAGCAGGAGGTGCCGGAGGGCCACACCCCGATGTCGTATCTGCGCACGCTCGTGTGGGACGCCGTGCCGCGCCTGTATCCCGACCTGACCCGGAAGAACCACGAGCGCATCGAGAAGGAGCTCGCGGTCATCGAGAAGAAGAACTTTCCCGGCTACTTCCTGATCGTGCACGACATCGTCGCCGAGGCGCGACGCCGCGGCATCCTGTGCCAGGGGCGGGGATCCGCCGCGAACAGCGCCGTCTGCTACCTGCTCGGCATCACCGCGGTGGACGCCATCGCGTACGACCTGCCGTTCGAGCGGTTCCTCTCGGCGATCCGCGACGAGGAGCCCGACATCGACGTCGACTTCGACTCCGACCGGCGCGAGGAGATCATCCAGTGGGTCTACGAGCGCTACGGGCGCGAGAACGCCGCCCAGGTCGCGAACGTCATCCAGTACCGGCCCAAGAACGCCGTGCGCGACATGGCCCGCGCACTGGGGTTCTCCCCCGGGCAGCAGGACGCCTGGTCGCGGCAGGTGGAGGGATGGGGCGCCCATCTCGAGACCGGACCCGACCACGACATCCCGGATCAGGTCGTCGAGTACGCATCCGAGCTGCTGAAGGCGCCGCGGCATCTGGGCATCCACTCCGGCGGCATGGTGCTCACGGAGCAGCCGGTGGGCGAGGTCGTGCCGATCGAGCACGCGCGCATGCAGGGCCGCACCGTGATCCAGTGGGACAAGGACGACGCCGCCTGGATGGGCCTCGTGAAGTTCGATCTGCTGGGGCTCGGCATGCTCGCGGCCCTGCAGCACTGCTTCGACCTGATCCGCGCGTCGACCGGCGAGGAGTGGACGCTCGCGACGATGCCGAAGGAGGAGGCCGCGGTGTACGACATGCTGTGCCGGGCCGACTCCATCGGGGTGTTCCAGGTCGAGTCGCGCGCGCAGATGGGGCTGCTGCCGCGCCTGCAGCCACGGCGCTTCTACGACCTGGTGATCCAGATCGCGCTCATCCGGCCCGGACCGATCCAGGGCGGCGCCGTGCATCCGTTCGTGCGGCGCAAGATGGGCGACGAGAAGATCACGTACGACCATCCGAAGCTCAAGCCGGTGCTCGAGCGCACGCTGGGGATCCCGGTGTTCCAGGAGCAGCTGATGCAGATGGCGATGGCGGTCGGCGAGTGCTCGGGCGAGGATGCGGACCTGCTGCGCCGCGCGATGGGCTCCAAGCGCGGCAAGGAGAAGATCGACCGACTGCGCGACAAGCTCTATGCCGGCATGGCGCACAACGGCATCACGGGCGACCTGGCCGACGCGATCTACGCCCGCATCCAGGCGTTCGCGAACTTCGGCTTCGCCGAGTCGCACTCGCTGTCGTTCGGGCTGCTCGTCTACGCGTCGTCGTGGATCAAGCTGCACTATCCCGCCGCGTTCCTCGCGGGACTGCTGCGCGCGCAGCCGATGGGCTTCTACTCGCCCGCGTCGCTGACCGCCGACGCCCGCCGTCACGGCGTCGAGGTGCGCCGCCCGGATCTGAACCGCTCGGATGCCGGTGAGGTCCTCGAGCCCCTGACCGACGGATCGGCCGGGCCGACCGGGCTGGACGCCTGTCTGACGCGGGTGCATCCGGCACCGGGCCCCTTCGACCGGAACGCCCCCGACGAGTCGGCCGCCCACCGTCGTGACGGCGCCTTCGCGGTGCGGCTGGGGCTCGCGGCGGTGACCGGGATCGGCACCGAGACGGCGGAGCGGATCGTCGCCGAGCGGGAGCGCGGCGGGCCGTACCGCGACCTGCACGAGCTCGTGCGGCGCACCGGCATCGCGCAGAAGCACCTCGAGGCGCTCGCGACCGCGGGGGCGTTCGAGTGCCTCGGCATGTCACGGCGCGAGGCGATCTGGCTCGCCGGATCCGCCGCACAGGACCGCCCCGAGTACCTGCCCCACACGCTGCCCGCCGGAGGGGCCGTCGGGGTGCAGCCGCCGCTGTTCGCCGACCCGACGAGCTACGAGCAGCTCGCCGCCGATCTGTGGGCGACCGGGCTGTCGACCACGGATCATCCGCTCACCCACTTCCGCGACGCGCTCGACGCGCGCGGCGTGCTGCCGTCCGCCCTGCTGCGCTCGCACGAGTCCGGCCGTCGCGTCGAGGTCGCAGGCCTCGTCACGCACCGTCAGCGCCCCGCGACGGCCTCGGGCATCACGTTCATCAACCTCGAGGACGAGCACGGCCTCGTCAACGTGATCTGCTCGATCGGGGTCTGGAACCGCTACCGCCGCGTCGTCCGCGACAGTCCCGCGCTCATCGCCCGCGGCATCCTGGAGCGCTCCCCCGAGGGCGTCACCAACCTCGTCGCGGACGCCTTCGAGGACCTCCGCGTCGGCGTCAAGCACGCCGCCCGCGACTTCCGCTGACCCGATCTGGGACACTGAACCTCGTGACCTCGCGCCTGATGCTGCTCGACACCGCCAGCCTGTACTTCCGGGCCTTCTACGGCGTCCCCGACACCGTGCGATCCGCCGACGGCACGCCCGTGAATGCCGTGCGGGGGCTGCTCGACATCATCGCCAAGCTCGTCACGACGTACGAGCCGACGCACATGGTCGCGTGCTGGGACGACGACTGGCGGCCGCAGTGGCGCGTCGACCTGATCCCGTCGTACAAGGCGCACCGCGTGGTCGAGGTCGTCGCGGCCGGCCCCGACGTCGAGGAGGTGCCGGATCCGCTCGAGGCGCAGGTGCCCGTGATCCGGGAGGCGCTGGCGACGCTCGGGATCGCGACCGTCGGGGCCGCGCAGCACGAGGCCGACGACGTGATCGGCACGCTCGCGACGCGCGCGACCCAGCCGGTCGACATCGTCACCGGCGACCGCGACCTGTTCCAGCTCGTCGACGACGCGCGCGACGTCCGCGTCATCTACACCGCGCGCGGCATGAGCAACCTCGAGGTCGTCACGGACGAGGTCGTCGTCGCCAAGTACGGCGTGCACGCGGCCCAGTACGCCGACTACGCGACCCTGCGCGGCGACTCCTCCGACGGGCTGCCGGGCGTCAAGGGCGTGGGCGAGAAGACCGCCGCGTCGCTGCTGGCCACGCACGGCGACCTCACCCGGATCCGCGCGGCCGCGGAGGCCGGCGAGGGCATGTCGGCCGGTGTGCGCACGAAGTTCGCCGCCGCGGCCGACTACCTCGACGTCGCACCGAAGGTCGTCGCGGTCGCGACCGACCTCGATCTCGGCGACTTCGACACCACGCTTCCCCGCCCCGACGAGGACGCGACCGCGCGCGCGATGGACTTCGCCGGACGCTGGAGCCTCAACACGTCGATGGAGCGGGTGCTCGCCGCCCTCGCGGCCCCGCGCGCGTAACGCCGGGCCGAGACGCGGCGACGAGCCCGCGCCGCCTTCAGCGGCGCACGCGGGACACGGCGCTGAGCAGGCAGACCGAGAAGCCCACCGTCAGAGCGACGACGACCGACAGCGGTACGCTCCACGCCCCGGTCGCGTCGTGCAGCGCGCCGATCAGCGGCGCGCTCGCGGCCCCGGCGACGTACGCTCCGCCCTGCACCACCGCCGACATCGTGGCGGTCTCGGCCGCCGATCGCGACACCCCCACCATCACGGTGAAGATCACCACGAAGCCGCCCGAGTGCGCGATGCCGCCGAGGACGATCCAGAGCACGAACAGCTCCGGCGCCAGAAGCATGCCGCCCGCGAAGCTCAGCCAGCACACCGCGATCAGCACCGCCGGCACCGCCAGCGGCAGGCGCCGAGCGAGCACCGGCACGACGAACGGCCCCACGATCGCGACGCCCTGGAAGAGCGAGGCGAGCGCGCCCGCGACCGCGACGTCCGCTCCGATGAGGTCGCCCAGGATGGCCGGCAGCCACGTCGACATGCCGTAGTACGCGGCGGACTGGCAGCCGAAGGTCGCCAGCAGCAGCCACACGACCGGCTGCCGGAACGCTCCGCGCGGAGCCCCGCCCACGACGACCGGGACGGTCGCGGTGGTCAGCGGCGTCTCCCCGACGGTCCGCTCGTCCCACGGCACCCCCGGCAGCCGATCGCGCCACAGGTGCAGCGCCCACAGCAGGATGCCCATCACGGTCAGGGCGATCCACAGCAGCAGCGCGAGCGACCAGCCGGTGACCTGCGCGATCGACGCCGTCGTCAGCGTGGTCACCAGCGATCCCGCATTCAGCGCCGCCGTGTACGCCGCGGTGACGGTGGCGACGTGCCGCGGCGGAACGTCCCGCCCGATGATGACCGGGATCACGACGTTGCCGATCGTGATGCCCGCGCCGATCACGATCATCCCGACCAGCATCCAGCCGAAGCCGGGCAGCGCGCGGATGAGCGTTCCCGCGGCGACGGCGGCGAGGCAGGTCATCAGCGCGAGCTCGGCCCCGGCGCGCCGCACGATGAGCGCGGCGAACGGCGTCATCGCGGCGAACGTCAGCACCGGAAGCGTGGTCAGGAGCGAGGCCGTGGCGCCGTCGAGGGAGAAGTCCCGCGCGATCTCGCGCAGCACCGGCGTGACCGACAGGATGGGGCCGCGCAGGCTGAGCGCGGCGACGAGCACCCCGGCGATGACCAGCCAGGGGAACGCGCGGCGCGCCGTCATGCGCCCCACGCCCAGGCCCGCAGCTTGCCCAGCGGCCACGTCGTGATGATCCGCTCGGCCGGCACGCCGAGCCGCTCGGCGCGCTCGGCGCCGTAGTCCAGCAGCGAAAGCTGCCCCGGGGCGTGGGCGTCGCTGTCGATCGAGAAGAGGCATCCGATCTCGAGCGCGAGCAGGATCAGCTCGTCCGGCGGATCCTCTCGCTCGGGGCGGGAGTTGATCTCGACCGCGACGCCGTGCTCGGCGCACGCCTCGAACACGGCGCGCGGATCGAACTCCGACGGCGGGCGCGTGCCGCGCGATCCGGTGACCAGACGGCCCGTCACGTGGCCGAGCACCGTGACCCGCGGGTTCGAGACCGCGGCGACGAGGCGCCGCGTCATGGCGGGTGCCTCCATCCGCAGCTCGGAGTGCGCCGAGGCGACGACGATGTCGAGCTCGTCGAGCAGCTCGGGCTCCTGGTCGAGCCCGCCATCGCTCAGGATGTCCACCTCGATGCCGCTGAGCAGCGTGAACTCATCGGTCTGGAAGCCCGCGACCACCTCGAGTTGCTGCCGCAGTCGCTCGGGAGACAGCCCGCGCGCCACGCGCAGCCGCGGCGAGTGATCCGTCAGCGCGAGGTACTCGTGCCCGAGCCCGCGCGCCGCCGCCACCATCTGGTCGATCGGGGTCGTGCCGTCCGACCAGTCGCTGTGCGAGTGCAGATCGCCGCGCAGCAGGCCGCGCAGCTCCGACCGCTTCGCATCGCCCAGTCGCTCGCGCAGGTCGCGCAGGTAGTCGGGCACCTCGCCGGCAAGCGCCTGCTCGATCACCGCGAACGTGGAGGCGCCGATCCCCTTCGCGCGCCGCAGGCGCTCGGGGTCCCGCTGGGCCGCCGCGTCGAGCCCCGCGACCGTCGCGGCAGCCGTGCGGAACGCCTTGGCCTTGAACTTCGACGCGCGCTCGCGCTCGAGCAGGTAGGCGATCTCGTTCAGCGCCTCGATCGGATCCATCGCGCCCCCTCGCTCGGACCTCGGCTCAGGCCGAGGGCTGCACGCCGAGCGCCTGGGTCGCCGCGACCCACTGCGCGAGCTTCTCGGTCGCACGCCCGTCGTCGACGGCCGCCGCGGCCTCGGTCAGCGCCTCCTGGAGGCGCTCGATCATGCCGCGATGCATCTGCGTCGGATCCTGCGACAGCCGGTACGCCACGATGCCGGCCGCGGCGTTGAGCAGCACGATGTCGCGCACCGCGCCGCGCTCGCCCGCGAGCGTGCGTCGCAGCACGTCGGCGTTGTGCTCGGGCGATCCGCCCAGCAGGTCCTCGATCTGCGCCGTGGGCAGACCCACGTCGCGCGGATGGATGTCGAACTCGTGCACGTCTCCGCGCGAGATCTCCCAGATGCGGCTGTACCCGGTCGTCGTGAGCTCGTCGAGCCCGTCCTCGCCGCGGAACACCAGCGCGGTGGCGCCGCGCGTCCGGAACACGCCCGTGATGAGAGGCACGACATCGGGATTCGCGACGCCCACCGCATTCGCCTCGGCGCGCGCGGGATTCACGAGCGGACCGAGGAAGTTGAACACCGTGGGCACACCGAGCTCGGCGCGCGTCTGGCCGGCGTGGCGGAAGCCCGGGTGGAACGCCGCCGCCCAGGCGAACGTGATGCCCGCACGGTCGAGCACGCCCGCCACCGCCTCCGGAGGCAGCCGCAGGTCGATGCCCAGCGCGCTCAGCACATCCGACGATCCGGATTGCGAACTCGCCGCCTTGTTCCCGTGCTTGACGACCGGCACGCCCGTGGCGGCGATCACGATGGACGCCGTCGACGAGATGTTCACGGTGCCGAAGCGGTCGCCGCCCGTGCCGACGATGTCGAGCACGTTGGGGTCGACGTCCAGCGGCACCGCGGCCTCGAGGATCGCATCGCGGAAGCCGATGATCTCCTCGACCGACTCGCCCTTCGCGCGCAGCGCCAGCAGGAAGCCGGCCAGCTGCGCGGACGTGGCCTTGCCCTCCATGACCTGCCGCATGGCCCACGTCGCCTCCGACACGCTGAGGTTCGCGCGGGAGAGAACGGTCGTCAGCACATCCGGCCAGGTCGGTTCCGCCATACGAGCGATCCTAGTCAGGCGAATTCACGGCGATCTCACGCGTGCGCCCCAGCCCCCGCAGAGCCCAAACAATTTCGACGCAACGTCGAAGTTGCCAAACACAGCGTGCGGGATCGGCAATAATGGACGGGTGACTGCACCAGCAACGTTCGCCCCGGCACCCAGAACTGTCAAGCGACCCGACCCTGTCGCCGTCGGCACGATCGTCTGGCTCGGCAGTGAGGTCATGTTCTTCGCGGGCCTCTTCGCGATCTACTTCACGCTCCGCAGCACCTCCCCGGAGCTGTGGGCTTCCCGCACCGAGCTGCTGAACGTCCCGTTCGCGCTCGTCAACACGATCATCCTGGTGCTGTCGAGTGTGACCTGCCAGATGGGCGTCTTCGCGGCCGAGGGCCTCAAGTTCAAGAGCCCCCTGATGCAGAGGCTCATCGGCTGGGGCGTCGTGCCGTGGTTCTGGGTCTCGTTCGCGCTGGGCGCGTTCTTCGTCTCGGGCCAGGTGTGGGAGTACGCGACCCTCGTCGCCGAGGGCATGCCGATCAGCGCCGACTCCTACGCGTCCGCGTTCTACCTCACGACGGGCTTCCACGCCCTGCACGTGACGGGTGGACTGGTCGCGTTCCTGCTGACCATCGGCCGTTTCTACGCAGTCAAGCGCGCCCGTCACAAGGAGGCCGTCACCGCCATCGTCGTGTCGTACTACTGGCACTTCGTCGATGTCGTGTGGATCGCGCTGTTCCTCGTCATCTACTTCCTCAAGTAAGAGCGGAGCTACATCACCCTTATGGCACGAGAGAAGAAGCGCCGCTCGAACGGCCGCCGGTCTCCCCTGGCAGCCGCCGCCCTCATCGGCATCGGCCTCATCATCAGCGGCGGCATCTACGCCGGCGCGTCCGCCGCGGTCGCCGCGACGAGCGAGACGACCGCCCACACGGCCCTGACGGCCGACGACGGCGAGAAGCTGTTCCAGGCCAACTGCGCCACCTGCCACGGCCTCGATCTGCAGGGGACCGAGAACGGCCCGTCGCTGTACGGCGTCGGCGCCCTCGCGGTCGAGTTCCAGGTCTCCACGGGACGCATGCCCATGCAGCGCCAGGACGTCCAGGCGCCGCAGAAGCCCGTGCAGTTCACGGAGGAGCAGATCCTCGCGATGGCGGACTACGTCCAGTCCGTCGCGCCGGGTCCGGACTTCCCCGACGAGCACGTGCTCGACGGCGAGGGCGACGTGTCGCGCGGCGCCGAGCTGTTCCGCATCAACTGCGCCATGTGCCACAACGTGGCCGCGGCCGGCGGTGCCCTGACCGAGGGCAAGTACGCGCCGGACATCATGGACACCAGCGCGCTGCACATGTACGCCGCGATGGTCACCGGCCCGCAGAACATGCCGGTGTTCAGCGACATGAACCTCACGGAAGAGGACAAGCGCGACATCATCTCCGCCCTGCTCTACCAGCAGAACGAGCCGGCGCCCGGCGGATTCACCATCGGCTCGCTCGGCCCCGTGTCGGAGGGTCTGTTCGTGTGGATCTTCGGCATCGGCGCGCTGATCGCGATCACCGTGTGGATCACGGCGAAGTCCAACTGAGCCTTGGCGAACTGATCCCGGCGAACTGAGCATGGCGAACGAAGAAGACGTGACGAGGAGCACCATGGCGCACGAGAGCGACGCGCACGAGGTGGAGACCTACAAGCCCTCCCCCGGCCTGGCCGTGTCGGTTGCCGATCCGGTGCAGAACCCCGGTCTGCCTCCGCACCGGGCGCGCATCACCGACAAGGACCCGAAGGCCAACCGCGCGGCCGACCGCACGGTGTACACGCTGTTCTACCTGTCGGTGGCGGCGAGCATCTGGGCTGTCGCGGCCTACATGCTGTTCCCGATCGAGGACGGCTCGCTCGCCTCGATCCGCAGCAACAACCTCTGGATCGGCCTCGGCATCGCCGCCGCACTGCTCGCGATCGGCGTGGGCGCCATCCACTGGTCCAAGGCGCTGATGAGCGACAAGGAGTACGTCGAGGACCGCCACTCCACGCGTGGCACCGAGGAGACGCGCGCCGCGGCTGTCGAGAGCTTCCGCCTGGGCAACGAGGAGTCCGGCTTCGGACGTCGCAAGATGATCCGCAACTCGCTGATCGCAGCCGTCGCGGCCTCGGTCATCCCGGGCATCGCGCTGTTCCGCGGGCTCGCGCCGCACTCCACGCCGAACGACCCCACGGCCGGCGACCCCGTCGCGCTGCTGAATCACACCATGTGGAAGGAGGGCGAGCGCCTCGTGCGCGACCCCAACGGCCTTCCCATCAAGGCGTCGGATGTCACCCTCGGATCCGCCGTGCACGTGATCCCCGAGAGCCTGACCGACCTCGGGCACAGCGACGGCTACCTCGAGGAGAAGGCCAAGGCCATCGTCCTGCTCATGCGTCTGCTCCCCGAGCAGCTCAAGGAGGAGGAGGACAAGAAGTCCTGGTCGTACGACGGCATCGTCGCCTACTCCAAGGTCTGCACGCACGTCGGCTGCCCCGTCGCGCTGTACGAGCAGCAGACCCACCACCTGCTGTGCCCGTGCCACCAGTCGCAGTTCGACGTCACCGAGCACGCCAAGGTCATCTTCGGCCCCGCGGCACGTCCGCTGCCGCAGCTGCCCATCGCCGTCGATGACGAGGGTTACCTCATCGCGCAGAGCGACTTCCACGAACCTGTCGGCCCGAGCTTCTGGGAGCGTCATTGATGAGCACCACCAACGTCACTGAGAAGCCCCAGGCACCGCTCGGCGGCAAGTTCGTCGGCGCCGCCGCGAACTACATCGACGAGCGCACGAGCATCTCGGGCTTCGTCAAGGCACTCGCCCGCAAGGTCTTCCCCGACCACTGGTCGTTCATGCTCGGCGAGATCGCGCTGTGGGCGTTCGTCGTCGTGCTGATCTCCGGCACGTTCCTGACGTTCTTCTTCCAGGCGTCGATGGCGGAGACGCACTACACGGGCGCTTACGAGCCCATGCGCGGCATCGCGATGTCGTCTGCCCTCGAGTCGACGCTGCGCATCTCCTTCGACGTGCGCGGCGGTCTGCTCGTCCGTCAGATCCACCACTGGGCGGCCCTGGTGTTCATCGCCGGCATCGGCGTGCACATGCTGCGCGTGTTCTTCACGGGCGCGTTCCGCAAGCCGCGCGAGCTCAACTGGGTGATCGGCTTCGTGCTGTTCATCCTGGCCCTGGCCGAGGGCTTCACGGGCTACTCGCTCCCCGACGACCTGCTGTCCGGCAACGGTCTGCGCATCATCGACGGCATGATCAAGGGTCTGCCGATCATCGGCACCTGGACGTCGTTCCTGCTGTTCGGCGGCGAGTTCCCCGGCACCGCGATCGTCGGCCGCCTGTACACGCTGCACATCCTGATCCTGCCGCTGCTGGTCATCGGCCTGATCGCGGTGCACCTGCTGCTCATGATCGTGAACAAGCACACGCAGTTCGCCGGCCCCGGCCGCACGAACGGCAACGTGGTCGGCTACCCGATGATGCCGGTGTACATGGCCAAGATGGGCGGCTTCCTGTTCCTCGTGTTCGGCGTCATCGTGCTGATCGCCTCGCTCGTGCAGATCAACCCGATCTGGGCCTACGGTCCGTACGACCCCTCCCCGGTGTCGGCGGGTACGCAGCCCGACTGGTACATCGGCTTCGCCGACGGCGCCCTGCGCCTGGCGCCGTCGAACTGGGACATCCAGCTGGGCAACTTCACCCTGTCGATGGGCATCCTCGCCCCGGTCGCCGTGCTCGGCCTGTTCATCGTGCTGGTGGCGGTGTACCCGTTCATCGAGGCATGGGTCACGGGTGACAAGCGCGAGCACCACATCGCGCAGCGTCCGCGCAACGCCGCGACCCGCACCGCGATCGGCGCCGCCGGTGTCGTGTTCTACGCGGTCCTGTGGGCTGCCGCGTCGTCCGACATCATCGCGACCCACTTCATGCTGACCATGGAGGGCGTGATCCACTTCCTGCAGGTCTCGCTGTTCGTGATGCCGGTCATCGTGTACTTCTTCACCAAGCGCGTCTGCCTCGCGCTGCAGAAGAAGGACCGTGAGATCGCGCTGCACGGCTACGAGTCCGGTCGCATCGTGCGCATGCCCGGTGGCGAGTACCGCGAGGTGCACCGCCCGGTCAACGAGTACGAGCGTTGGAAGCTCGTCGACGTCGAGAGCTACGCTCCCCTCGTCGTGCGCCCGAACAATCAGGGCAAGATCCCCCTCAGCGAGAAGCTCCGGGCCGGATTCTCGCGCTGGTTCTTCGAGGACCGCCTCGCTCCGCTCACGCAGTCGGAGCTGGACGCGGCCGTCGACCACCAGCAGCACGCGCTGCACGAGTACGGCCCGAGCCCCCGCGAGCTCGAGTCGAGCCACGACAAGCACTGATCTGCTTCACAATGCCCCCGGTCTTCGGACCGGGGGCACCGTCGTTTCTCGGGGCGCCGCTTCGACGTCCGGGTACAGGCTGGATGTGCAGCGAGGCACGCAAAGAGAAAGCCGAGCCTGCATCAGGCCCGCGCAGCCTGCATGCGTCCGAGCGCCCGGTAGCCGTGGAGCGCCGATTGGATCCGTTCGAGGTGGAACAGGGCGTCCTCCGCGAGGGCACGATATGTGCCGTAACCGCGAGCCGCGAGCGCCTGATCGCGGCGCCGATCCTCCCGCTGCGCCTCCCAGCTCGCGTGGTGCGCCTTGCTGTCGCACTCGACGACGAGCCAGCCGTCGAGCAGCAGGTCCACTCGCCCCACGCCCGGGATCCACTTCTGCACTTCGACGCGGAAGCCGAGCCGGATCGCGAGCAGGCGCACGATCGTCTCGGTGCCCGACTCCGCGCGCCCGTCGACGAGACGCCGCAGCACTTTCTTGCGCGCCGGAACCGCTCCGAAGAGCCGGGCCAAGTCGGTCTGCCGGATCAAGCCGAGATGCAGTGCGGAGTCCACGGCCGCAACGAAATCCACGTCCTCGAGGCACCCGCACGCATGGACGAGCGCGTCAAGCGTGCTCACCGCACACAGCTGCGTCGGGGCCGGCGCGATCAGCGTGCGCCAGTGCAGCGCTCCCCCGTCCGGTGCCGCCGTGCGCGACGCCGTTCGCGGAACGTGCACGTGCACGCCGTCTGGAGCTTCGCGTACGAAGACGCCCCGTCTGGCAAGCAGCGAGACGCACGTCAGACGGCCCGACAGCGCGGCTGCGATCGCCACGTCCGGATGCGCATCGCGCCGCACATACCGACCCGGACGCACGCGGATCAGCCCGCCGTCACCGACCGCTCGCGCGATGTCGTGCTTCGACATCCCAGACGTCCGTAGCTGCGCGGTCGTCCACATCCATAGCTGCGCGTCACCCTGACTCATCATCGGCTTCATCACGCGCCCAGCGTTCCGGATCGGGCAGTTTCTGAAGCGAGGATCAGGATGGTGGGGAGAATCCTTGCCCGCGGTCGACGCTGTGGACGACTCACCCCGGCCGCATACAGGATCGGGCGCCCGGCCGCAGGCTCATCGTTCCCAGCAGCCCCCGTCCAACACACCGCGCCTGCACGCGGGCGGCGCGGCCCTCTTATGCACGCGCTCGCCCTCGACCGCGGAGACCCACGCGACGGCCGCGCACAGGCTCGAACGCCCGGCCGCAGGCTCAGCCGTCACACCAGCGGGCATCCGCCACATCGAGCCTGCACGCGGGCGCTGAGGCGCGCGACGACGCCCGCGCGCCCCCACCAGACGACCCGAGCCACCCAATGGCCGCACACGGGCTCACACGCCCGATCACAGGCTCATGCGTCGCATCGCCTCACATCCGCCACATAGAGCCTGCACGCGGGCTCGCGTCGCAGCGTCGGAGCACCGACTCGCCCACGCCGCAGAAGCCCGGCCAGGCGCCACCCTGAAGACGCGAAACGGCCCCGGTCGGACCGAAGTCCGCCGGGGCCGTTCTGCGTCGCGTCAGCGGGCGAAGTAGCCGCGGTAGTACTCGTACACCCAGCCCACGATCGCGATCGCGAACAGGCCGAGCGCGACCGGGATGAGGAACTGGCCGACGGCCAGTCCGACGATCATGATCGCCGCGGAGCCCGCGAGCACGAGCGGCCACCACGACCAGGGGCTGAACTCGCCGAGCTCGGTGTCGCCGTCGTCGATGTCGGCGTCGTCACGGTCCTCCGGGAGCGCCACGCCGTGCTGGCCTTTGTGGACCACCTGGATGTAGAGCGCCACCATCGCGGACATGAAGACGCCGAACAGCAGCGCGGTCGATCCGACCCACTCGACGGCCGTGGTCCAGGGCTGGTCGGACCGCTCCAGGATGTTCCAGGCCGTGTAGACGACCGCCATCAGGGCGAAGAAGCCCGCCAGCAGCCACCAGATGCCGATGTTGGAGCGCATTACTTGACCTTTCCGTCCGCAGCGTCGATCACCGGGGCGTCAGGCGCGTCCTTCGCCGGGCCCACGCCGACGGGGATGCCGGCCTCGGGGTGGTTCAGGTCGAACGCGGGACGCTCGCTGCGGATGCGCGGGATCGACGTGAAGTTGTGCCGCGGCGGCGGGCATGACGTCGCCCACTCGAGCGATCCGCCGTAGCCCCACGGGTCGTTCACGGTGATCTTCGGCGCGGAGCGCGCGGTGATCCAGACGTTCAGGAAGAACGGCAGCAGCGAGGCGCCCAGGATCATCGCACCGACGGTGGAGAGCTGGTTCTCCCAGGTCCAGTTGTCGGAGTACGAGTAGTCCGCGTAGCGACGCACCATGCCGTCGACGCCCAGCCAGTGCTGGATGAGGAACGTCATGTGGAAGCCGATGAACAGCATCCAGAAGTGCACATAGCCGAGGCGCTCGTTGAGCATCCGGCCGGTCCACTTCGGCCACCAGAAGTAGAAGCCCGAGAACATCGCGAACACGACGGTTCCGAACACCACGTAGTGGAAGTGCGCGACGACGAAGTACGAGTCGGACAGGTGGAAGTCGAGCGGCGGGGCCGACAGGATGATGCCCGTCAGACCACCGAACACGAACGACACGAGGAAGCCGAGAGCGAAGATCATCGGCGTCTCGAAGGTGATCGATCCTCGCCACATGGTGCCGATCCAGTTGAAGATCTTCACACCGGTCGGGACCGCGATGAGCATGGTCATCAGCGCGAAGAACGGCAGCAGCACGGCGCCCGTCACGTACATGTGGTGCGCCCACACGGCCACCGACAGCGCGGCGATCGCGATGGTCGCGTAGACGAGGGTCTTGTAGCCGAAAATCGGCTTGCGGCTGAACACCGGGAACACCTCGGAGACGATGCCGAAGAACGGCAGCGCGATGATGTAGACCTCGGGGTGGCCGAAGAACCAGAACAGGTGCTGCCAGAGGAGCACGCCCCCGTTGGCCGGGCTGTAGATCTCGGCGCCGAGGACCCGGTCCGCGGCTGCGGCGAAGATCGCCGCGGCGAGCACGGGGAACGCCACGAGGATCAGCAGGCTCGTGATGAGCGTGTTCCAGGTGAAGATCGGCATGCGCCACATCGTCAGACCCGGGGCGCGCATCGTGATGATCGTGGTGATGAAGTTCACCGCGCCGAGAATGGTGCCGAAGCCGGAGAGGCCGAGACCGAGCATCCAGAGGTTGCCGCCGACGCCCGGCGAGAAGGTCGCGTTCGCGAGCGGCTGGTACGCGAACCAGCCGAACGAGGCGGCGCCCGACGGCGTCAGGAAGCCGGCGACCGCGATGGTCGATCCGAACAGGAACAGCCAGAACGCGAAGGCATTCAGTCGCGGGAACGCCACGTCGGGCGCACCCAGCTGCAGCGGCAGGATCGCGTTCGCGAAACCCGCGAACAGCGGCGTCGCGAACATCAGCAGCATGATCGTGCCGTGCATCGTGAACAGCTGGTTGTACTGCTCCTTCGTCGGCAGGATCTGCATGCCGGGCGCGAACAGCTCGGCGCGGATGATCAGCGCCATGACGCCGCCGATCGCGAAGAACAGCACCGATGCGATCAGGTACATGTACCCGATGGTCTTGTGGTCCGTGGAGGTGATCCACTTGACCACGATGTTGCCCTTCTGCTCAGTACGCGACGTGCTGAGCAGCGCGGCCTGACGGGGCGGGAGCGTGGTGGGGTGCTCCTGGAGTGTGGTCGCCATCAGTGGCCCTCTCCCTCGAGATTGCTGGTGTCCGGTCCGCCGCCGGTCGTTCCCGGCGCGTTGGACAGACGGTCGTACTCGTCGTCGATGCTGCCCGTCTGGCCGGCGGCCTCGAGCTCGTCCAGGTAGGCCTGGTACTCGTCCTGGCTGACGACCTCGACGTTGAAGAGCATCATCGAGTGGTACTCGCCGCAGAGCTCGGCACACTTTCCGGCGTAGGTGCCCTCACGCGTCGGCGTGAACGACCACATGTTGTCGCGGCCCTGGTACATGTCCTTCTTGTAGAGGAAGTCGATGATCCAGAACGAGTGGATGACGTCGCGCGACTCGAGCTGGATCGTCACCTTCTGGTCGACCGGCAGCACGAGCGTCGGCAGCTGCGACTGGTCGATGTTGCCGTCGGCGTCGGGCTGAGCCTGGATGCCCATCGTCCAGACGGCATCGGACTGGTCCTCCGCCTCGCCGTTGTACTGGAAGTCCCACGCCCACTGCTTCGCGATGGCGGTGATCTCGACGTCGGGATCGGGCCACTGCGTCTCGATCTCCGCCTGGTCACGCGCCGTGAAGGCGAACAGGCCGATGACGAGGATCAGCGGCACCGTCGTGAAGAAGATCTCGATCGGCATGTTGTAGCGCAGCTGAACCGGCAGTCCGGTCTGGCCCTTGCGGCGGCGGTACACGACCATCGCCCAGAGCATCAGGCCCCAGGTGATGACACCGACGGCGAGGAGCACGATCCAGGAGCTGGTCCACAGCGACGCGATGCGCTCGACCTGGTTGGTCGTGGGGTCGGCCGCCTGGCCGTCCACCTCGAATCCGGGAAGGTATCCGTGCAGCTCGCGAGGAGTGCATCCGGCAAGGGCCACGGCTGCGGCGACGGCGACCGGGATCGCGGCCCAGCGGAGACGGCGTTTCGACGGCACGAATTCACCTTTCGAACGTTGATGAGGCACATGCCAGTCTAGGGCAACCTCTCACCCGGTTCAGGACAGGCGCCCAGCCGATTCCAGATTTTCGACGCCTGGTAGAAGAGGTCTTCGACATGTGGTAGAAGCACACGAAAGAGCCCCTCGCCGCGCGGGCCAGGGGCTCTTTCGAGAAGGGCTCAGTGGAAGCTGTCGCCGCAGGCGCAGCTGCCCGACGCGTTCGGGTTGTCGATCGTGAAGCCCTGCTCCGAGATCGTGTCCTTGAAGTCGATCGACGCACCGTCGAGGTACGGGATCGACATGTTGTCGACGATCACCTCGACGCCGTCGAAGTCGACGGTCTCGTCGCCCTCGAGGTAGCGCTCGTCGAAGTAGAGCTGGTAGATCAGGCCGGAGCAGCCGCCGGGCTGCACGGCGACGCGCAGGCGCAGGTCGTCGCGGCCCTCCTGCTCGAGCAGGTTCTTCACCTTGGTCGCCGCGGCGTCCGTGAGGCTCACGCCGTGAGCGCGCGTGTCGGCGACGGAGGTGTCGGCGATGGTCGTGTCGGTCATGACGCTCCTTACGGGGGTGCGGTCCAGTGCCGCCATTCTATCGCGGCGGAATGGGAGACGGCCCGAATCAGGCGTCGCGCGCGTTCAGGCGTCCTAGCAGGAGCGTCTCTGAGCGCACGGCGTTGCGGAACGTCTCGAGGTGCAGCGACTCGTTCGGGCTGTGGGCGCGCGCATGCGGGTCCTCGACGCCCGTCACCAGGATCTGCGCGCCGGGGAACTGGCGGACGAGATCCGCGATGAAGGGGATGGATCCGCCGACACCGAGGTCGACGGCGTCCTTGCGGTAGCCGTCGCGCATCGCCGCCCGCGCCTCGGCGACGGCCCATCCGCTCGTGTCCACGAGGAAGCCGTCGCCCAGGTCGATGTCGCTGAACGACAGCTCGGCCCCGAACGGCGCGTGCGCGCGCAGGTGCCGCTCGATCGCGGCGTAGGCCTCGCGCGCGTCCTGCCCGGGCGCGACGCGCGCGCTGACCACCACGGTCACCTCGGGCGACAGGGTGTTCGACGCGGCCGCGACGCTCGTGAAGTCGATGCCGGTCACGGTGATCGACGGCTTGTTCCAGATGCGCGACAGGATGGTGCCCTCGCCGATGGGCTGGACGCCGTCGGGCAGACCGGCCTCCTCGCGCAGCGTCGCCTCGCTGTACTCCGGCGTCTCGGCCTCGCGCACCGTGAGCCCCTCGACCGCCACGGCACCCGTGTCGGTCCACAGCGTCGACAGCAGCTTGATCGTGGCGAGCATGGCGTCCGGCACCGCTCCCCCGAACATCCCCGAGTGCGAGGCGTGCTCGAGGGTGCGAACCGTGAGGTGGAACTTCGCGTTGCCGCGCAGCGACACCGTGACGGCCGGCGTCTCGGAGTCCCAGTTGCCCGAGTCGGCCACGACGATGACGTCGCTGCGCATGGCGTCCGCGTTGTCGGAGAGGAACTGCCCGAACGAGCGGGAGCCGAACTCCTCCTCGCCCTCGATGAACAGCACGATGCCGAGATCGAGGTCGTCACCGGCCACCTCTCGCAGCGCGCGCAGCGACGCGATGTGGGCCATCACGCCCGCCTTGTCGTCGGCGGCGCCGCGGCCGTACAGACGGCCGTCCCGCACCGTGGGCTCGAACGGCGGCGTCTCCCACAGCGCCTCGTCGCCCGGGGGCTGGACGTCGTGGTGTGCGTAGAGCATCACGGTGGGCCGGCCGTTGCGAGCCGCGCGCGTGGCGAGGATCGCGGGCTGGCCGTGCTCATCCGTGCCGGGGATCTGCGCCGTCAGGATGCGCACCTCGTCGAACACGCCCGTGCCCTCCGCGAGCTTCGCGACCTCGCGCGCGCTCCGCTGCAGCTGCTCCTGGTCGAAAGCGGGCCACGCGATGCCGGGGATGCGCACGAGCCGCCCGAGATCCGCGAGGGCCGACGGGATGCCTCCTTCCGCCGCATCGCGCAACGACTGATCCACAGGAGGCACCGAAGTCATGCGGGTAATCTTAGGTCGACCCCACACGTGATCCCGGCGTCCGCCGGGACGAATCAGAGGTGCAACTGTGAGCAAGACCCCGCCCGTCAACGATGGCGCCTCCCAGGGATCGGTCCTCAACGGAGAGGTGATCGGCGAGATCGCGACCGGCAAGGGCCGCCCGACCCCCACCCGCGCCGAGCGCGAGGCCGCCAACAGGCGCCCGCTCGTCGCGAACACCAAGGAGGCGAAGGCCCGCGCCCGCGCGGAGCTGCGTGAGCGTCAGGACCGTGCACGCGTCGGCATGGCCAACGGCGAGGAGAAGTTCCTGCCGGTCCGCGACAAGGGCCCGCAGAAGCGCTTCGCACGCGACTACACCGACGCCGGATGGCACCTGGGCGAGTTCCTGATGCCCGCCATGGTGCTCGTGATCATCATGACCTTCATCCCGCTGGACTTCTTCCAGTACTGGTCGTTCGTCGCGCTGTGGGTGTTCATCTTCTTCGTCGTCGGAGACATGATCATCCTGTCGCGCACCGTGAAGCGGAAGGCCGCGGCGAAGTTCGGCAAGGACAAGCTCGAGAAGGGCCTGGGCTGGTACTCGGCGATGCGCTCGGTGCAGATGCGCTTCATGCGCCTGCCCAAGGCGCAGGTCAAGCGCGGCCAGTACCCCGCCTGATCCCTCCCGCTCCAACATCGAACGCCCCCGAGCCCTTCCGGGCCGGGGGCGTTCGACGTATCGGATGACGCGAGCGGTCAGCGCCGGCCGGCGCGCAGCGCCACCAGGCCGCGGTTGATCTCACACGCCCACAGCGGTCCGCGGTAGAGGAACGCGGTGTAGCCCTGCACGAGCGTCGCGCCGTCGTCGAGGCGCTGCTGCACGTCCTCGGCCGTCTCCACTCCCCCGACCGAGATCACGCAGAAGTGGTCGGGAACCGCGGCGCGCACCGTGCGCAGCACGTCGAGCGCGCGCGCCTTCAGCGGCGCACCCGACAGCCCGCCGGCGCCCATGGCCTCGACCTCGGCCGCGTCGGCCCGCAGGCCTTCACGGGAGATCGTGGTGTTCGTCGCGATGATCCCGGCGAGGCCCTCCTCGACCGCGAGGCGCGCGATCGCGGCGATCTCGTCATCGGGCAGATCCGGGGCGATCTTGACCAGGACGGGCGTGGCGCCGGCCGCGTCGCGCACCGCGCGGAGCAGGGGTGAGAGCGTCGCGACGGCCTGCAGCCCGCGCAGGCCGGGCGTGTTCGGCGACGACACGTTCACGGCGAGGTAGTCGGACAGGGGCGCCAGCATGCGGGCGCTCGTGACGTAGTCGGCCGTCGCTTCGGCGACGTCCACGACACGGCTCTTGCCGATGTTCGCGCCCACCACCGCGCCGCGGCGGCGCAGGCGCGCGAGGCGGCGCGCAGCGGCCTCGGCGCCGCGGTTGTTGAAGCCCATCCGGTTGATGACCGCCCGATCGGCGATCAGGCGGAACAGACGCGGCCTGGGGTTGCCCTCCTGCGGGATCGCCGTCACGGTGCCGATCTCGACGTGTCCGAAGCCGAGGGCATCCAGCCCGCGCACGCCCACGGCGTTCTTGTCGAAGCCGGCGGCGACGCCGAACGGCGAGGGGAACACGCGTCCCAGCGCCTCGACCGAGAGCGCGGACGCCGGGCGGGTGAAGCGGCGCAGCACCGCCGCGACCGGGGCGACGCCGGCGGCGCGGATGGCCGCCATGCCGAGGTGGTGCGCGGTCTCGGGGTCGAAGCGCGCCAGGACGTGCCGGAAGAGGAGGGGATACATCCGCTCCAGGCTATCGGTCGGTCGGGCGTCAGTCCGACTCGTCGGCGCCGGCCGCGGCGTCGGCGAGCGAAGCGCGCGCGTGGTCGGCGCGCAGCTCTGCGATCGACGCCTCGAAGTCCTCGAGCGACTCGAAGGCCTGGTAGACGCTCGCGAAGCGCAGGTAGGCGACCTCGTCGAGCTCGCGCAGCGGACCCAGGATGGCCAGGCCGATCTCGTTCGCGTCGATCTGGCTGAGGCCGGTCTGCCGCACGGCCTCCTCGACGCGCTGGGCGAGGATCGCGAGATCCGCATCCGTGACGGGACGCCCCTGGCAGGCCTTGCGCACGCCGGAGATGACCTTGTCGCGACTGAACGGCTCGACCGCGCCCGAGCGCTTGATGACGTTCAGGCTCGCGGTCTCGATCGTCGAGAATCGGCCGCCGCACTGCGGGCACTGCCGACGTCGCCTGATCGAGAGGCCGTCGTCACTCGTGCGGGAATCGATGACGCGGGAGTCGCCGTGGCGGCAGAAGGGGCAGTGCATAGCGCGACAGCCTACGCGGCGGAACCCGGGAGATCCTGGTCGCTGGCGTCGGCGAACCGCGCCGTGATCGCCTCGCCGTGCGCGGGAAGCGCCTCCGCCTCCGCGAGCGCCACGATCCCGCCCCGCACCTCGGCCAGCGCCGCACGGTCGTACTCGATGACCTGCTGCGGGCGCAGGAACGTGTGAGAGCCGAGGCCGGCCGCGTAGCGCGCCTGTCCCCCGGTCGGCAGCACGTGGTTGGACCCGGCGAGGTAGTCGCCGAGGCTCACGGGCGCGTATGAGCCCACGAACACCGCACCGGCGCTCGTGCAGCGCGCGGCCGAGGCGGCCGCATCCGCGACGTGGACCTCGAGGTGCTCGGGCGCGTACGCGTTGCTGAACGCCTCGGCGGCGGCGAGGTCGTCGACGAGCACGATCGCCGACTGCTCCCCCGCCAGCGCGGCGGCGACGCGCTCGCGGTGCCGCGTGGCGCGGGCGACCTGCGCCACCTCGTCCGCGACGGCCTGCGCGAGCCTCGCCGACGGCGTCACGAGCACCGCGGAGGCCTGCTCGTCGTGCTCGGCCTGGCTGACGAGGTCGAAGGCGACGAGGCGCGGGTCGGCGGTGTCGTCCGCGATGACCAGGATCTCGGTCGCGCCGGCCTCGGAGTCGGTGCCCACCACGCCGGCGACCGCGCGCTTGGCGGCGGCGACGAAGTTGTTGCCCGGCCCCGACACGACGTCGACCGGGTCGAGGTCCAGCGAGGCGACGCCGTGCGCCAGTGCGCCGATCGCGCCTGCTCCGCCCATCGCGTAGACCTCGTCGACGCCGAGCAGTCCCGCGGCGGCGAGGATCGTCGGGTGGACCCTGCCGTCCTGGTCGCGCTGCGCGGGCGAGGCGAGCGCGACGCTGCCGACCCCCGCGACCTGCGCGGGCACGACGTTCATCACGACGCTGGAGGGGTAGACGGCCTTGCCTCCCGGCACGTAGACGCCTACGCGGGACACCGGCTGCCAGCGCTGCGTGACGCGGGCGCCGGGACCGAGCTCGGTGACCTGCGGGGCGGGGATCTGCGCGGCGGATGCCTCGCGCACGCGCCGGATCGCCTCCTCGAGCGCGCCACGGACGTCCGGATCGAGCGACGCGAGCGCGTCGGCGATGTGCCCGGCGGGCACGCGCACGGCGTGACCCGTCACGCCGTCGAAGCGCTCGGACTGCTCGCGCAGCGCCTCCTCACCGCGCACGCGCACGTCCTCGACGATCTCCGCCGCGACATGCAGCGCCACGGCCCGGGCCTCTGCGGCGCGAGGGACGACGGCGAGCAGTTCCGCGGGACGGAGCGAACGTCCGCGGAGATCGATGGTGCGCATCCCTCTATTCTGTCAGCCGCACCCTCGGGTGATGCTCGGTGTCAGCCGCGCGTGATCCCCGAGACGTCGTGGAGGAAGCCGATGCGACCGTCGTCGTGGCGCACCACGAACGAGTCGCCGCGATCCTCGATCACGAGCGCCCACGCGGTCGGACCGATCCGGAACATCGGCGTGCCGTAGGCGTCGACGATGTCGCGCTCCTCCGGCACGAGGGCCCAGAACGCCTGCGGCGCGGGAGCTGCGGGATCCGGCTGCGTCACGAGTTCGTCCTGCCACACGGGCTCCGGCTGCGTGATCGGCTCATCCTGCGCCACGGGCTCGGGTCGCGTGACCGGCTCATCATCCGACAGGATCGGGTGCACGCTCGTCGCGACGTCGTCCTCGGCGCTCTGCGCGGTCGGAGCGGCGTCGTGGCGCGGCGCCGGGGAGTCGTCGACCGCGTGGCGCTCGACGACCTGTTCGGCGATCGCCTCGGTCTCGGTCGTGAACGGTGGCTCGGCGACCGGTGGCTCGGCGACCGCCTCATCGTGTGCCGGCTCCCCTGCGTGCGCCGGCTCCTGTGGCGCGAGCGGGAACTGCTGCCCGTAGGCCGGCTGCCCGTACGGGGCCTGGCCCGGAGGCGGGAACTGCGGCTGCCCGTACTGCGGCGGCTGCCCGTACGGGGCGTGGCCGTGCTGCTGGCCAGAGGCGGGCTGCCCCCACTGCGGGGCGTAGCCCGGCTGCCCCCACTGCTGCTGCCCGTGCGCGGGCTGACCCCACTGCGGCGCCTGACCCGGCTGACCCCACGGCGAGGCCTGACCGGGCTGGCCGTACTGCGGCTGGCCGTACTGCGCCTGGCCGTACTGCGCCTGGCCGTAGCCCTGGGCTTGCGGCGGATACTGCTGCCCATAGGGCGCCTGGCCCTGCGGATGCGACCACGCCTGAGGAGCCGGCTGGCGCTCGGGACGCGGCCTCTGCGCGACCGGACGCGGCGACCGGGCCACGGGATGCGCGACCGTGTCGGCGCGGCCCGCGAAGTCGTCCTTGAACGGCGCGACGTACGGCGCCACGACCGTGAAGAACACGCCCGCCACGGTCAGCAGCAGCTCGAGCCAGACCACGGCGGTGAGGCTGAACGGGAACTCGGCGATAACGTTCTGCACGCCGTAGCCGAGCCGGCTGAGCCACAGCACGGCGGCGACCGAGAAGGCGACCGATGCGAACTGGTCGACGGAGAGGGACCCGACGCGCACCCGCGCGGCCGGAGACAGCCGGCGGATCACGAGCAGCACGCCCGCCGCGACCGGCAGCGCGACGCCCAGCACCCAGTCGAGCGAGGCGCCCCAGATCGAGGCGTAATCCCGGAGGTCGTACATGGAGAAGAACGACACGAGCAGGATCAGCCCCGCGAGCGCGACGAGGATCGCCTCGCGGATCGTCAACGGCCCCACGCCGTGCACCGGCGCGCCGGTCTCGCGCGTGCCGGGCATGCCCGTCGCCACGTCGGCGGCAGGGTTCCCCGCGCCGCCGGAAGCGGGAGCGGGCTGCTCGGGAGCCGGCGGAGTGGCCGGGTGCTGATCGGTCACGCTGATCCTCTCGAAGACATGGCGCGGGATGCGGTCGATCCTACCGACGCGCCTTATGGGCTCTCTGGGGCACTTCCACCCGTGTCATCCGGACCGGCTCAGCCGAGGCACTGCGGACCGAGCAGCGACTTGAGGTCGCCGAACAGGTCGGCCGTGATCCGCACCTGCATGGGCACCTCGAACACCTTCGCCGTGCGGCCCTTGTGCATCTTCAGGCGCACCTCGGTGTCGCCGCGGTGGCGACGCAGGACGTCGGCGAGATCCTGCACGACCTGCTCCGTCGCGCGCTGCTCTGGCAGCACGAGCGTGAGCGGACCGGCCTCATCGAAAGAGCCCACGTCCGGCGCGAACGCCGACTGCGCATGCAGGTTCATGCCGTCGTCCCGGCGCGACACGCGCCCCTTCACGACGAGGATCGCGTCCTGCTGCAGGATCGGCTGGAACTCGGTGTAGGTCTTGCCCATGAACATGACCGTGACCTCGCCCTCGAAGTCCTCGACCGTGATCATGCCGTAGGGGTTGCCGCTCGACTTCGCGACGCGGTGCTGCGCGCTCGTCACGAGTCCCGCGACCGTGACCTGATCGCCGTCCTGCAGGTCCTCGGAGGCCAGCAGCGCGCTGATCGTGATCGTGCGGTGCTTCGCGAGCGGCACCTCGAGTCCCGCCAGTGGGTGGTCGGAGACGTACAGACCCAGCATCTCGCGCTCGAACCCGAGCTTGTCCTTCTTCGTCCACTCGGGACGATCCGGCACCTTCTGCACCGCCTGCGGCTCGTCCCACAGGCTGTCGAAGTCGAAGCCGATCGCGCCGCCGGCCGCATTGCGCTTGTCGGTGACGGCGACCTCGACCGCACCCTCGTGGATCTCCATCAGCGCGCGCCGCGTGGATCCCGTCGAGTCGAACGCGCCCGCCTTGATGAGCGACTCGACCGTGCGCTTGTTCGCGACATGCAGCGGGACACGGTTCAGGAAGTCGTGGAACGACGTGTACGGACCCTCCTCGCGCGCGGCCACGATGCCGTCGACCACGTTGGTGCCGACGTTGCGGACGGCGCCGAGCCCGAAGCGCACGTCCTCGCCGACGGCGGCGAAGTAGTTGATCGACTCGGAGACGTCCGGCGGCAGCACGCGGATGCCCATGCGGCGGCACTCGTTGAGGTAGAGCGCCATCTTGTCCTTGGAGTCGCCCACGCTGGTCAGCAGCGCGGCCATGTACTCGGCCGGATAGTGCGCCTTGAGGTAGGCCGTCCAGTACGACACGAGTCCGTAGGCCGCGGAGTGGGCCTTGTTGAAGGCGTAGTCGGAGAAGGGCAGCAGGATGTCCCACAGCGCCTTGATGGCGCCGTCGCCGAAGCCGCGCTCCTTCATGCCGCCCGAGAAGCCCTCGTACTGCTTGTCGAGCTCCGACTTCTTCTTCTTTCCCATCGCGCGGCGGAGGATGTCGGCCTGTCCCAGGCTGAACCCGGCGACCTTCTGCGCGATGGCCATGACCTGCTCCTGATAGATGATCAGGCCGTAGGTCGTGTCGAGGATGTCGCGCAGCGGCTCCTCGAGCTCGGGATGGATGGGCGTGATCGGCTGGAGGCCGTTCTTGCGCAGCGCGTAGTTCGTGTGCGAGTTGGCCCCCATCGGACCCGGCCGGTACAGCGCGATGACGGCCGAGATGTCCTCGAAGTTGTCGGGCTTCATGAGGCGCAGCAGCGACCGCATCGGCCCGCCGTCGAGCTGGAACACGCCCAGCGTGTCGCCGCGCGCGAGCAGGTCGTACGCGGGGCGGTCGTCGAGATCGAGCTTCTCGAGATCGAGCTCCTCGCCACGGTTCATCCGGATGTTGTCGAGCGCGTCCGAGATGATCGTCAGGTTCCGCAGGCCCAGGAAGTCCATCTTGATCAGGCCGAGCGACTCGCACGCCGGGTAGTCGAACTGCGTGACGATCTGGCCGTCCTGCTCGCGGCGCATGATCGGGATGATGTCGAGCAGCGGCTCGCTCGACATGATCACGCCGGCCGCGTGCACGCCCCACTGGCGCTTCAGCCCCTCGAGACCGACCGCGCGGTCGTACACCGTCTTGGCCTCGGGGTCGGTCTCGATCAGCGAGCGGAACTCGCTGGCCTCCTTGTAGCGCGGGTGCTCGGGGTCGAACATGCCGTCGAGCGGCATGTCCTTGCCCATCACGGCCGGGGCATCGCCTTCGTCAGGCGCTCGCCCATCGAGAACGGGAACCCCAGCACGCGGCCCGCGTCCTTGAGCGCCTGCTTGGACTTGATCGTGCCGTACGTGACGATCTGCGCGACGCGCTCGGAGCCGTACTTGCGCGTGACGTACTCGATCACCTCGCCGCGGCGGCGGTCGTCGAAGTCGACGTCGAAGTCGGGCATCGACACGCGGTCGGGGTTCAGGAAGCGCTCGAAGATGAGGCCGTGCTCGAGCGGGTCGAGGTCGGTGATGCGCATCGCGTACGCGACCATCGAGCCCGCACCCGAGCCACGGCCCGGCCCCACGCGGATGCCGTTGTCCTTGGCCCAGTTGATGAAGTCGGCGACCACCAGGAAGTACCCGGGGAAGCCCATCTGCAGGATGATGCCGACCTCGTACTCCGCCTGCTTGCGGACCTTGTCGGGGATGCCCGCGGGGTACCGGTAGTGGAGGCCCTTCTCGACCTCCTTGATCAGCCAGCTGTCCTCGGTCTCCCCGTCGGGCACGGGGAAGCGCGGCATGTAGTTGGCCGACGTGTTGAACTCGACCTCGCACCGCTCGGCGATCAGCAGCGTGTTGTCGCACGCCTCGGGGTTGTCGCGGAACAGGTGACGCATCTCCTGCGCCGTCTTGACGTAGTAGCCGTCGCCGTCGAACTTGAAGCGGTTCGGGTCGTCGAGGGTCGATCCCGACTGCACGCACAGCAGCGCCGCGTGCGCGTCGGCCTCGTGCTGGTGCGTGTAGTGGGAGTCGTTGGTCGCGACCAGCGGGATGTCGAGATCCTTCGCGATCCGGATCAGATCCGTCATCACACGGCGCTCGATCGACAGGCCGTGGTCCATGATCTCGGCGAAGTAGTTCTCTTTGCCGAAGATGTCCTGGAACTCCGCGGCGGCCGCGCGCGCGGCGTCGTACTGTCCCAGGCGCAGCCGCGTCTGGATCTCGCCCGACGGGCAGCCGGTCGTGGCGATCAGGCCCTTGCCGTAGGTCTGCAGCAGCTCGCGATCCATGCGCGGCTTGAAGTAGTAGCCCTCCATGCTCGACAGCGAGCTCAGCCGGAAGAGGTTGTGCATGCCCTCCGTCGTCTGGCTCCACATCGTCATGTGGGTGTACGCACCCGAGCCCGACACGTCGTCGCTGCGCTGGTCGGGCGAGCCCCACTGCACGCGCGACTTGTCGCTGCGGTGCGTGCCGGGCGTGACGTAGGCCTCGAGGCCGATGATCGGCTTGACGCCCGACGCCTTCGCGGCCTTGTAGAACTCGAACGCCGCGAACGTGTTCCCGTGGTCGGTGACCGCGATCGCCGGCATGCCGTAGTCGGCCGCCGCCTGCGTCATCGCCCCGATCTTCGCCGCCCCGTCGAGCATCGAGTACTCGCTGTGCACATGCAGGTGGACGAAGGAGTCGGAGGCCATGGATCGAGTCTAGGTTTCGCCTCCGACATGGCGGCCCGGCACCGCCGGGTGTCGGGATCGCCGGGCGCGTCGTCGCGCGAAGATCCTGCTTCGAGAGGACGGATCCGGCGCAGGGCTCCTCGGGAACGCGGGCCGCCTCGACCCGGAGCCGGGATCAGTCGGTGGGTGCCGCGCGGTCGTCGATCCGGTCGGTCATGCCGTCGACGCGGGCGATCGCATCGTCGAGCCCGGCGACGGCCGCCCACAGGTCCGGATGCGCCGCGCGCACGTCGGGGAGGGTCATGCCTGCGGAACGCAGGGTCGCGAGGTCGAAGCTGAGGTTGGTGCGCGCGCTGGCGAGGGCGGCGCGCAGCGCGGCGGCGGCGACGGCGACGTCCGCGACGAGGGCGGGATCACCGTGCGCCGCCAGGTGCTCGAGGTCCGGGATCGCGGCACGGGCGCGCCCGCCCAGGCGCGCCGACGACCGCGCGGCCTCGAGCGACGCCTCCCGGATGGCCTCGGCACGGCCGTCGTCGTCGCGGCGGAACGCGGCGCCGAAGGCGGCCGACGCCGCGGCGTCGGCGTCGGCGGCGTCCAGCGCCTCATCGCGCAGGGCGCGCGCCCGCTCCCCCACCTCGATCGCGTCGGAGTAGCCCGCGACCATCGAGATGAGACCGGCCGCGAGCGCGAGCATGACCCCGGCCGCCGCTCCCCCGCCCGGGTCGCCCTTCGCCTCGCCGAGGCGCGCGGTCCACCGGTCGATGCTGGCGTCGCGTGTGGTGATCCGCTGTGACATGCGCTCATCCTGTCTGCCCCCGCGCCCCGCGGCCAGGACTTGACAGGCGCGGCTCACCGCAGGGACGACACCGCGACGAAGGCCTTCTGCAGCGCGACCTTCTGCTGCTCGTAGCGGACGGCGATGTAGATCAGCAGCGCACCGGCGAGCCCCGCCCACAGCCACCACGGCACGACCGTGTAGGCCGTGGAGATCCACGGCCACAGCTGCGCGACGCCGTGCACCACGGCGACGGCCGACCCCAGCACGAGCGGCGCCTGCAGTCTGCCGAGCGCGCCGACGACCACGAGGGCGACGGCGACGACGCCCAGTGCCACGACGCGCCACAGCGCAGAGGGACCGAGGTCGTGCAGCAGCGACGGGATCAGCAGCAGCGCCAGTCCCGGGCCGACGGCCGGCCAGCTGCGGGCCCCGGCGACGCGACGCATCCGGAGCGCTCCCAGGGCGAACAGGCCGAGGGCCGGCGGAACCGTCAGCAGCTCGACCGGCCGCAGGCCCAGCGCGAGCGTCGTCAGCACGAAGAACGCGGCGGCTGCGGCGGCGGCGATCCACGGCGCCGATCCGAGGCGGGCGCGCTGGGCGAAGCCTCCCCCCGCGACGGCGGTGAGCACGACGGTCGTCACGCCGGCGACGAGCCGGGCCCCGAGCTCCGGCAGCGTGAACAGGGCCCCGAGCTCGCCCAGCGCCAGCACCACCGCTCCGACACCGAGGGCGCCGGCCGCGCCCCGGCGGAGCCGGGGGTCGCTCGCGCGCAGGAACGCGACGGTCGCGACCGCGGCGACGGCGAAGAAGCACGCGAGCGGCCAGCCGGCCGCCTCCCCGGCGGGATCGCCGTCCGTCGCCGCCAGGTAGCGCGGTCCCGCCGCGATGACCGCGATCGCCGCGCCACCGACGGCGAGGACCGCGCCGAAGCGGGTCCACGCGCGCGGGCGCAGCAGCCAGGCCCCGAGCGCGCCGCCCAGCGTCGCCGCCGCGAAGGTCGCCACCGTCGGCGTGAGCGCGTCGCCGCCACGGAACGCCGCGGCGATCGCCGTGAGCGCCACGCCGGCGATGGGCGCCACGAGCGTCGAACCGGAGGCGGCGGCCCCCCGACGCCAGACGATGACGGCGCCGAGCAGGACGGCACCGGCCCCCGCCACCACCGCCGGCACGGCTGCGTCTTCCACCGCCACCAGCGCGCGCAGCCCCATGAGCAGCGCGCTCGCCGAGAGCGCGAGCGCGGACGGCACCGCGAGCGGGTGACGCAGCGATGCCGCGACGAGCGCGAGCGTCGTGGCGACGACGATCACGATCCACGTCCGGACATCCGTGACCGGCGCCGTCAGGCTCGGCACGATGGCGACCGCGATCCCGCACAGCCACACGACGTGCTCCACGAACGATCGGTCGTCCGGCGTGCGAAGACGCCGGCGCAGCGCCACGAGCGCGCCCAGCGCGAGCATCACCGCGACGGGCAGCGATACCAGCTCGAGCGGCTCGTACGTGCCGCGCAGCAGCGCATCACCGCTCAGGAGCAGCGCTCCGACGAGAGCGGCCCACCGGGAGACCCCGCCGAACGGCGCCCTCCGAACGGACGCCGAGGCGACGTGCACGGCCGCGAGCACGAGGAACGCCGCCGCATCGACCGGCACGCCGCGCGGCAGCGCCAGGAAGGCGGAAAGCGACAGGAGCACGCTGAGCGGCGGCACGACGTGCGCGAACACCCCGGGTCGCTGCGGCGCACGCGCTGCTCCGTAGGCAGCGAGGTACGCGATGACGACGGGCAGGAGCAGCCAGGCGGGCGCCGCCTCCTCGGGCACCGGTCGGAACGCGAACATGCGGTCGAAGAGGCCGCCGAGGATCGCCGCGAGCGCGGTCGTGGCTCCGGACGCCGCGAGGCCGGGAACGCGGCGCACGGGCGACCACGTCAGCGCGAACGCGAGCGCGGCGGCGACGAGCATCACGACGACACCGCGCGCTCCGGGCTCGCCGGCGAGCTGCACGAGCCCGAACACGAATGCGAGCACGATCGCCACGCAGGCCTCGCGGCTGCGCCGCAGGAGCACCAGGGCGACGCACAGCAGCGCGAAGACCACCGCGGTCGGGATCAAGCGCAGCTCGTCGGTCCCCTCGAGCACATGACTGCTCAACCAGGTCCACCACGCCAGCACCGCCGCGCCGACTGCGGGCCAGATCAGCAGACGACGCCACGCGAGCGGTCGTGGGGCGGACGGACGAGGATCCGCCCCCGGTGCCGGCGCCGGATCGCGCCACCCGCGCGAGAGGCTCGCCGCGCCGAACGCGACGGCGAGGAACCCGCACACCAGCCAGCGCTGCGGATCCGGCACCCACCAGACCGAGGCGAGCGCGACCACGGCCGCACCGATCTCCGCGCTGCCGCGCAGCCCGCCCGGCACCACCCCACGCATCGCGAGCACGGCGGCCGGGACGACGACGAGCGCGGCGGTCGCCACGACGGCGACGAGCGCCCCCGCCGGCACGAGCTCTGCCATCGCGGAGCCCGTCGGCAGCGCGCTCGCGTCGAGCGGCAGGCCGGTCGCCGCGGCGACGCACACCAGCGCCAGTGACGCGAGCGCGGGGGCGAGGAGGCCGGACGCGACGCGTCCCTCGGGGCCGCGATGGCGCAGCGCCACCAGCGCGAGCAGCACGACCGTCGCGCCGGTCAGGACGGCGCCCACGACGCCGTCGCCGAGCAGCGCGTCGGTCGTCTCCGGCAGCACGGCGAGCCCGCCCCCGAGCAGAGCGAGCGCGAGCGGACCGAGACCGAGCGCGGCGAGCGCGACGCCGGAGGCCGCGCGCGTCCGCCGCGCGATGGTGCGATCGCGCACGAACAGGGCCGCGGCGAGCACCGCCACGGCCAGCCACCGGATGAGCACGACACGCGTGGCATCACCGCCCGGCGACCGGTCGAGCAGCGCCGCGAGCGCGAACGGCGCCGACAGCGTGACGATCGCCGCGAGCGCGACGGGGGCGATCGCCGCGGCTGCCAGCGCCCCGCCCCGCGGGCGCAGCACCGCCTGCAGCGCGATCGGCAGCGCGATGACGACGACCGCGCCGAGGATCCAGAGCCACGGCTGGGCGTGGCCGGCGGCATAGGCGGCGACCGCGCCGAGAACGCCGGCGGACAGCCAGCCCGAGGGCGCAGCATGCCGGGGGGCTCCGGAGCGCGCGAGGGCGACGACCGATCCGGCGGCGATCGCGACGCCCGCGATGACGACCGCGCCGGGGACGCCGGATGCCAGCGCACCCAGCAGGAGCAGAACGGCCGTCACCGGAGGCCGCGCCACGCGGACGATCGGGTGCAGGCTCACCGGCACCAGCAGCAGGATCGCCGTGATCGCCGCGGCCGCGGCGCACGTCCACACCGGGAGGTCGCCGGACGCCGCGAACGCGGGAGTCGCAAACGGGGCCCACGACGACGACCGTCGCCCGCCTTCCTCGAACCACGTCGACGCGACCCCGAGCGTGCTGAGCGCGCCGACCGTCGCCGCGGCGAAGAGGGCGGGAATCAGCCAGGGACGCGTGACCGGCGTGCGGGGGACGCGGAGCAGCCCGACCGCCACGACCACCGCCAGCACCGGCGCCAGGAAGGCGTCCGCGAACGGTGCGTCCGACCGCAGCGCGAGCTGCCATCCCGCCGTGCCGAGCACCACCGCCCCCACCACGGCTGCGACGGCGATCAGCACGCGAGCGTACGGGATCGGATCCGACGCGGGACGCACCAGGGCATACACATGCAGCCCGGCGAGCACCACCACCGCGGGCGTCCACCAGAGGGGGCCCCAGGTCGACTGCGGCGCCGCGAACCATGTCGCGATGCTCCCGCCCGCGAGCGCCGTCACGCCGATGGCTCCCAGGATTGTCCGCTCGACGACCGCGTCCGACGCCGGCCGCGCGGACGGCACGGGCGACGGCAGGACGTGGGCGAGCCCGCCCAGCGATGCGCCCAGCAGACCCGCCGTGACCGCGACGCCGGGGTCGGCGGCCGCGATCCCCGCCATGAGCAGTCCCACGCCGGTCGGCAGTGCGAGCACCGCGGCGAAGTCGGGCGCACGCAGCCTCGACAGGATCGCCCACGCACGGCTCACGGCGCCCGCGAGCAGGATGCCGATGCCGGCATACACCGCCGGGCGCACCGCACCGGTGCCGAAGAGGTCGTTCGCGCGGACCGCCCACACATCGAGCGCGATCAGGACGATCCCGATCACGGCGATCCCCTCCGCCGCGGCCGTGAGGCTGCGGCGCCGCAGGAACCACGCCAGCGCCATCGTCGCCAGCGTGACGCCTGCGATGATGAGCGCCCGAACGGCGATGCTCGAGAAGAACCAGGCGAGCGTCAGGAAGAAGATCGCCGCGACCGAGACCAGGCTGACGCCGACGATCAGCAGCAGCACCGGCACGGTCAATCGCCGCCTCGGCGTGCGCGGGGCGGCCGGCGGCACGGCGGCACCGGGCGACGGCGGCGTCGAAGCGGGAGCGGACGATGCAGGTGCGCCCGCGGGAACGGTCGGCGACGGCGCGGACTCCGCAGCCGTCATGTCCCGAAGCAGCCCGGCGGGCGCAACCGGGACGGCCGGGACCTCCCGCGTGCCCGGCGACCCGCTCGCGGACGCGGCGGACCCCGACGCCGGCGCGACAGGGACCGGACCCGGCGCGTCAAGGACCAGGCGGGGCACGGCAGCGGGAACCGGCGCGGATGCCGCCACCGCCGGAAGCGGCCGGGCGCCCGCCGCCGCTGCTGCGCGCATCGCGCTGAGCGTCTCCTGTCGCGCGTGCTCGGTCGCGAGGAAGCGATGTCCGATGTCCCGCAGCTGCGCGAGGCGCGGATCGCCCTGCGGGAGTCCGCAGGTCGGGCACACCGTGTGGGTGCCCCACGCGGTGAAGCACGACGGACACTTGCCCGGGTCGACGAAGTCGTACGGCGTCGTCGGCCACCACCTCGGAACCTGCTGGCTGCCCATCCCTGCCCCCCGCTGGACGTCTGTGCGCTCATCCTTCCATCCGCGGTATGCCCGCGTGCGAATGCATCGGAGCGGCGCACGGACGTGTCGGAGCGGCTACCGGAGGTCGAGCCTCATGACCACGCGCGGGAAGCCTCCCGACACCGAATCGGTGTCGGCGACCTTCACGAAGCCCGCTCGCTCGAACAGCGTGCGGAAGCCGACGAAAGCCATCGTCTGGTCCACCCTCTCGCCGCGGTTGTCGACCGGGTAGCCCTCGATCGCCGGCGCCCCGCGCTCGCGCGCGAACGCGACCGAGCCGTCGAGCAGACGGGCGAGGACGCCCTTGCCGCGGTGCCCCGGACGCACACGCAGGCACCACACGCTCCACACCGGCAGGTCGTCGACGTGGGGAATCTTCCTGCTGCGTGCGAACTGCGTGTCGGCGCGCGGCGCGACGCCCGCCCAGCCGACCGGCTCGTCGCCGTCATACGCCAACACGCCCGGCGGCAGCTGGGATTCGCACATCCGCCGCACGAACTCGCCGCGCTCGGGCCCGACGAGAGACGAGTTGACCTTGGACGGGACCCGGTGGCTCAGGCACCAGCAGACGTTCGCGTCCGGATTCCGGGGCCCGACCAGCGTGCGCACGCCCTCGAAGTCGGTCGCGGGCCGCACCTCGATTCCCATGCGGGCAGCATGCCATCGACCACCGACGCCGGGAAGTCACTCGCCGCGCAGCACCGCCAGGGCATGGGCGAGGTCCGCGGGGTAGTCGGACCTGAACGTCACCCAGTCCCCCGTCGCGGGATGCGCGAACGACAGCTCATGGGCATGCAGCCACTGGCGCGTGAGTCCGAGGCGGGCGGACAGCGTCGGATCCGCGCCGTACAGCGGGTCGCCGACGCACGGATGACGGTGCGCCGCCATGTGCACGCGGATCTGGTGGGTGCGGCCCGTCTCGAGATGGATCTCCAGCAGCGACGCACCGGGGAACGCCTCGATCGTCTCGTAGTGCGTGATCGAGTCCTTGCCGTCGGGGGTGACGGCGAACTTCCACGAGTGGCTCGGGTGCCGTCCGATCGGGGCGTCGATCGTGCCGGCCAGCGGATCGGGATGCCCCTGCACGACCGCGTGATAGACCTTGTCGACCGTGCGCTCCTTGAAGGCGCGCTTCAGCACGGTGTACGCCTGCTCGGTCTTCGCGACCGCCATGAGGCCGCTCGTGCCGACGTCGAGCCGATGCACGACGCCCTGCCGCTCGGCCGCGCCGCTCGTCGCGACCCGGACGCCGGCGGCCGCGAGGGCGCCGAGGACCGTCGGTCCCTCCCACCCCAGCGACGGGTGCGCGGCCACGCCCGACGGCTTGTCGACGACGACGATGTGGTCGTCCTGGTACGCGATGCCGAGGTCCGGCACCTCGACCGCGATGACGCGCGGCTCCTCCTTCTCGCGCCACTCGACATCCAGCCACGCGCCGGCGTGCACGCGGTCGGACTTGCCGACCGTGGCGCCGTCCAGCTGCACGCCTCCAGCCTCGGCCACCTCGGCGGCGAACGTCCGCGAGAAGCCCAGCATCTTCGCGAGCGCGGCATCGACGCGCGAGCCGTCGAGCCCGTCGGGCACGGGAAGCCGGCGCGACGGCATCAGCTCTCCCGCGTGGCGTCGGCGTCGGCGGCTGCCTCCGCGGCGGCCTCGCTCGCCGGCTTGCGGCCGGATCCGTCCAGCGCGACGCCGAACAGGGTCAGCGCGGCGACCGTGATCATGCTGCAGACGATGAACACGTCGGCGACGTTGTAGATCGCCGGCATCATCCAGGGCGTCGAGATGAAGTCGACGACGTGTCCGACCGCGAATCCGGGCTCACGGAACAGGCGGTCGGTCAGGTTGCCGAGCACACCGCCGAGCAGCAGCCCGAGCACGACGGCCCAGACGCGCGAGCGGATGCGGGCGAAGGCGAGCCAGACGATGACGCCGGCGACGACCGCCAGGGCGATCGTGAAGATCCAGGTGACGCCCTCGCCGATCGAGAAGGCGGCGCCGGGGTTGAGCACGAGGTACCACTGGAGCGCCTCGCCGAGCACGGGAACCGGCGTCTGGAACTCGAGGGTGGTCAGGGCGAGGTGCTTCGCGAACTGATCGGCGGCCAGCACCAGGACCGCGAGGATCGCGATCGTGGTGCTGGCCGCCGCAGTGCGCAGAGGAGCGCGGACGGTCAAGACCGACTCAGAGGCCGATCGCCGAGACCGGCGTGTCGCCCGAGCTCGTGCCCGCGGTGTCGAGGTCGTGCAGCTTCGACTCGAAGTAGCTGCGCATCTGCGCCCGGTAGTCGCGCTCGAACTGGCGCAGCTCGGTGATGCGGCCCTCGAGCGTGGTGCGCTCGCGCTCGTACTTCTCGTTCAGCTCGCGCTGCTTCTGCTCGGCCTCCGAGCGGATGCGGTCGGCCTCGGCCTTCGCCTCGTCGACGAGCTGCTCGGCCATCTGGCGGCCCTCGGCGACGTGCTCGTCGTGCAGGCGCTGGGCGCGCTCGATGATGCTCGCGGCGCTCGTCGCGGTGCTCGACACGTCCGCGGCGGGCGCGGCAGGAGCGGGCGTGGGCTCCGGAGCCGGGGTCGGCTCGGGGGCGGGCGCCTCGGCGACGGGAGCGGCGGCCTCGGCGGGAGCGAGCTCGCCGGACTCGTACTTGGCGAGCTTGGCCTTCAGCTCGTTGTTCTCCTCGATCGTCTTGCGCCACTCGACGACGATCTCGTCCAGGAAGTCGTCGACCTCGTCCGGGTCGAAGCCCTCCTTGAACCGGACGTGCTGGAACTGCTTGGTGACGACGTCATCCGGCGTCAATGCCATGAGTGGCTCCTCTTCCCTGGGGTGTCTGTGGCCGTGGGCTGGGCCCTGGGCACTTCTCCGTCTGCAAGCATAACCGTCGGTTCCGGCGCCGCGAGAGGGGCGATCCGGACGCGCGTGTCACAAGGTCGTGAACGCGCGCGTGATCGACAGCAGCACGAAGCACAGCAGCATCGTCAGCGCGAACGCGAAGTCGATCGCGATGCCGCCCATCCGCAGCGGCGGGATGAACCGCCGGAAGAACCGGATCGGCGGATCCGTGAGGGTGTACGTCGCCTCGGCCACGACGAGCAGCGGTCCCTTGGGCCGCCACTCGCGGTTGAACACCGGGATGTACTCGAGCACAAGCCTCGCGAACAGCACGAGGATGTAGAGCAGGACGATGACGTTGAGGATCGAGGCGATCAGCCCGATGGGTCCCACGACGAGACGAGCGCCGTGCGTCAGGCCTGCGCGAAGGGCGCAGCCTCGGGGTCCGCGTGCGCGATCCCTCCGTCACCCGACACGGCGATGTTCTCGGGCGAGAGCAGGAAGACCTTGCTCGTGACGCGCTCGATGCGACCGTACAGGCCGAGCGACAGACCGCTCGCGAAGTCGATCAGGCGGCGCGCGTCGGCGTCGCTCATCTGCGAGAGGTTGATGATGACCGGGATGCCGTCGCGGAAGTGCTCCGCGATCATCTGCGCGTCGCGGTACTGCTTCGGGTGGACCGTGACGATCTCGTTCACGGCAGCCGCCGCGGGCTGGCGGACGACGGCCGGACGACGCAGCGGCGTGACGGGCGCGGGCTTGACGTCGTCATCGTGCGACTCGTCGCGCTCGCGATGCGCGCGCGAGGGCTGCTCCTGCACATCGTCGTACTCCTCCTCGTCGGCAAGGCCGAGGTAGACCATCGTCTTCTTGAGCGGGTTCGCCATGGCGTCCTCCGTAGTGTGCTCGTCTGTCTTGAGGCTACGCCCGGGGCGGGCGCTCCCCCGTGATTGCGGACCCGATGCGAAGGTGTGTCGCACCGCTCGCGATCGCCTCGGCGAAGTCGGCGGTCATCCCGGCCGAGATCCAGGTCGCGTCGGGCACGACCGCGCGCACGCGTTCCGCGTAGCCGGCCAGTCGCTCGAAGGCTGCGGCGGGCTGCTCGTCCAGCGGCGCGACCGCCATGACGCCGCGCAGCCGCAGCGTGTCGGACGCGGCGATGCGCTCGGCGAGCGCCTCGATGCCCTCGGGGGCGACTCCCCCTCGACCGGGGTCTTCCGTGAGGTTGATCTGCACGAGCGCGTCGAGCATCGGATCACCGGGCTCGGCCGCCGCGTCGAGCGCGTCCGCGAGCCGTGCGCGATCGACCGAGTGCACGACACGGGCGGCGCGTCGGATGGCCCTGGCCTTGTTCGTCTGGGCCTGACCGATGAAGTGCCACGTGAGATCCGCGAGGTCCGCGGTATCGGCGGACTTCCCACTCAGCTCCTGCTGGCGGTTCTCACCCACGTCGCGCACGCCCAGCACGTGCAGCTCGCGGACGAGCGTGGCCGGATGGAACTTCGTCACCACGATCCGGGTCAGCTCCCCCGGATCCCGTCCGACGGCGCGCGCGGCCTCGCCGATGCGGGCGTCCACATCGGCGAGGCGCTGCGCGAGATCCGGCATCCCCGATCCGTCCTGTCGGCGAGCGGCCTCGGGGGCCACTTACTTGAGGAAGTCGGGGATGTCGAGGTCGTCGTCGCCGAACGCCGAGTCGAAGCCCGCGTCGGGCAGCACGGGCGCCTGGGCGGCGACCGCGACGGGCTCGCGGGCCGGCTCGTCCTTCTTGCCGGCGTCCTCCGACGAGTTCGGAGTGATGCCGGTGCCGGGCAGCGTCGGCATCGGCGCGCGGCCGGAGACGTGCGCGGGCACGTCGAGGCGCTGCTGCGGCTCGCCGCCGTCGAAGCCCGCCGCGATGACCGTGACGCGCACCTCGTCGCCGAGCGTGTCGTCGATCACCGTGCCGAAGATGATGTTGGCCTCCGGGTGCGCGGCCTCCTTGACCAGCTGCGCGGCGTCGTTGATCTCGAAGATGCCGAGGTTCGATCCGCCCTGGATCGACAGCAGCACGCCGTGCGCGCCCTCGATCGACGCCTCGAGCAGCGGCGACTCCACGGCCAGCTCGGCCGCCTTGATCGCCCTGTCGGCGCCGCGCGCCGATCCGATGCCCATCAGCGCGGATCCGGCGCCCTGCATCACGGACTTCACGTCGGCGAAGTCGAGGTTGATCAGACCCGGCGTCGTGATCAGGTCGGTGATGCCCTGCACACCGGCGAGCAGCACCTGGTCGGCCGTGGCGAACGCCTCGACCATGGAGATGCCGCGGTCGCTGATCTCGAGCAGCCGGTCGTTCGGCACGACGATGAGCGTGTCGACCTCTTCCTTGAGGGACGCGACACCCGCCTCGGCCTGGCTCTGACGACGGCGGCCCTCGAACGAGAACGGCTTGGTCACGACACCGATCGTGAGCGCGCCGATCGACTTCGCGATGCGCGCCACGACCGGGGCGCCGCCCGTGCCGGTGCCGCCGCCCTCACCCGCCGTGACGAAGACCATGTCGGCGCCCGCGAGCGCCTGCTCGATCTCCTCCGCGTGGTCCTCGGCCGCGCGCCGACCCACCTCGGGATCGGCACCGGCACCCAGACCGCGCGTGAGCTCGCGGCCCACGTCGAGCTTGACATCAGCGTCGCTCATGAGCAGCGCCTGCGCGTCGGTGTTGACGGCGATGAACTCGACTCCGCGGAGACCGAGCTCGATCATGCGGTTGACGGCGTTCACGCCACCGCCGCCGACGCCGACGACCTTGATCACGGCGAGGTAGTTCTGGTTCTGGCTCATGCCGGCCTCCGTTTGCTCCGAACCACTGGTCTCATCCGGGCGTCTGAACCTTCACGTTGTAGATGAGGGTTAAAGTGTTGCCCGGTATGCAATTCCTTCCATGAAGGTATGCGCGGCCCCGCCGCACGCGCGGATTGGGCATGGGCGTGTCGCGAGTCGCGCCTGAAACACGCCGTGGCGGTCCCGGTGGGCGGCGCATCTGTCCGCCTGCGGCGCAGGAGGAACGCGCGTCAGCGCAGGATGAGCACGCCCGGCGAGGACACGTCGTAGTAGGGGTGGCCGTCGGGGGCCGCCAGCAGCACGCGCGCCTTCTCCGCCGCCTCGTCCGCGCTCCCCCACAGCACCTCGGTGCCGTCCGTGAGCGTGAGCGTGACGTCGTCCGGCGTCGTCGCCCGCGCGGACGCGACGAGGCCGTGCACGCTGTCGGGCAGGGAGCGCAGCACCTGCCCGACCGCCGCGAAGGCCGCCGAGGTCACGCCGCCGCGGGCCTCCAGCACCGGCTGCCCCTCGGGCTGCTCGTCGCTCGTGGAGAGCGCGACGCCGGCCGCGTCCACCACCGTGAAGCCCGCGTCCGACTTCACGACGCCGATCGGGGTCCGCTCCACGACCTTGACCAGCAGATCGTGCGGGGGGCGCGCCTCGAGCGTGTAGGTCTCGATCAGCGGGAAGGCCACGAGCGCGGCCTTCACCTCGGCATGGTCGACGAGCGGAAGCGGCCGGCCCATCTGGGCGGCGAGCGCCTGCTGCAGCGTCGCTTCGTCGAGCGCCTCCGCCCCCGTCACCGTGATGCGCTGCACCGCGAACAGCGGGCTGTACGCCGCGCCGACGCTGCCCACCACGAGCAGCAGGAGCGCGCCGATCGACACGAGCCAGATGGTGCGGCGCCGTCGCGACCGGGCCGTGAAGCGGCGGATCTCCGAGCGCAGCGCCCGCCGGCGTGCACGCGCTGCGCGCCAGACGTCGGCCCAGCCGGTGGCCCGGTCCGTGCGCGGCTCGCCCGGAGCCGCCGGATCCGCCGGTTCCCCGGCTCCGGCCTCCGCGGACGGGTACGCATCGTCGTCCGCCTCGGCATGCCGGCGGAACGGCAGCAGCGGCGCACGCCGGCGCGGCTCGTCCTGGATCGGCGGCAGGCCCTCCGGATCCGCGAGGGGGCGACGCTCGATGCGCTCCTCGGGAGGTGGCAGCGGCCCCGGACGCCTCACCGCGACTCGCTGCGCTCGCTCAGTGCCGCGGACGCGCCCGGCGTCGCGCCGTCGTGGTGCGGCGTCGGGGTGCGGAGGGACGCGAGCACCTGCGGGATGATCTGGTAGACGTTGCCGCAGCCGAGCGTGATCACGTAGTCGCCGTCGCGTGCGACGGACGCCGTGTAGTCCGCGGCCGCCTGCCAGTCGGCGACGAAGTGCACGCGCTCGGCGTCGCGGAAGGCACCGCTGACGAGCTCGCCCGTGACACCCGGGATCGGATCCTCGCGCGCGCCGTACACGTCGAGCACCACCGTGTGATCGGCGAGCTCCTCGAGCACCTGGGCGAACTCTCCCGCCATCAGCTGCGTGCGCGAGTACGTGTGCGGCTGGTGCAGCGCGATGATGCGCCCGTCCCCGACCACCGTGCGAGCCGCCGACAGCGCCGCCGCGACCTCGGTCGGATGGTGAGCGTAGTCGTCGTACACGCTCACGCCGCGCTCGGTGCCGTGCAGCTCGAAGCGGCGCACGGTCCCCTCGAACCCGGCGGTCACGGCATCGAGCGCGGGCTGCAGCTCGTGGCCGAGCGACACCAGCACGGCGACCGCGCCGGCGGCGTTGACGGCGTTGTGCTCGCCCGGCACCGCGAGGCGGCCGGAGGCGCTCCGGCCCCGGTGCGTGAGCGTGAACGCGACGGGCCCATCGGTCACGATGTCGGTGATCCGGACGTCGGCGTCGTCCGCCGTGCCGAACGTCACGACGTTCGCGTGGCTGAGCCCGGCGGTGACGCGGCGCGCTCCCTCGTCGTCGGACGAGATCACGACCGCCTCGCGTGCGGCGTCGGCGAACCGGACGAACGCGGCGTCGAAGGCCTCGTGCGAGCCGTAGTGGTCGAGGTGGTCGGCGTCGACGTTCGTGATCAGCACGATCGACGTGTCATAGAGCAGGAAGGAGCCGTCGGACTCGTCGGCCTCGATCACGAACGGCTCGTCGGCGCCCGTGCCGCTCGAGACCCCGAGGCCCGCGATCACGCCGCCGTTGACGAAGCTCGGATCGGCACCCAGGCCGCGCAGGCCGGTGACGATCATGCCGGTCGACGTGGTCTTGCCGTGCGCGCCGGCGACCGCGACGAGGCGGCGGCCGCCGATCAGCCAGTGCAGCGCCTGCGAGCGGTGGATGATCGGCAGGCCGCGTTCCTTCGCCAGCAGGTACTCGGGGTTCTCGGGCCAGATCGCGCCCGAGAAGATCACGGTGTCGGCGTCGCCCAGGTTCGCCGCGTCGTGACCGACGTGCACGGTGGCACCCAGCGCCGCCAGCTCGCGCAGGTTCTGACTGTCGGAGCGATCGGATCCGGAGACCTTCACGCCGCGCGCGAGGAACATGCGGGCAAGGCCCGACATGCCGGATCCGCCGATGCCGATGAAGTGCGCCGCACCGATGTGAGCGGGGATCGGGGTGCTGAGGTCGGGTCTGATCATGGCCCTGCAAGTCTAAGTCGGCCCGCCTGCAGGCGGCCGTCGGCGCGCGGGCGGGCGTGCGCCTCAGAGGACGCGGCCGAGCGCGCGGTCGAGCTGCGCGATGACGTTCTCCGTGCCACGGCGCGTGCCGGCGTTCTGGGCGGCCGCCGACATGCCGGCGAGACGCCGGTCGTCGCGCAGCAGCGGCAGGATCTCCGAGCGCACGCGCTCGGGGGTGAAGGCCGCGTCGTCGATCAGGATCGCCGCGCCCGCCGACACCGAGGACGACGCGTTCAGCCGCTGCTCGCCGTTGCCGACGGCGTACGGCACGTAGACGGCGGGGATGCCGAGGGCGGCGACCTCGCTCACCGTGGAGGACCCCGCCCGCGAGACGATCAGGTCCGCGAGCGCGAACGCGAGGTCCATGCGGTCGAGATAGCGGACCATCGCGTACCCGTCGACGCCCGGATCCTCGAGGTCGGATCGCTCCCCCGTCGCGTGCAGCAGCTGCCAGCCCGCGTCGAGGATGTCGCGCCACGACCCGGCGAGGGTCTCATTGATCCGGCGGGCGCCCAGCGACCCCCCGAACGCGAGCAGCGTCCTCCGGTCGGGGTCGAGGCCGAAGAAGTCGGCGGCCTCGGCGCGCCGTCCCGCGCGGTCGAGGTCCACGATCTCGCGGCGCAGCGGCATGCCGACGACCTCCGCGCGGCGCAGCGGCGTGCCGGGGAACGTGACGCCGACGGCTGCCGCGCGGCGCGCGCCCAGCACGTTGGCGAGCCCGGGGCGCGCGTTCGCCTCGTGCACCACGAACGGGATGCGCTCGCGGCGCGCCGCCACGTATGCCGGGGCGGAGGCGTAGCCGCCGAAGCCCACGACGACATCGACGCCGCGATCTCGGATGTACCCGCGCACCCGGCCGACCGCGCGCGGGAAGCGCACGGGGAACGCCGCGGCCGCGCCGTCCGGGCGGCGCGGGAACGGGACCTTCTCCACGATCAGGAGCTCGTAGCCGCGCTCGGGGACGAGCCGCGACTCGAGCCCCTCCTGCGTGCCCAGGACGAGCACATCGGCGTCCGGTTCGCGCAGGCGCAGTCCGTCCGCGACGGCGAGCAGGGGGTTCACATGACCGGCGGTGCCACCGCCGGCGAGAAGGTACGTCGTCACCGATCGATTCTCTCAGGCGCCGCGGGCAGCGTCCGGCAGAACGCCAGCAGCACGCCGCACGCCACGAGGATCGCGATGAGCGAACTGCCTCCTGCCGACAGGAACGGCAGCGGCACGCCGAGCACCGGGAACACCCGCAGCACCACGCCGATGTTGATGAGGGCCTGCCCGAGGATCCACACCGTGATGCCGCCCGCGGCGATCTTGACGAACAGGTCGTCGCTGTTGCGGATGAGCCGGAACGCGCCGACGGCGAACGTCGCGAACAGCAGCAGCACCGCCACGCACCCGATCAGGCCCAGCTCCTCGCCGACGATCGCGAAGATGTAGTCGTCTCCCGCGGCGGGCAGCCAGTTGTACTTCTCGACCGAGTTGCCGAGTCCCACGCCGAACACCCCGCCGCTCGCCAGTCCCCAGATGCCGTGCGTGGACTGGTAGCACTCGTTGAGGTAGTCGCAGTCCTCGTTGAACATGCTGAGGATGCGCTTCATGCGGTTCTCGCTCGTGACGGCGTAGCCGACCACGCCCACCACGCCGAGAAGCAGCGGCAGCACGAAGATGCGCAGGTTCACGGTCGAGAAGAACAGGGCGCCGAGCAGCACGAGCACCATGATCATCACGGTGCCGAGGTCATGTCCCGCGATGACCGTGCCCATCGCGAGGCCGGCGACCGGCACGAGCGGGATGATCACGTGCTGCAGCCTGCCGAGCTTCGCGCGCTTGCGGTACAGGATCATCGCGGTCCACAGCGCGAGTGCGAGCTTCAGGAACTCCGACGGCTGGAGTGAGAACCCCGCGATGGCGATCCAGTTGCGGTTTCCGCCGGCCTCCACACCCAGACCCGGCACGAAGACCAACAGCTGCAGGCAGATCGCGCCGATCAGCATCAGCCATGCGGACTTGCGGAAGAACCGCACGGGCAGCCTGCTCGTGACGAACATCAGGGCGAGGCCCAGCAGGGCGAACACGCCCTGCTGCATGCCGTCGTTGTAGGGGCTCTTGCCCTCGCTGAGCGCCGAGGCCGTCGTGGCCGACGTCACCATCACGATGCCGAAGCCCGTCAGCAGCAGCGCCGACGACACGATCAGCAGGAACTCGAGCGGCACGGGCGCGAAGACCCGGCCCAGCGAGACGCGGGCGGTCAGTGCGCCCGAGCGCGTCGCGTCCTGCGGGTCAGCGCTCTTCGCCGGGCGCGTCGTCCTCGGGGGTCGCGTCGTGGTGCTCATCCGCTCCCCCTCCGATCCGTGCCCTCACCGCGGCGGCGAAGCGCGCGCCGCGGTCGTCGTATCCCGTGAACTGATCGAACGATGCGGCGGCGGGTGCCAGCAGCACCACGTCTCCGTCTCGCGCGATCCCGGCCGCCAGCTCGACGGCCCGGTTCATGACTGTCTCAGTCTCGGCGTGGTCGACCTCGAAGACCGGCACCGCGGGCGCGTGTCGCGCGAAAGCCGCGACGACCTCGCCGCGTTCCACGCCGATCACGATCGCTGCCCGGCTGGCCGGTCCGCGCTGGGCCACGAGGGCGCCGATGTCGACGCCCTTCAGCTGGCCGCCCACGATCCACACCGCGCCCGGATAGGCCGCGAGCGACGACGCCGCCGCGTGCGGGTTCGTCGCCTTCGAGTCGTCCACCCAGGTCACGCCGCCCTCGCGCGCGACGACCTCGATCCGGTGCGGGTCGAGGCGGAAGCCCTCGAGCGCCGAACGGATCGCGGCGGGCGGCACGTCGAGCGACCGTGCGAGCGCGGACGCGGCGAGGATGTTCGCGACGATGTGCGGCGCCGCGAGGCCGCGTTCGGCGAGCGCCCCCACGGTCGTGAGCTCGAGGGCGGACGTGCGGCGCTCCTCCAGGAACGCGCGGTCGACGAGGATGCCCTCGATCACGCCGAGATCGCTGGGCCCGGGGACGCCGAGGTCGAAGCCGATCGCGCGGGCGCCCTCCACGACCTCCGCGTCCTCGACCATGCGCATCGTGGCCTCGTCGGCCTTGTTGTACACGGCGGCGACCTTCGTGTTGCGGTACACGACGGCCTTCGCATCGCGGTAGGCCTCGAACGAGCCGTGCCACACCAGGTGGTCGTCCGCGAGGTTCAGGCACACGGCCGCGTGCGGCGACGGCGAGCCGACCCCTTCCTCGAGCCCGAGATACCACAGCTGGTGGCTCGACAGCTCGACGACGAGCACGTCGAAGCCGGCCGGATCGCGGACGGCGTCGAGGATCGGCACGCCGATGTTGCCGCACGGCGCGGCGCGCAGGCCGCCCTCGACGAGCATCGTGGCGGTCAGGCGCGTCGTGGTGGTCTTGCCGTTCGTGCCGGTGATGAAGATCCACTCGGCCGGCGTGCCGTCGGGGCGCGGCACCTTGTCGCGCACGCGCCAGGCGAGCTCGATGTCCCCCACAGCGCCACGCCGCTCTCGCGCGCCCACGTCACGACCGGGTGAGACGGCGGGAAGCCGGGCGAGGCGACGACGACCTCGGGATCGAACATACGCAGCTCGGCCGGGACGTCATCGAGCGAGCCCTGCCACAGGCGCGCGCCGATGACCGGCACGAGCCGCGCGTACTCCTCGGCGGCCGTCTCGGTGACCACCAGCACGTCCGCGCCGAGCTCGGCGAGCGTGTCGGCGACCGAGAATCCGGTCGACGCGAGGCCGAGCACGGCGACGCGCAGGCCCTTCCAATCGGCGTTCCAGCTGGTCAGGGAATCGATGCGTTCGCTCATGTGCGGCTGAGCCATTCGACGTAGAAGAGACCGATGCCGCTGACGGACAGCAGGCCGGCGATGATCCAGAATCGCGCGACGATCGTGACCTCGGGCCAGCCGCGCATCTCGAAGTGGTGATGGATCGGACTCATCAGGAACAGCCGCTTGCCACGCGTCAGCTTGAAGTAGAGCCGCTGCAGGATGACCGACCCGGACGAGATCACGAACAGACCGGCGATCAGGAGGCCGAGCAGCTCGGTTCGCGTCAGCACCGCCATGGCGGTCACGACGCCGCCGATCGCCATCGACCCGACGTCGCCCATGAACACCTGCGCCTTGGGCGCGTTCCACCACAGGAAGCCGACGAGGCCGCCCACCACCGCGGCCGCGACGACCGCGAGGTCGAGCGGATCGCGCGTGCTGTAGCAGGCCTGCAGCAGCTCGGGCTCGAGCAGCACGCGCGTGCACGCCTGATTGAACTGCCAGAACGCGATCAGGCTGTACGCCCCCACGACGAAGATGCCCGCGCCGGCCGCGAGGCCGTCCAGACCGTCCGTGAGGTTGACGCTGTTGGAGAAGCCCGTGCCGAGCAGCGACAGCCAGACGAGGTACAGCAGCCAGCCGAGAACCGGGCCGAGCGCCATGAACGACAGCACGGGGATGTCGCGGAACAGCGAGACGTAGCCCGTGCCGGGGGTCTGGCCGTACGCGTTCTCGAAGTTCAGCGCGGCGATCGCGAACGGCACGATCGCGATGACCTGGCCCGCGATCTTGCGCCATCCGCTCAGGCCGTCGTAGTGATCCTGCTTCACCTTCAGGTAGTCGTCGATGAAGCCCACGGCACCGAACGACAGCATGAGCCAGATCACCAGCCAGCCCGACGGGGTCGGCGGGTTGCCGCCCGCCCAGCAGCCGACGAGATAGCCGATCACCGTGCCGACGATGAAGATCGTGCCGCCCATGGTGGGCGTGCCGCGCTTGACCTCGTGGTCGGGGGCGAGCATCTTCGCGCTCGCGACGCGGATGGGCTGGGCCCAGCCCCAGCGGCGGAACAGCCGCAGGAACACGGGCGTCAGGAACAGGGAGAACGCCAGGGAGATCGCCGCTGCCGTCAGAAGTGATCTCACGAGAACGATTCTCCCAGACGATCGCCGAGGAACCGGAGCCCGGCCGCGTTGGACGACTTCACGAGCACGGAGTCGCCGGGACGCAGCTCGTCCTGGAGGTAGGCGAACGCCTCGTCCGCCGTCTCGAAGAAGACGGCCTCGCCGCTCCACGAGCCCTCCGCGATCGCCGCGAGGTACAGCGCGCGGGCGTCCTGTCCGACGACGACGATGCGCGGGATGCGCAGCCGCACGGCGAGCAGGCCGATCTTCATGTGCTCCTCGACCGAGTGCTCGCCGAGCTCGCTCATGGCCCCGAGCACCGCGACCATGCGCTCGTCCGGCCCGCTGATCTGCGCGAGCGTGCGCAGCGCTGCCGCGACCGCATCGGGGCTCGCGTTGTAGGCGTCGTTGATGATCCGGACGGGCGACTGCGTGAGCACCTGCATGCGCCAGCGCTCGGCGAGCTCGACCGTCTCGATGCGCTCGACGGCGGCCTCGGGGGCGACGCCGAGCGCGGCCGCCGCCGTGATCGCCGCGAGGGCGTTCTTGACGTGGTGCGCACCCAGCACGCGCAGGTGCAGCGGCAGCTCCCGCCCGCCGACCGTGACGGTCGTGCGGGTGCCGGAGGCCGTCACCTCGAGCGCGCCCGAGCGCACGTCGGCCGTCTCGGCCTCTCCGAACCAGCGCACCTCGAGGTCGCGCTCCTGCGCGATCGAGGCCATGCCCGCCACGCGGGGGTCGTCGGCGTTCAGGACGGCAACGCCGCCGCGGCGCACGGCCCGCACCAGCTCGGACTTCTCGCGGACGGTGCCGTCGAGTCCTCCGAAGCCGCCCGCGTGCGCCATGCCGATCATCAGCACGACGCCGACGTCGGGCGTCACGAGTCCCGCGAGCCGCGCGATCTGCCCGTGCCCGTCCGCCCCGAACTCGCACACCAGGAAGCGGGTGTCGTGCGTCACTCGCAGCATGGTGAGCGGCGCGCCCACGGCGTTGTTGTACGAGCCCTTGGGCGCGACGGTCTCGCCCTCGGGGCGCAGGATCGTCGCCAGCAGGTTCTTCGTCGTCGTCTTGCCGTTCGAGCCGGTGATCCCCACGATCTTCAGCGCGCCGCCGGCGCGCACGCGCGCCACGACCTCGCGCGCGAGATCCGCGATCGCGAGCACGACGTCCGGGACGACGATCTGCGTGACCGGCTCGTCGACGACGCGCTCGACGAGCGCGAGCACCGCGCCCGCCTCGACGGCCTTGCCGACGAACAGGTGGCCGTCGGTCGTCTCGCCGGGCTTGGCGACGAAGACCGCTCCGGGCGTCATGGCGCGCGAGTCGGTGTCCACGTCGCCGGAGACGACCGTCTCCGGCGTCGCGTCGCCGTGCAGGTGCAGCCGTCCTCCGATCGCCTCCGCGATCTCCGAGAGCGTCAGGGCGATCATGCGGCGAACGCGATCATCAGGGCAGGCCGGATCATTCGGATGGTGTACCTCCGTGGTGCTCGCTCTGCCCCGGGCACGGGGTGGCGCATCACTTCAACATCGGGAGCTTGGTCTCGGGCTCCGTGCGGCCCGGCGGGACACGGTAGGACTGCAACACGTAGGCCATCGCCTTCTGCATCGCGGGCGCCGTGGCCGCAGACGAGGTTACCCGCTTGGGCTCGTCGAGCGTAATCATGACCACGTACTGCGGGTCGTCCGCCGGGGCGAACCCGACCATGCTCGTGAAGTACACGCCGGGCTTGTACCCGCCGCCCTCGGCAGGCTTCTGCGCCGTGCCGGTCTTGGTCGCGATGCTGTAGCCGGGCACCTTGATCTGCTCGGCGACCGAGCTCTGGAACGCGACGTTCTCGAGCATGAGCTGCAGCTGCTGCGCCGTGCCCTCGCTGATCACGCGCTCCGGCTCCGCCGTCTCCGCCGCCGTCACCTCGCCGTCCGGGGTCGTGCACGACTCGACGAGCTGCGGAGCGACGCGCACGCCGTCGTTGGCGATGGTCTGGTAGGCGCTCGCCACCTGCGGGATCGTGGCGGTGAACGCCTGCCCGAACGTCGTGGCGTAGTGCTGCTGGTTGTCCCATTCGGCGGGAGGCGCGATCCAGCCGTTCTGCTCCCCCGGGAACCCGACCACGGCGCCGCCTCCGATGCCGAACTTCTGCAGCCACTCGTAGCGCTTCTGCTCGGGCAGCATCTCGCCGAACTTCGACAGCGCCACGTTCGACGAGTCGATCAGGGCACCGGCGAGCGTGTAGGTCTGCTCGGGGTGCGGGTGCGAGTCCCCGAGGCGGGCGCCGTTGGGGAACTCCTCCCAGTCCTTTGCCGTCACCGTGCTGAGCGGGTTCGCCACGCCCTCCTCGAGCAGCGAGGCGGCGGTGATGGCCTTGAAGGTCGAGCCCGGCTCGAAGGTCGTGCCGAACACGAGCGAGCCGCGATATGCGGGATCCGTCCCGGCCACGTCGTTCGGGTCCATGGCCGGGTACTGCGCGGCCGCCCGGATCTTCCCGGTCTTGACCTCCTGGATGTAGACGGTGCCCGAGATCGCCTTCTGGTTCTGCGTCTCCTCGGCGATCATCTGCTCCATGTACCACTGCAGATCGGAGTCGATCGTGAGCTGCACCTGACCGCCGTCGGTCGCGGGGGTCACCTGCTCCGATCCGGGGATGCGGATGCCGTCGGTCCTGCCGATCTGGTAGGTCTCCTCGCCGTCCTTCGCCTCGAGGCAGTCGTTCTGCCAGCGCTCGACGCCCGCGAGCGCCTCGCCGTCGTTCGACTCGAAGCCGAGCAGGTTGCCGCCCACCGCCCCGTTCGGGTAGGACCGCGACGGGCGCGGGTCGTAGGTGAGGTACGGCACCTCGAGCTCGCGCAGCGCCTGGTACTGCGCCGTCGAGACACCGCGCGTCAGCTCCGCCCACTGCGACTCGGGCTCGTTCGCCTTCTTGTCCGCGACGATCCGCTTGATCTCCTCGACGTCCATGCCCACGATCTGCGCGATCAGCGCGGCCTGCTCGTCCCACGTCTGCAGGTGCTCGGAGCCGTCCTCGGCCGTGCGCTCGATGTCCGCCACGAGCGTCGGATCGATGTTGACGTCGTAGCGCATGGTCGAGCTGGCCAGCACGACGCCGTTCTCGTCGACGATCGTGCCGCGCGTGCCGAACAGCTTCTCGTAACCTGCCCGCTGGTCGACGGAATCGGCGCGGTGCTCCTCCGCGTGCACGACCTGGATGTCGATCAGGCGCACGACGAAGCCGCCCAGCACGGTCAGCACGATGGCGGCCGCCACCATGGTGCGGCGACGCGACGAGCGTTTGGCGATCGGATTCATCGGCTCCCCTGGCGCATGCGGGTTTCGTCGGATCGGTGGGTCAGCGGGTGGTCGGGCTCGGCAGGCCCTCTGTCAGAGGCGGCGGCAGCTCCGCCTCGGCCTTCTTCTCGGTCTCTGCGGACGGCGTGTCGTCCGTGCTCTCGTCGTCTTCCTTCGCGCTCCCCGAGGTCGCCTCGGCGTCCGCCGTGACCGCGGAGCGCTCCAGCAGGGCGTTGCCGACGGCCGCACGTCCCTTCGCATCCACGGTGGACTTCGCGCCGGCGGCAGCGCCGTCACCGGTGATCTTGCCGTCGCTGAGGCGCAGACTGCTGGGCGGCACGCTGTCGATCACCATTCCGAGGCCTGCCGCGCTGGCCGCGAGGTTCTGCGGCGAGCTCAGCCCCGCCACCTCGTCGCGCAGCTCCTGTGCCTGAAGGGTGGCGGCGCGGCGCTCCTGGTTCAGCGCGGCGAGCTCGTACGACGACTGCGTGGTCAGCACCGACAGGCTCATCTGCGCGATCGCGATCGCCACGGCTCCGGCGAACGCGACGATCGCGTAGCCCAGTCGCGGACGACGACGCGCAGGGGCGTCGGGCACCGCCTGCAGGCGACGGCGCGGCGCGCCCGTCGGCTCGGGGCGGACCTGGGGACGGGCGGCCCGGACGTCGACCGCCGTGTTCGCGAGACTCATGCCGCCTCCCTGATTCGTTCGATGGCGCGCAGGCGCACGGGCTTCGCGCGCGGGTTGCGCGCGGCCTCCTCGTCGCTCGCGAGCTCCGCGCCCTTGACGAGCAGGCGGAACTGCGGAGCGTGCTCGGGAAGCTCGAAGGGCAGCCCCGGCGGGGCCGTGGACGTCGTCGCCTCGGCGAAGAGCCGCTTGACGAAGCGGTCCTCGAGCGACTGGTACGACAGCACGACGAGCCGCCCGCCCACGGCGAGCGTGCCGAGCGCCGCGGGGATCGCGCGCTCGAGTGCCGCGAGCTCGCCGTTCACCTCGATGCGCAGCGCCTGGAACACGCGCTTGGCGGGGTGGCCCGCGTTCTTCAGCGCCGCGGGGGTCGCGGCCTGCAGGATGTCCACGAGCTGCCCGGAGCGCGCGATCGGCGCCGCCTGCCGGGCGGCGATGATCGCGCGGGCGTAGCGGGCGGCGAGCTTCTCCTCGCCGTAGCGCTCGAAGATGCGACGCAGGTCGCCCTCGCCGTAGGTGGCGACGACATCCGCCGCGGTGAAGCCCTGCGTGGGGTCCATGCGCATGTCGAGCGGCGCATCCTGCGCATAGGCGAAGCCGCGGTCGGCCTCGTCGAGCTGCAGCGACGACACGCCCAGGTCGTACAGGATCGCGTCCGCGTGGTCGTGGCCGGCGTCGCGAAGCGCCTCGGCGATGCCGTCGTACACCGTGTGCACGAGCGAGATCCGGTCGGCGAACGGCGCGAGGCGCTCACCGGCGATGCGGAGCGCGTCGGGGTCGCGGTCGAGTCCGACCTGCCGGATGTCCGGGAAGCGCTCGAGGAAGGCCTCGGAGTGGCCGCCCATGCCGAGCGTGCCGTCGACGTACACGGCGGTCCGCCCGGCGTCGACGGCGTGCCGCAGGGCGGGGCCCAGCAGCTCGACGCAGCGCTCGAGCAGGACGGGGGTGTGGATGTCGCGGTGGTTCATGATGCTTCGGGTCTGAGGTCGAGGCTCTCCCCCGGCTCCGATCCCCAACCGCTCGACCTGGCGCCGGGGAAGTGCGTCAGGGCTGCGGGTGGGGGTCGCAACCGGGGGCTCGTGTCTCAGAACAGTCCCGGGATCACCTCCTGCTCCATCTCCGAGTAGCTCTCCTCGTTGCTCTCCAGGTAGGCGTTCCAGGCGGCCGCGTCCCAGATCTCGGCGTGCGCCCCGACGCCCGTCACGACGAGCTCCTTCTCGAGCCCGGCGTAGGTGCGCAGGTGCTGCGGGATCGTGATGCGGTTCTGTCCATCGGGGGTCTCGGCGCTCGCTCCCGACAGGAACATGCGCAGGAAGTCGCGGGCCTGCTTGTTGCTGAGCGGCGCCTGTCGCACACGCTCGTGCACCTGCTCGAACTCGGACGTGCTGAACACGTACAGGCATCGCTCCTGGCCACGGGTGACCACGACGCCGCCTGCGAGCTCCTCACGGAACTTGGCAGGGAGGATGACGCGGCCCTTGTCGTCGAGCTTGGGGGTGTGGGTACCCAACAGCACTGGCCATCACCCCCTCCGTCCGGCCTGTTCCGAGGTAGCCCCCACTTTACTCCACTCTTCCCCACTGTCTAGAGGAAATCCGCACCGATTCGCGTCGTGTCGCGCCGAGGAGGCCCGCAATTCCGCGGTGGAGCGCGGGTGGGGCGCGGTGGAGGGAAATCCGGCTCCCGAACTCTCACGTGCCCGGATGGGGAGCCTCGACGCACGAAAAAAGCGCCGACCCGAAGGTCGGCGCTTGATCTGGAGGGAAGTGGAGGCTAGCCGTCGCCGTTCTGACGGCGCTCCCAACGCTCGTTCATCCGGTCCATGAAGGAGGAGCCGGAACGGGGGGCGCGGGGCGCGCGGCCGGTGCCCGTGCGCGGCGTCTGCGCCCCGCCTCTCACCGGCCTCACGGCGAGGATGACGCCGCCCAGCATGGCGGCGAAGCCCGCGACGCCGAGCACGAGCCCCAGCGGCAGGCTCGTCCGCCACAGCGCGATGCCGGCGATCACCGCACCGAGACCGGCCAGCACGACGAGCGCGCCGATGATCAGGTTGCGGTAACTCAGAACCTGTGCGCCCGCGGGCGCGCTCACGACATCGGCGTCGTTCTGCATGAGATGGCGCTCCATCTCATCGAGAAGGCGCTGCTCCTGTTCGGAGAGTGGCATCGTGTCCCCCTCAGGTGATGGCTGAGCCTCATTCTAGTCTCGGCCCGGAGAACTAGGCTAGGCCTGTGACCCCTTCGCTCCCCCTTATCGAAGCGATCTCCCAGCGTCTCGATAAGTTCACGGCGGAGCGCAAGGACGAAGCGGCCGAATTCGGCGATGAGGGCCTCGCCTTCGTGAGTGACGCCGCCTCGAGTCTGCAGGGCGGCAAGCGCCTGCGCGCCCGCTTCGCGTGGTGGGGCTGGCGCGGCATCGCGAGCGACGCGGACGCCGACGCAGACGCCGTGATCGACGCCTGCGCGGCGCTCGAGATCTTCCAGGCCGCCGCGCTCGTGCACGACGACCTGATCGACAACTCCGACACGCGCCGTGGCCGCCCCTCCGCGCACCGCGCGCTGGAGACCCGGCATCGCGAAGCGGGCTGGACGGGAGACGCGGAGTCGTTCGGCCGCGCCGGCTCCGTGCTCCTCGGCGACCTCCTCGTGGCCTGGAGCGACGACCTGTTCGAGGATGCGCTCGCGGCCCTTTCCTCGCCCGTCGCGGCGATCGCCGCGCGCGCCGAATACGCGCGGATGCGCCGCGACGTCACCGTCGGCCAGTTCCTCGACATCGCCGAGGAGTCGGCATGGAGCACGGCGCCGGAGGACGCGCATGCCGAGCGTGCACTGCGGATCGCGTCGTACAAGTCCGCGCGCTACAGCGTGCAGCAGCCGCTCGTGATCGGCGGCGCGCTGGCGAGCGGCGACGGATCGCGCCTGCGCGCGCTGCGCGCGTTCGGACATCCCCTCGGCATGGCGTTCCAGCTGCGCGACGACGTGCTGGGCGTGTTCGGCGATGCGCACGAGACCGGAAAGCCGGCAGGCGATGACCTGCGCGAGGGCAAGCGCACCGCGCTCGTCGCCTTCACGCGCGCCGCCGCTTCGGGCGCGGACCGGGCGCGGTTCGACGCCGCGCTCGGCGACCCCGCGATGAGCGATCAGGACGTCGCCTGGCTGCGGGACCTCATCGCCTCCAGCGGCGCGCTCGCGCGCGTGGAGCAGCTGATCTCCGACTACGCCGCCCAGGCCGACGACGCACTCGCATCGGCCGGGCTGCAGCCCGAGGCCGCGCGCGAACTGCACGCGCTCGCCCGCGCCGCCGTCGAACGCCGCGCCTGAGCGGCGCCGCGACGGCGCCGGGGTTCAGGCGAGGGTCTGGGCGACCCGCCGCACCTCCGCCTTGCGACCGGCGCGCAGAGCCTCGATCGGCGCGACGCCGATCGACTCCTCGACGGTGAGGAGCCAGTCGATCGCGTCGTCGTCGCTGAAGCCGGCGTCGTGCAGCACGAACACGGTGCCGCGCAGGGAGGACAGCACGTCGCCGTCGACGAAGAAGACCGAGGGGATCTTGAGCGCCCCCTCGCGCCTCGATCCGACGAGCGCGTTGTCGTCGAGCAGCCGGCGCACGCGACCCGGCGTCTCGCCGATCAGCTCGGCGACGTCGGGGATGCTGAGCCACTCGGTCTGGATCCGTGAGAAGTCTTGCGCGGTCACCCTGCCACTATCTCATCCGGCGGGCGGCGCGGTCTTCTCCCGGCGGCACGCGCAGGCCTGCGTTCGAATCCGGATTCACATGAGTCACATAAGCAACAGCAGTCGCGAACACCTCTCTCATAACACGAGTCACGCCCGATACCACTGGTTGACACGTTTTCACTTCCGTGACACGGTTTCTTGAGTCAGACATTCGGCAGACCCGCGCTGAACGTCCATAAGAGGGGAACCCATCGTGCACCGTCGTACTCCTGCACGCGCCAGCCACGCCAAGGCGAGCCAGCCGATGCGCTCACTGCTGACCACCGTCCCGGTGGCCATCGCGGGATCCATCGCGCTCTCGCTCGGCGCCACGCCGGCCGCGGCTGCCGACGTGAAGACGCGCGACGGCGTGCGCGAGGGGCACAACCGCACGGATGCGTTCGGCTCGGTGGTTGGCGCCAATGCGGTCAAGGCCGCGCCGGCGCCTCGCGTGGAGACCGCGGTCCGCACGGCCGCCGCCCCCACGACCCACGTGGTGCAGCCGGGCGACACGGTCACCCGGATCGCGATCCGCGCGGGCCTGCGCACCATCGACGTCCTGACGTGGAACAACCTGAGCTGGTCGAGCACGATCTACCCCGGTCAGGTGCTGCGCCTGACCAAGTCCGGCACCGCCGCCGCGAAGCCCGCGGCCGCGAAGCCGGTCGCCAAGCCCGCGGCCGCCGCGGCGACGTACACGGTCAAGGCCGGCGACACCGTGTGGGGCATCGCGCACCACCACAAGACGACGGTCGACGCCATCCTGCGCGCCAACGGTCTGAGCTCCGCGGCGGTCATCTACCCCGGACAGAAGCTCAAGGTGAGCGGTTCGGCGACCTCCGCCCCCGCGGCGACCCCCGCCCGCCCGGCGCCCGTCGCCACGCCGAAGCCCGCCGCCGCGCCCGCGTCGAGTGGAGCGACCTACACGGTCAGGGCCGGCGACACGGTGTGGGGCATCGCACAGAAGCACGGCGTGAGCATCGCCACGATCATCCGCGCGAACGGACTCGACAGCGTGGCCACGATCTTCCCCGGGCAGAAGCTGAAGGTCGGCGCCGCGGCGGCCGCTCCGGCGCCGGCGCTCGTGTCCTCCCCCGCTCCTGCGGCGGCGCCCGTCAAGGCCGTCAGCGGCAAGACGCACGAGGTCAAGGCCGGCGACACGCTGTGGGCCATCGCGCACAAGCACGGCACCACCGTCTCGGCGATCCTCAAGGCCAACGGCCTGTCGAGCGGCGCGATCATCTACCCCGGGCAGAAGCTGAAGCTCTCGGGCGCCACCGCCGCCCCCGCGGCCGTCTCGAAGCCCTCGGCCGGCTACTCCGAGGACCCGCGCGTTCAGCGCTCGGCCGTCCTCGACGCCCAGCAGGTCGAGAACGCCCGCATCATCATCAGGGTGGGGCGCGACATCGGCGCATCCGACAAGGCGATCGCCATCGCGCTGGCGACCGCAATGGTCGAGTCGGGCATCCGCAACCTGAACTACGGCGACCGCGACTCGCTCGGCCTGTTCCAGCAGCGTCCGAGCGCCGGCTGGGGCACCCCGGAGCAGATCCGCGACCGCGTGCGCGCCACGCGCGTGTTCTTCGGCGGCGCGCAGAACCCCAACAAGGGCAAGACCCGCGGCCTGTACGACATCAAGGGCTGGGAGAAGATGGAGTTCACGAAGGCCGCCCAGGCCGTGCAGATCTCCGCGTTCCCCAACCGCTACGGGCAGTGGGAGACCGCCGCGTACGGCTGGCTCCGCCAGCTCGGCTGACGCCTCGCGCGGCGAGCCGGATGACTCAGAGCGCCGCGAGCGGGACGAGGGGGCGCCTCAGACGGCCCGCCTCCCTCCCGGCATCCGCGGGTGCGCCGCTCCCCGGCTCCCCAGGAGCCCGAACGTAGAATTCAGACGTGAGCACGAGTCAGCAGGTCGATCCCCTCATCGGGCGGCTTGTCGACGGCCGCTACCGCGTGCGCGCCCGCATCGCGCGCGGCGGCATGGCCACGGTCTACGTCGCGACCGACCTGCGGCTCGAGCGGCGCGTCGCCCTCAAGGTGATGCACGGGCATCTCAGCGACGACAGCGTGTTCCAGAGCCGCTTCATCCAGGAGGCCCGCTCGGCGGCCCGTCTGTCGGACCCGCACGTCGTGAACGTGTTCGACCAGGGACAGGACGGCGAACTCGCCTACCTCGTCATGGAGTACCTGCCGGGCATCACGCTGCGCGAGCTCCTGAAGGAGCAGCGTCGGCTCACCGTGACGCAGACGATCACCATCATGGACGCGGTGCTGTCGGGCCTGGCGGCCGCCCACCGCGCGGGACTCATCCATCGCGATGTGAAGCCCGAGAACGTGCTGCTCGCCGAGGACGGCCGGATCAAGATCGGCGACTTCGGGCTCGCGCGCGCCTCGTCGGCGAACACCGCCACCGGTCAGCAGCTGCTCGGCACGATCGCGTACCTCGCGCCCGAGCTCGTCACCCGGGGCACGGCGGACGCGCGCAGCGACATCTATGCGCTCGGCATCCTGCTCTACGAGATGCTCGCCGGCGAGCAGCCGTACAAGGGCGAGCAGCCCATGCAGATCGCGTTCCAGCACGCGACCGACTCGGTGCCCCGGCCGAGCGTGAAGAACCCCGGCGTGCCGGAGCAGCTCGACGAGCTCGTGCTGTGGGCGACCGAGAAGAACCCCGACGAGCGTCCCTCCGACGCGCAGGAGATGCTCGAGCGGCTGCGCGAGATCGAGAGGGAGCTCGGCATCGCTCCCCTGCCCACGCGCTCCGCCCCCGCGTTCGAGACCCGCGTGCTGCCCTCCGAGGCGGGCGCTTCGGGCGCGACGAAGATCCTCCCGGGCGGCCTCGTCTCCACGGGCGAGATCACGGGCGAGGTGGGCGACACCGGGCCGGTCGAGGAGACGGACAACGCGTCGCGCCTGCGCCGCCGCGCGGAGCAGCGCAAGCGCCGCGGCGGTCTGCTGATCGCTCTTGTGCTGCTGCTCGCGGCCGCCGCGGGCGGGATCGGCTGGTGGTTCGGCTCGGGCCCCGGCTCGCAGGTGCAGGTGCCGGATGTGGCGGGCATGACCTTCGCCGAGGCCCAGCAGCTGCTGGCCGATGTCGAGCTCGTGGCCGTTGAGGACTCCGACGACGACCCGTACGTGCCTGCGGGGCAGGCGATCCGCACGGAACCGGAGATCGGGACGCCGACCGACAAGGGCGGCGATGTGCGCGTCTTCATCTCGACGGGGCCCGCGGAGGTCACCCTCGACTCCTTCGAGGGCCTCGCTCTCGCCGACGCGCAGGCTCTCCTCGACGAGAGGGTCATCACGTACGACGACGCCGAGAACCTCCTGCTGTTCTCGGACGCGCCGGCCGAGCAGGTGATCGGCCTCGACATCATCCCCGCCGGCACCGAGGAGCGCGTGGACTGCTTCGAGGGCTGCACGGTGCACGAGGGCGATGTCGCCGACTTCGTCGTCTCCCTCGGCCCGCTGCCGGCGAGCGCAGGCATGCCGATCACCGACGCCCAGTCGGCCCTCGAGGACGCGGGCCTGGCGGTCACGGTGACCAAGGAGTTCTCGGGCGACCGTCCCGCCGACACCGTTCTTCGCATCGAGCCGCGCGCCGAGGAGGGCAACTGGCGCCCGGGTGACGAGATCACCCTCGTGCAGTCGCTCGGGCCGCTGCCCGAGGTCGCGGGCATGCCGGCCGCACAGGCCGTGCAGACGCTGCGGGATGCGGGGCTCGAGCCGAGCGTCACCGAGGAGTACAGCAACTCCGTCGCCCTGGACGCCGTGATTCGCGTCGAGCCTCGTGCGGAGGCGGGCAACTGGCGCCCCGGCGACCGGATCACTGTCGTGCGATCGCTCGGCGTGCAGCTGTTCGAGGTGCCGAACGTCGTGGGTCTCACCCGCGACGAGGCGGTCGCTGCGCTTTCCGAGCACTTCGAGGTGTCGGGCGTCGTGTTCCCCTGGAACATCGCGGTCAACGACCTCACCGAGGTGAAGTCGCAGTCGGTGCCCGGCGGTGAGCGGCATCCGCAGGGCACGGCTGTAGAGATCGCGATCGACGTCCGCGACTGACGGGCGCCGCAGCGGCGAGCCGCTGTCCGCTCCGCGGGTCAGCGGAGGTGAGGGGATCCGGCGGCAGAGCAGGGGTGAGCCTGCGAACCGGGCCCCAGCTCTGCTGACGGATGCCCCACCGCAGCGGAAGCCCCTGCGCTCGCACCCGCGGCGGCAACCCCGTGGGGGCTTCCGCCGCGGGTCACGACGACGGCGTCAGCGCTTCTCGAGCTCTTCCGCGACGAGGAAGGCGAGCTCCAGCGACTGCATGTGGTTCAGACGTGGGTCGCACAGCGACTCGTACCGGGTCGCGAGCGTCGCCTCGTCGATCTGCTCGGAGCCGCCCAGGCACTCGGTCACGTCGTCGCCCGTGAGCTCGACGTGGATGCCGCCGGGGAAGGTCCCGACCGCGCGGTGCGCCTCGAAGAATCCGCGCACCTCGTCGATCACATCGTCGAAGCGGCGGGTCTTGTAGCCGGTCGGCGTCGTGATGCCGTTGCCGTGCATGGGGTCGGTGACCCACAGCGGCTTCGCACCCGAGTCCTTGACGGCCTCGAGCAGCGGCGGCAGCGCGTCGCGGATCTTCCCGGCGCCCATGCGGGTGATGAAGGTCAGACGCCCGGGCTCGCGCTCGGGGTCGAGCTTGTCGATCAGCGCGAGCGCCGTGTCGGGGCTCGTCGTCGGGCCGAGCTTCACGCCGATCGGGTTGCGGATGCGCGAGAAGTAGTCGACGTGCGCGCCGTCCAGGTCGCGCGTGCGCTCCCCGATCCACACGAAGTGCGCCGACGTGTTGTAGGGCGTGCCGGTGCGCGAGTCGATGCGGGTCAGAGGGCGCTCGTAGTCCATCAGCAGGCCCTCGTGGCCCGTGTAGAACTCGACGCGCTTCAGCTCGTCGAAGTCGGCGCCCGCCGCCTCCATAAACTTGATGGCGCGGTCGATCTCGGCCGCAAGCCGCTCGTAGCGCTGGTTCGCGGGGTTCTCGGCGAAGCCCTTGTTCCAGGAGTGCACCTCGCGCAGGTCGGCGAAACCGCCCTGCGTGAACGCCCGGATCAGGTTCAGGGTCGACGCGGACGTGTGGTACGCCTTCAGCAGGCGCTGCGGGTCGGGCGTGCGGGACACGGCCGTGAAGTCGTAGCCGTTGGCGATGTCGCCGCGGTAGGCCGGCAGCGTGACGTCGCCGCGCGTCTCCATGTCGCTCGAGCGCGGCTTGGCGAACTGTCCCGCCATGCGGCCCATCTTGATCACGGGCATCGATGCGCCGTAGGTCAGGACGACCGCCATCTGCAGCAGCGTCTTGACGCGGTTGCGGATCTTGTCGGCCGTGGCGCCCGCGAAGGTCTCGGCGCAGTCGCCGCCCTGGAGCAGGAACGCGCGGCCGGACGCCGCCTGGGCGAGTCGGTCCTTGAGGCTGTCGACCTCGCCTGCGAACACGAGCGGCGGCTGCTGGGCGAGCTCGGCCGAGACGCGCTCGACCTCGGCATAGTCGGGCCACTCCGGCTGCTGCTTGATCGGGAGAGAGCGCCAGGCGTCGAGGGCGCTCGGATCGAGGCGAGCCGTGCTGTGCATGACTTCGATGCTAGTGCCGTCCGAGAGGTGCCTCGGACCGTGTGTCAGTCCCGCGCGGGCGCGGAGGATGCATCGACGACGGGCTCGGCGACCGCGTCGTCGACCGTCGTCCGCTTCGATTTCTCCGACGACGCGTACACGTCGCGGTACCGCTGCCCGCCGAGCTGCTGCAGCGCGACCATGATCTCGTCGGTCACCGACCGCAGCACGTAGCGGTCGTTCTCCATGCCCTCGTAGCGCGTGAAGTCGAGCGGCTCGCCGATCACGATGCCGACGCGCATGATGCGCGGGATCGTCCGGCCGATCGGCATCATCGTGTCGGTGTCCACCATGACGACGGGGAGCACGGGCACCTTCGCCTCCATCGCCATGCGGGCGATGCCCGTCCGGCCGCGATACAGGATGCCGTCGGGGCTGCGGGTGCCCTCGGGATAGATCCCGAGCAGCTCCTCGCGCCCGAGCACCTGGAGGGCCGTGTTCAACGCCGCCTCGGATGCCGATCCGCCCGAGCGGTCGATCGGGATCTGCCCGGTCCCCTTCATGAACCACTTCGTGGCCCAGCCCTTCAGACCCCTGCCCGTGAAGTACTCGCTCTTGGCAAGGAAGGTCATCGGCCGCTCGATCATGAGCGGTAGGAAGATCGAGTCCGCCACGGACAGGTGGTTGCTGGCGAGGATGGCCCCGCCGACCGGAGGGATGTTCTCGGCGCCGATGATCCACGGCCGGAAGATCGCCTTCACGATCGGCCCGACCACGATGTACTTCATCAGCCAATAGAACACGGGGAGAGTCTAGAGGGACACTAGAATCGACCGAACCCGCCATTGCCCTGTCCGGTACCGAAGGAGCTGCCGTGATCGAATTCTCGACACCCGCGATCGTCCCCGCCGATCCCGAGGCGAACGTCGCCGACCTGCTCGTCGAGCGCGCGCGTGCGACCCCCGACCGTCCGATCTTCGCAGTGCCCGAGGGCGATGGATGGCGCGACGTCACCGCCGCGGAGTTCGAGCGCCAGGTGATCGCGCTCGCCAAGGGCTTCGTCGCGGCCGGCATCCAGCCCGGCGAGAAGATCGGGTTCCTCGCCAAGACGACGTACGAGTGGACGCTGGTCGACTTCGCACTCTTCTACGCCGGTGCCGTCATGGTGCCGGTCTACGAGACCAGCTCCCCCTCGCAGATCCAGTGGATTCTGTCCGACTCCGGTGCCGTGAATCTCATCGTCGAGACTGCCGCGCATCACGAGTCCTACCAGTCCGTCGCCGACGAGCTGCCGCTCATCCGCTCCGTGTGGCGCTTGGACGAGGGCTTGATCGCGAAGCTGACCGCGGACGGCCAGGCGATCGAGGATGCCGAGATCGAGCGCCGCCGCGGCCTCGCGAACGGCTCGGACATCGCGACGATCATCTACACCTCGGGGTCCACCGGACGCCCGCGAGGCTGCGTGCTGACGCACAGCAACTTTGTCGAGCTCTCGCGCAATGCGACGGAGGCGCTCAGCGAGGTCGTGCACGCCCCCGGCGCGTCGACCGTCCTGTTCATTACGACGGCGCATGTGTTCGCGCGCTTCATGTCGATCCTCTACATCCACGCGGGGGTCAAGACCGGTCACGAGCCGAACACCAAGAACCTCGTCAAGACGCTCGGCTCGTTCAAGCCGACGCTGCTGCTCGCCGTGCCGCGCGTGTTCGAGAAGGTCTACAACTCCGCCGAGCAGAAGACCGAATCGGAGGGCAAGGGCAGGATCTTCCGCGCCGCGGCCAAGACGGCGATCGAGCACTCGCGCCGCCTGCAGGACGGCGAGAAGATCGGTCTCGGCCTGAAGCTGAGGTTCGCGCTGTTCGACAAGCTGGTGTACGGGAAGCTGCGGGCGCTCATGGGCGGTCGCGTGACGCACGCCGTGTCGGGCTCCGCTCCCCTGGGCGCCCGCCTCGGGCACTTCTTCCACAGCCTCGGCATCACGATCCTCGAGGGCTACGGCCTCACCGAGACCACCGCGCCCGCCACGGTGAACCTGCCCCGCCTGAGCAAGGTCGGCACGGTCGGCCCGACGCTGCCGGGCGTCGGCATCCGCGTCGCCGACGACGGCGAGATCCAGGTCAAGGGCATCAACGTGTTCCGCGAGTACTGGCAGAACGCGGAGGCGACCGCCGCGGCCTTCGACGGCGAGTGGTTCCGGACGGGAGACCTCGGCGCCTTCGACGCCGACGGATATCTGTCGATCACGGGGCGCAAGAAGGAGATCATCGTCACGGCGGGCGGCAAGAACGTCGCCCCCGCCGCGCTCGAGGACCCGATCCGCGCCAACCCGATCGTCGGTCAGGTCGTCGTGGTCGGCGATCAGAAGCCGTTCATCTCCGCGCTCGTGACGCTCGACCCCGAGATGCTTCCCGCGTGGCTCGCCACGCACGGCGAGAGCCCGGATCTCACGCTCGAGCAGGCGGCGAAGAACGCGACCGTGCGCGCCGAGGTGCAGCGTGCGATCGACGAGGCGAACACGCGTGTCTCGCGTGCCGAGTCGATCCGGAAGTTCGTGATCCTCGGCACGGAGTGGACGGAGGCCACGGGCCACCTGACCCCCAAGCTGTCGATCAAGCGCGCGGAAATCAAGAAGGACTTCGCGCACGAGATCGAGGACCTCTATGCCGCCAAGGACGCAACGACCAATCTGTCCGTCGCGGGCTGACGTCTGCTCACGCAGAAGGCCCCGGAGCGATCCGGGGCCTTCTGCATTGCTCCCGGCTCCGGCCGCGGAGAGGCTCTCCCCGTTTCGGCTCGTCGCTTCGCTCCTCGCTCAACGACCGGAGAGGGCAGGTCGCCCCATGGGAGGCGTCCCCGGGTGCTAGAACCAGTCGGACTCCCGCACGGCCTTCATCGCCTTGGCGCGCTCCTCCTTGGTGAGCCGCTGCAGGTAGACGACGCCGTCGAGGTGGTCGGTCTCGTGCTGCAGCATCTGCGCCATCAGGCCCTCGCCCTCGAGCACGACCGGCTTGCCGTCGAGGTCGATGCCCTCCGCGCGCGCGTACGGATGCCGCGGCGTGTCATGCCACAGACCGGGCACGGACAGGCAACCCTCCCCCGTCGGCTGCGGCTCGCCGCGCACCTCGACGATGCGGGGGTTCAGGATGTAGCCGATCTCGTCGTCGACGTTGTAGCTGAACGCTCGCACGCCGACCCCGATCTGCGGAGCGGCGACGCCCGCGCGACCGGGCAGCGCGACCGAGTCGAGCAGATCCTGCACGAGCGCGCGCACGCCCTCGTCGATCGTCTGGATCTCGGCGGCAGGCGTGCGCAGCACCGGGTCGCCGTACAGGCGGATCTCGCGCGCGGTCATGCCGAGCGGCTCTCGCGCAGGCCGTCGACCACGCGGGCGGCGAGGTCGCGGGCCGCTTCGCGCGTCGCCGGCTGCAGGTCGCGGTAGACGATGGCGGATCCGGTCGCGAGCGCGCGGTCGTACGGCAGGTGCACGACGGAGCGCACGCGGCTGCCGAAGTGCACCTCGAGCTCGCTGAGACGCACCATCGGGGCGCCCTCCGACTGCTGGTTCAGCACCACGATCGCATCGCGCGCGAGCTGCTCGTAGCCGTTGGACTCGAGCCACGTGATCGTCTCGGACGCGAGGCGCACCTCGTCGAGGTTCAGACCCGTCACGATGATCAGCTGGTCGGCGTGCGCGAGCGTCGCGTTCATGACGGAGTGGATGATGCCCGTGCCCGTGTCGGTCAGCACGAGCGAGTAGAAGTGCTCGGCGACGTCGGCCACGCGGCGGTAATCGTCCTCGCCGAACGCCTCCGCGATCCGGGGATCCGGGTCCGACGCGAGGACGTCGAGACGCGTCTCGTCGCGCGCGACGAAGCGCGAGATGTCGTTGAAGCCCCGGATCTCTCCGGCCTTGTGGACGAGGTCCCGCACGGTCTTGTCCGTGCGCTTGCCGATCCGGTCCGCGAGCGTGCCGCGGTCGGGGTTCGCGTCGATCGCGATCACGCGGTCCTCGCGACCGTCCGCGAGCGCCATGCCCAGCAGCGTCGTGATCGTCGTCTTGCCGACACCGCCCTTGCGGCTCAGGATCGGCACGAAGCGCGTCTCGCCGGACAGCGGCGCCGCGACCCTGGCCTCGAGCGCCTTGCGCGCGCGCACCTTGCGGCTGTCGCCGAGGTTGATGCGTCCGCCGGTCAGGCCGTAGACGAACTCGCTCCAGGCGCCCTCGGGGGCGGCCTTGGCGACACGATGCGGGTTGAGCACACGGTCGGCGGTGAGCAGATCGCTGGACTCGCGCTCCGCGTTCTTGCCGAGGTCCTCGAGGCGGCGCGCGCTCATCGTGATGGCTCCTGACGTCTTCTGCGTGTTCGGGTCGGGCTCGGGCGTGGCGGCGCGCTGCGCGGCCGACTCCTCCGCCCAGACGCGGGCGTACGACTTCGCCCCGTCGACGGCGGACGGCGTGGTCTCGCTGATGGCCGGCTCGCTGTCGGCGATCGTGCCCTCGGCCGGCTCGCTCTCGGCGGTCGTGCCCTCGGCCGGCTCGCCCTCGACGGGCTCGTCCGCAGCGGGCTCGTCCTCTGCGGACTCGTCCTCGTCGGACTCATCGACGGCGTGGGGGGCGTCCTTCTCCGGCTCGGCGGGCACGGGACGGACCGCGTGCTCCGCGGCCAGCTCCGCCGCCGCCGCCCGCCACCCGTCGACGTGAGGATCATCCGACGCGCGCCGGTCCTCACCCGCGGGCTCCTGGTCCTCGTCGGCGGACGCGTCGCTCTCGGCGAGGGCGGCGCGATCCTCCGGCGCGACGGGCTCCTCCTCGACGTATCCGTCCTCGATCCGCTGGTCCTCGGTCGACGCGTCGGCGGTGTCGTCCCGGGCCGGCTCGTCCTCGACGAACGCCTCGTCGGCGTCTGCGACCGGCTCGTCGTGCGACGGCTCGTCCTCGAAGAACGCGTCCTCGACGTGGCCGCCGTCGGCGTGCTCGTCGACGACGTCCTCGTCCGCGTCGGACTCGTCCTGGTCGTGATCCTGCGCGGCGGACTCCTCGGGCACGACGACGACGTCGATGACCTCGTCGTCGGCGGGCGCCTGATCGCGCTCGGCGAGGTGGTCGCGCACGGCGTCGACGACGTCCTCCACGATCTCCCCCGTGAACGCGGGCTCCTCGCCCGCCTCGCGGGCGCGGTCGACCGCCTCGGCTGCCTCCGCGATCTCCTCCGCGGGGAGCTCGATCACGATCCCGCCGCTGCGCAGGTCACCCGGCTCGATCTCGTCGTCGACGACCTCGTCGTCGGGCTCCTCGAGCACCTGCGGCAGCACGACCCGCACCTGGGCCGTCCCCGGCCCCATGATGCCGATCGCGGTCGTGTCGAGTCCGCCCTCCGCGAGGACGCCGTGGTCCTCGCCCTCGGTCGGGTTGTCGTCAGGATCGGTCGTGATCTTCACGCGGGTTCACTCCAACGGGGTTGCTGTCCCCCGACCGGGCGAGCCCCTCCCGCCCCGGCACCCGGCGGTACCGGGCGCCCCCCAGATTACTTCGCGGGGGTGACGACGACCAAAAGGTCGCCGGCGTCCACCTGCTGCGTGGGGCTGATCGCGAGGCGCTCGACGACGCCGCCCTGCGACGTCGTGATGGCCGCCTCCATCTTCATCGCCTCGATCGACGCGACGGCCTGGCCGGCCTCGACGTGGTCTCCGACCTCGACCTTGAGCGTCACGACGCCCGAGAACGGCGCGGCGATCTGGCCGGGCTTGGAGGTGTCCGCCTTCTCCGCGGCGCGCACCTCGACCTCGATGCTGCGGTCGCGCGCGGCGACAGGGCGCAGCTGGCCGTTGAGCGTGGCCATGACCGAGCGGATGCCCTTCTCGTCGGGCTCGCCGATCGCCTCCAGCCCGACGTACAGCTGCACGCCGCGCTCGATCTCGACCACGTGCTCGCCGCCCTGCTCCAGGCCGTACAGGTAGTCGGCCGTGTCGAGCACGGACAGGTCGCCGTACGTCTCGCGTGCCGTCTCGAAGGCCTTGGTCGGCTGCGGGAACAGCAGCCGGTTGAGCGTCGCGCGGCGCGTCGGCGCGTCGCCGTCCAGCGCCGCCTGGTCCTCGGTCGACAGCGGCGTGATCGAGGGCTTCAGGTCGCGACCCTCGAGCACCTTCGTGCGGAACGGCTCGGGCCACCCGCCCGGCAGGTCGCCCAGCTCGCCGGCCATGAAGCCGACGACCGAGTCGGGCACGTCGTACTTGTGCGGGTTCTCGGCGAAGTCGGCCGGATCCGCCTTGACCGCCGCGAGGTGCAGGGCGAGGTCGCCCACGACCTTGGACGACGGCGTGACCTTCGGCACGCGACCCAGGATGTCGTTCGCCGCGGCGTACATGTCCTCGATCAGCTCGAAGTCGTCCGCCAGGCCGAGCGCGATGGCCTGCTGGCGCAGGTTCGACAGCTGGCCGCCGGGGATCTCGTGCTTGTACACGCGCCCCGTGGGGCCGTCGAGGCCCGACTCGAACGGGCGGTACTGGTGGCGCACGGCCTCCCAGTACGGCTCGAGATCCGACACGGCCTGCAGGTCGAGGCCCGTGTCGCGGTCGGTGTGGGCGAGCGCGGCGACGAGCGCCGACAGCGACGGCTGGCTCGTGGTGCCCGCCATCGGCGCGGACGCCGCGTCGACGGCGTCGGCACCCGCCGCACTGGCGGCGAGCAGCGTCGCGAGCTGGCCGCCCGGGGTGTCGTGCGTGTGCACGTGCACCGGCAGGTCGAAGCGCTCGCGCAGCGCCGCGACGAGCTTCGAGGCGGCGGCCGGACGCAGCAGGCCCGCCATGTCCTTGATCGCCAGGATGTGCGCGCCCGCGTCGACGATCTCCTCCGCCAGGTGCAGGTAGTAGTCGAGCGTGTAGAGGTCCTCGGCGGGGTTCAGCAGGTCGCCCGTGTAGCAGACCGCGACCTCGGCGATCGAGGTCCCCGTGCCGAGCACGGCGTCGATCGCGGGCCGCATCTGGGACACGTCGTTGAGCGCGTCGAAGATGCGGAAGATGTCGATGCCGCTCGAGGCCGCCTCGCGCACGAACGCGTCCGTGACCTCGGTCGGGTACGGCGTGTAGCCGACCGTGTTGCGGCCGCGCAGCAGCATCTGGATCGCGACGTTCGGCAGCGCCTCGCGCAGCTTGTCCAGGCGCTCCCACGGGTCCTCGGCGAGGAAGCGCAGCGCCACGTCGTACGTCGCGCCGCCCCAGGCCTCGACCGACAGCAGCTGCGGCGTCAGGCGGGCGACGTAGGGCGCGACGGCGACGAGGTCCCGCGTGCGCACGCGCGTGGCGAGCAGCGACTGGTGCGCGTCGCGGAAGGTCGTCTCGGTCACGGCGAGCGCGGTCTGCTCGCGCAGCGCACGCGCGAAGCCGGCGGGGCCGAGCTCCTGGAGGCGTTGACGCGATCCCGCGGACGGCGTCGCGCCGAGGTCCACGGCCGGCAGCTTCACGGCCGGCGCGATGCCGAGCGGGTTCTCGCCGTGCGGCTTGTTGACGGTGACGTCCACGAGCCAGTTCAGGATCTTGGATCCCCGGTCCTTCGAGACGCGGCCCTCGAGCAGCTCGGGGCGCTCGTCGATGAACGACGTGGACAGGTCGCCCTGCACGAACGCCGGGTCGTCGAGCACCGCCTGCAGGAACGGGATGTTCGTGGCGACGCCGCGGATGCGGAACTCGGCGAGCGCACGGCGGGCGCGGGCCACGGCGGCGGTGAAGTCGCGGCCGCGCACGCTGAGCTTGGCGAGCATCGAGTCGAAGTGCGGGCTCACCTGCGAGCCGGCGGCCGTGGTGCCGCCGTCGAGGCGGATGCCCGCGCCGCCCGGCGAGCGGTACGTCGTGATCTTGCCGGTGTCGGGACGGAAGCCCTGCGCGGGGTCCTCCGTGGTGATCCGGCACTGCAGCGCGGCGCCGCGCAGCTGCACGGTGTCCTGCGCCAGGCCCAGGTCGGCGAGCGTCTCGCCCGACGCGATGCGCATCTGCGACTGGACGAGGTCGACGTCGGTGACCTCCTCCGTCACGGTGTGCTCGACCTGGATGCGGGGATTCATCTCGATGAAGACGACCTCGCCGGTGCGCGGCCCGGCCGTCTCCAGCAGGAACTCGACCGTGCCGGCGTTCTCGTAGCCGATCGACTCGGCGAACGCGACGGCGTGCCGGTGCAGGTCGGCGCGGACGGCGTCGTCGAGGTTCGGCGCGGGTGCGATCTCGATCACCTTCTGGTGACGACGCTGCACGGAGCAGTCACGCTCGAACAGGTGGATCGTCGCGCCGGTCTTGTCCGCGAGGATCTGCACCTCGACGTGGCGGGGCCGCAGCACCGCCTGCTCGAGGAACATGCGCGGGTCGCCGAACGCGCTCTGCGCCTCGCGCATCGCCTCGGCGAGGGCCGGCGCGAGCTCCGCCTTCGTCTCCACGCGGCGCATGCCGCGGCCGCCGCCGCCCGCGACGGCCTTGGCGAACAGCGGGAAGCCGATCTCCTCCGACTGTGCCACGAGCGCGTCGACGTCGTCCGAGGCCTCGGTGGAGCGCAGGACGGGCACGCCCGCCTTCATCGCGTGCTCCTTGGCCGTGACCTTGTTGCCGGCCATCTCGAGCACCTTCGCCGAGGGACCGATGAACGTGATGCCCGCCGCGGCGGCCTTGGCGGCGAGGTCGGGGTTCTCCGAGAGGAAGCCGTAGCCCGGGTAGATCGCGTCGGCGCCCGACTCGACCGCGACGCGCACGATCTCGTCCACATCGAGGTACGCGCGGACGGGGTGCCCCTCCTCGCCGATGCGGTACGCCTCGTCGGCCTTCAGGCGGTGCAGCGAGTTCCGATCCTCGTGCGGGAAGACGGCGACGGTGCGCGCCCCCAGCTCGTATGCCGCACGGAATGCCCGGATCGCGATCTCACCACGGTTGGCAACGAGGATCTTGGAGAACATGCGCACCCTTCTTCAGGAGCCGACGGTGGGGAGGGCCGGCCTGACGTGGTTCTCAGCATAGGGCGTTGTAACGTTGGGGATTGTGCACGTACTCAGCGTCAGTTCCCTCAAGGGAGGCGTCGGTAAGACGACCGTGACCCTCGGTCTCGCATCCGCCGCCTTCGCACGCTCGTTGCGCACGCTCGTGGTCGATCTCGACCCGCAGGCGGACGTCTCGACCGGTCTCGATGTGCAGATCGCCGGGCGTCTGAACGTCTCGGATGTGCTCACCAGCCCGAAGGAGAAGATCGTCCGTCAGGCGATCACCTCCAGCGGCTGGACGCGCGTGCACGACGGCGTGATCGACGTCATGCTCGGCAGCCCCTCGGCGATCAACTTCGACGGCCCGCACCCCACGGTCGCGGACGTGTGGAAGCTGGAGGAGGCGCTCGCCTCGATCGAGGCCGAGTACGACCTCGTGCTGATCGACTGCCCGCCGTCGCTCAACGCGCTCACGCGCACGGCCTGGGCCGCGAGCGACCGCGTCATGGTCGTCACCGAGCCGGGCCTGTTCTCCGTCGCCGCCGCCGACCGTGCGCTGCGCGCGATCGAGGAGATCCGCCGCGGCCTCTCCCCCCGCCTTCAGCCGCTCGGCATCGTCGTCAACCGGGTGCGCCCGCAGTCGGTCGAGCACCAGTTCCGAATCAAGGAGCTGCGCGACATGTTCGGCCCGCTCGTGCTCGAGCCTCAGCTGCCCGAGCGCACCTCGCTGCAGCAGGCCCAGGGCGCCGCGAAGCCGCTGCACGTGTGGCCCGGCGAGTCGGCCCAGGAGCTGGCGGCCGACTTCGACGCCCTGCTCGACCGGATCATGCGCGCCGGCCGGATCGCGGATCCCGCCGACGAGACCGTCGCCGAGTAAGACCTCCCGACATCAAGAGACCCCGCCGCGGCGGGGTCTCTTCGTGTCTGGCGGGGCTCTGCCGGAGTCAGGCCGTTCGCTTCGCCCGGCGCTGAGCCAGCTCGTCCACCTGGTCGGGCGTCTGCGCCTCGAAGTCGACGAGCGTGGCCTCGACCTCGTGCAGCACCTTGCCGACCGCGATGCCGAACACGCCCTGACCGCGGCTCACGAGGTCGATGACCTCGTCGTTCGACGTGCACAGGTACACCGACGCGCCGTCGCTCATGAGCGTCGTGCCGGCGAGGTCGCGGATGCCCGCGGCGCGCAGCTGCTCGACCGCGGTGCGGATCTGCTGCAGCGAGATGCCGGTGTCGAGCAGGCGCTTGACGAGCTTGAGGACGAGGATGTCACGGAAGCCGTAGAGGCGCTGCGAGCCGGAGCCGGTCGCGGTGCGGATCGTGGGCTCGACGAGCTCGGTGCGGGCCCAGTAGTCGAGCTGACGGTACGTGATGCCCGCCGCTCGCGCGGCGACGGCGCCGCGGTAGCCGGTCTCCGGGTCGAGGTCGGGAAGCCCGTCCGTGAAGAGGAGATCGGTCATGCCGCGACCGGTGGGGTCGTCAGCGTTCATGTGCTTCCTCCTCAGGTGGGTGGGACTCTTTCAACCGTATGGGAGCCCCCGGACCCCGGCAATGACATCCGTGTGATCCGGTGCGCGTGTCGCCCGCGCGTTACAGAACGGTGACCTTGAAGTTGAAGGTGAGACCCGTGGATCGTCCGCTCCCGCGGCTCTCAGCCGATGAGGCGGCCGAGGGCGTCCTTGACGAGGAGGGAGCGCACCTCGTCAAGGCGCGAGGCGAGCTCGGGCGCGAGCTCACTGGCACGGGCGCGCGAGCCGGCATCGGTGCGCCGCAGCAGCGCCGACAGCGCGGACTCCACGAGCGCGACCTCTCGCTCCGCCGCCTGCCGCATGCCGCGCACGTGGCGCGGCTCGATGCCGTGACGCGAGAGGGCCACGAGCGCGCGCAGCAGCGCCAGCGCCTGGTCGTCATAGCTGTCGGCCGCCTTCATCAGGCCCGTGCTGACGGCGTCGTTCAGCAGCTGCGGCGCGGCGCCCGCGGCGCTCAGCAGTTCCTGGCGCGTGTGGCGACGGACCGCCGGGTGGATCGACGGCGGCGGCACCTGGGGCGTGGCCGGAGCGCGACCGGCGTCGACGTCGTCGAGGTAGTCGCGGATCTTCACCAGCGGCAGGTAGTGGTCGCGCTGCAGGGTGAGCGCGAGGCGCAGCCGGTCGAGGTCGTCCGGCGAGAACTTGCGGTACCCCGACGCGGTGCGCTGCGGCGTCACGATGCCCTGCACCTCGAGGAAGCGCAGCTTGCTCGAGGTGAGCGCGGGGAACTCGGGGGTGAGCTTGGAGAGGACCTGACCGATGCTCAGAAGGCCCGCGGGCGCCTTCCGTGCGGGGGAAGCGGGCTCGCGGGCGGCGGCTGCCGCCATCAGGCGACCTGCCCCGATCCGCTGCTCTGGCGATCCTGCGGCGAGATGAAGAAATTCAGACGGAACTTGCCGATGCGCACCTCGGCGCCGTTGCTCAGCTCGGCGCGGTCGACGCGCTCGCCGTTGACGTAGGTGCCGTTCAGCGAGCGCTGGTCGACGATCTCGAACGAGGTGCGGTGACGCGTGATCTCGGCGTGACGGCGCGACACCGTGACATCGTCGAGGAAGATGTCGGCCTCGGGGTGGCGTCCCGCCGTGGTCACATCCGTGTCGAGCAGGTAGCGCGCGCCCGCCGTGGGGCCCGAGCGCACGAGCAGCAGGGCGGATCCGGACGGCAGCGCCGCGATCGCGTCGCGCTCGGTGGCGCTCAGCTCGCCGGCGAACGGGACGAACGACAGGTCGGAGTCGTGCCCGAACGTCTGGGTCGAATCGCCCGAGCCGTCGTGGCCGAACTGCGTGTGGCCGTCGCGGTGGATCGGCGACCCCTGCTCGTTCTGTGACACGTGATGCCCTCCTTTCGGATCAGCCTAACGGATCCGCTCATCCCGGTCACAAGTCGGTCACGCGAGCGCCCACCGATATCCCGGGGAGCGGACAGGAGTCGCACGATAGCGTGGCCGAATGCCCGCATCGCGTCGCCCCCGCCCGCACCGCCTCGTCCCCCTCGGCCTCGCCGCCCTGCTGGCCCTGCTGGGCTCGGTCGCCGTCGCGACGCCGGCCGCCGCGCACGACTCGCTGATCAGCTCGGACCCCGCAGCCGATTCCAGCGTCGAGGCGATGCCCGAGGAGATCACGCTGTCGTTCTCCGCGGCTTTGCTGACGATGAGCCCGCAGGACACGATCGTCGACGTGGTGGCCCCCTCCGGCGCGGACGTCTCGGAGGGCGATGCCGTCGTCGACGGCGCCGTCGTGCGTCAGGCGATCGGCACGGTCACCGAGGCCGGCGCCTACACGGTGAACTGGCACGTCGTCTCGAGCGACGGGCACCCCACCGAGGGCACGTTCGCCTTCACGGTCGAGACGGCATCCGGCGGCTCCGGCGGAGTCGCGCCGGAGAACGACGCGACCGCCACTCCCCCGCCGCCGAAGGACGTCGTCACGCCCACGCCCGTCGCCCCGACCGCGACGCCGTCCGACACTCCGTCCGCGACCGCGTCGGCCCCCGCCGAGGACGACGAGGATCGCTCCTTCGGCGAGATGCTTCCGTGGATCCTGCTGATCCTGACGGGGGTCGCCGTCCTGGGTGCCCTGATCGCCGTCCTGGTCGCGCGCGTCCGCGGCGGCAAGGACGGCGCCTCCAGGGAGACCTCCGACCAGGACTGACCCCTCCCGCCTGCGGATAGGCTGGAGGCATGGCTCATTACGACGTCGTCATCCTCGGCGCGGGTCCCGGCGGTTACGTCGCGGCCGTGCGCAGCGCGCAGCTCGGACTCAATGTCGCGATCATCGAAGAGAAGTACTGGGGCGGCGTCTGCCTCAACGTCGGGTGCATCCCGTCGAAGGCGCTGCTGAAGAACGCGGAGATCGCCCACACCTTCACTCACAAGGCCGACGTGTTCGGCATCTCGGGCGACGTGCACTTCGACTTCGGCGCGGCGTTCGACCGCAGCCGCAAGGTCGCGGCGACGCACGTCAAGGGCATCCACTTCCTGATGAAGAAGAACAAGGTCACGGAGTACGACGGCCGCGGCACGTTCACGGGCCCGAAGGCGATCTCGGTCGCGAAGGCCGACGGCTCGACCGAGGAGGTCACGTTCGACAACGTGATCATCGCGACCGGCTCCAAGGTCCGCCTGCTGCCGGGCGTGGAGCTGAGCGACAACGTCGTGACGTACGAGGAGCAGATCCTCTCGCGCGAGCTGCCCGAGTCCATCGTGATCGTCGGCGCCGGTGCGATCGGCATGGAGTTCGCCTATGTGATGTCGAACTACGGCGTGAAGGTCACGATCATCGAGTTCCTCGACCGCGCGCTGCCGAACGAGGACGCCGAGGTGTCCAAGGAGATCCAGAAGCAGTACAAGAAGTACGGCATCGACATCCTCACCTCCACCGCGGTCAGGACTGTCGAGGACAGCGGGTCGTCCGTGCGCGTGACGTACGAGACGCGTGACGGCCAGCCGGGCGAGATCACGGCCGGCAAGGTGCTCATGTCCGTCGGCTTCGCGCCGAACGTCGAGGGCTTCGGCCTCGAGGCGACGGGCGTCAAGCTCACCGAGCGCGGCGCGATCGAGATCGACGACCACATGCGCACGAACGTCGAGGGCGTCTACGCGATCGGCGACGTGACCGCCAAGCTGCAGCTCGCCCACGTGGCGGAGGCGCAGGCCGTCGTGGCGGCCGAGACGATCGGCAAGGCCGAGACGCAGACGCTGGGCGACTACCGGATGATGCCGCGCGCGACGTTCTGCTCGCCGCAGGTCGCGAGCTTCGGCCTCACCGAGGAGCAGGCGCGCGCCGAAGGTCGCGAGATCAAGGTCGCGAAGTTCCCGTTCAGCGCCAACGGCAAGGCGAACGGCCTCGGCGAGCCCGTCGGCTTCGTCAAGCTGATCGCGGACGCCGAGCACCTCGAGCTCATCGGCGGCCACCTGATCGGCCCCGACGTGTCGGAGCTGCTGCCCGAGCTGACGCTTGCCCAGAAGTGGGACCTGACGGCGCTCGAGGCCGCGCGCAACGTGCACACGCACCCGACGCTGTCGGAGGCGCTCCAGGAGGGCTTCCACGGCCTCGCGGGGCACATGATCAACCTCTGATCGACGACGCTTCCGGCAGCAGCCGGCGAAGCGCAGGAGAGGCCCGGATCGGCGCAGACGCGGATCCGGGCCTCTTCCGTGTGCGCCGACCGCGCGCGCTCGACAGGGTGCCGGTGCAGGCTCCGCGATAACCGATCACCCGCGTCCGCGCAAGGCCGAGGTGAGGTGGCGCCCGAGCGCATAGCCTCCGGGCATGGGTGACGACGAGAAGTTCCGCAAGGGTGACGACGTGACGTGGTCCAGCCACGGGCAGACGGTGCACGGTGAGGTCGTCGAGAAGATCACCGAGGACACCGAGGCGGCAGGTCGGACGGTGCGCGCGTCGAAGGACGAGCCGCAGTACCGGGTGCGCAGCGACAAGAGCGGCAAGGATGCGGTGCACAAGCCGTCCGCTCTCAAGGAGGACTCGTGAGCGCGGAGTTCGACGAGGCCGTCAACATGACGGCGAGCGAGCTGGAGAAGTGGCTGCGCACCGACGAGTCGAAGTCCGTCGGGCAGTCGGACGACGGCGGCGAGTCGGTCGGGCACGAGTCCGGCCGTCGCATCGTGGAGCTGCTGCGGAAGAAGAAGGCCGACCTGACCGACGACGACGAGGCGCACATGCGGAAGGTGGTCGGCTACGTCCACCGCCACCTCGCGCAGCGCCCGGACGGGGACGTCGAGGACACGCGGTGGCGCTACTCCCTCATGAACTGGGGTCACGACCCCCTCAAGGACTGATCCGCGCATGCCGCCGGGGTCGATCGAGATCGCCCCAGGATGACGAAGGCCCCCGGGATCGCCGGGGGCCTTCGTCGTGTGTGCGAAGCCGGATCAGCGACCCAGCGCGCGAGCGAGCTTCGATGTCGAGCCGGCGGCGCGGGCGCCCGCGGCGAACGCGGCGTCCGTCACGGCCGCGAAGAACGTCTCGCGCGCGGCGGCCTCCACCGGGGCGGCGGGTCCGAGCTCGATCTCCCACTCGTGCCACTCGCGGGCATCGCCCGTGCGCAGGTCGGTCGTGCGCACATGGTCGTCGACGAACTCCGCGAGCACTCCCCCGTCCGCGTCGAGCAGCGCGTACGCCGTGCGGTCGTTGACGATGCGCGCGAGCGGGTGCAGCGGCGCGGTCGTGTACTCCGCGACCACGCGCGACACCGTGTCCGGGACATCCGGGCCCTCGCCGAGCGGCCAGTGCAGCTCGGTGCGCGCACCGTCGACGAGCGGCCCCTTGATGTGCCACCCCTCATCGGGCCCGCCCGTGCGGCGCCGCAGCGCGACGCCGGAATGCGCCAGCGCGACGTCGTCCGTGTCGAGGTAGAGCGCGTCCAGGTGGCGGATCTCGCCGGAGGAGACGGACGCCACGCCCGGCACGCCCGACCAGTCGGGCACGGGCGTGCCCGCGTCCACGTCGAACTTGCGCTCGATCTCGACCGAGCGGGAGGGTTCGGTCACTCGCCCGGACGGACGTCGTCGTCGTTGGGAGTGACCTCCTGCGGCTCCTCCGTGAAGCGGAAGGCCACCTCGGTCGGTCCATCCGCGTCGCCGGTGTGAGCCGGGTCGCCGTCGCGCTCGTAGACGACCTGCCCCTCCGAGTAGGGCAGGATCAGCTGCTCGAGGTCGGGGGTCTCCAGGGGAAGGACCTGTCCGTCGAGGGGTCCACCAGTCAGTCGTGCGATAGCCATCCCCTCACCCTAGCCGTCCGCCTCGTGGCTCTCACGGACTTGACGCAGGTCCGCTTCGCGCTCCTTGTCCTCCGCCTCGCGTGCCTCGCGCAGCTCGCCGACGGCCGCCTGGACCGCGCTCTCGGCGCGGCGGACGCGCCGCTGGGCGAACGTCTCGGCCGCGAAGCGGGCGCGGACGCGGTCCTGCCCCTCCTCGATGCCGACGATGATGTACGCCGCGGCGATCAGCAGGACCTGCGCCGACAGGTTCACCCACAGCAGCAGGGCGATCAGCGAGGCGAACGAGGCGAGCAGCCGGTTGGAGCCCGCCCCGCTGACGAACAGGCCCGAGAGCTGCTGCAGCACGACGAGCCCCACGCCGCCGACGAGCGCGCCCGCCCACACGGCGCGCGGCGAGGCCTTCCTGCCCGACAGCATCCAGAACATGACGGCGATCATGATCGTGTCCAGGGCGAGCGTGACGAGCACCGTGACCACGCGCGTCAGCACGATCGCGACGCCGGTCTGGCCGGCGCCGATCCAGTCGAGCACGGTCGTGACGAACGCCGAGCCGAGGAAGGTCGAGACGGCCGCGGCCAGCAGCAGACCTCCCAGCACGATCGCGAACAGCAGGTCGCGCAGGATCACCACGATGGGCGACGACGTGGCGTGCGTGGTCCCGGCCATCAGGCGGATGGATGTGCGCAGGGCGCCCACCGCGCCGATCGCCGCCGCGAGCAGACCGACCAGCGAGATGATGCCGGCGAGCGTGAAGCTGGCGGGCTGCCGCAGCGCCGAGGGCTCGATGATTCCGTTTTCGCCGACGAGGCCGGGGATGACGTTGTCGACGGCGGCGAGCAGAGCCTGCCAGAGCTCCGGCTGGCCGATGAGCCAGATGGCGGCGACGGAGAAGCCGAGCAGCACGCCCGCGAAGATCGAGAACAGCGCGCGGTACGTGACGGCTCCCGCCAGCAGCGCGCCCTGCTGCTCGGAGTACAGCAGGAAGGCCCGGACGGGCTTGCGGGCGAGCGCCCACGCGATCAGCACCTTGAGCTTCGCCATCAGACCCGCCATGCCGCTCAGGCTATCGGCGCCGCGCGATCGGCCCCAGGCGCTTGACACCCCGCTACGCGAGCAGCCCCGCCCAGGCTCCGAGGATCATCCAGGGCCCGAACGCGATGTGCGCGTCGCGGCTCGCCCGGCCGGTCGCCAGCAGCGCGGCCGCGTGCACGCCGCCGAGGACGAAGGCCGCGAGCGCTCCCGCGGCGAGGTCCGCCCAGCCGTGCCAGCCCAGCAGCATGCCGAGCAGCGCGGCGAGCTTCACGTCCCCGCCCCCGAGGCCGGCGGGAAACGCCAGGCGCAGCAGCAGGTAGAGACCGAACAGCGCGATCCCTCCGAGCGCGGCCCGCCCGAGCGGTGCGGTGTCACCCGCCAGTGCCGCGACCAGGCCGAGTGCCGCGGCGAGTCCGATCGCCGCAGGCAGCACGATCGTGTCGGGGAGTCGATGTTCGCCGATGTCGATGCGGATCAGGATGAGCGACACGACGACGAGCGCCGCGTGTGCCGCGGCCAGCAGGACGTCGCTCGCGGTCATCCGTGCCTCCCGGGACGAGGCTAGGCAAACCCGGCGCCCCGCGGCGGCGGGCTGTGGATAAGTCTCAGAGCTCGAGCACGTGGAGGTGCACCGTCGCGGCCTCTCCCTCGGCGAGCCTCTCGGCATCGCGCACGGCGCGCTTCAACGGCAGCGCGTACGTCTCGCGCCCCGGGAAGATCGACGTGCGCCACGTGGTTCCGCCGATGCGCGCCTCGACGCGCAGCGACCCGAACCCTCGCGGCGGGGCCGGCAGCTCCCGCAGATCGCTCGAGATGTCGGCCGGCACATCGAGGAAGAACCACGACTCCGTGCGGGCATCCCAGCGGTAGACCTTCGCCTCGAACTCGATGCGCACGCCCATGCCGTCAGCGTACTGACGGCGTCCGACATCACTCTCCCATGCGGTTGCGCGTGCGCATCGCGCGCTCGGCCTCGCGCTTGTCCTGGCGCTCGCGCAGCGTCTGACGCTTGTCGTACTCCTTCTTGCCCTTCGCGACGCCGATCTCGATCTTCGCGCGACCGTTGAGGAAGTACAGCCTGAGCGGCACCAGCGTGTAGCCGCCCGCCGACACCGCGTGGCTGAGCTTGACGATCTCGTCCTTGTTCAGCAGCAGCTTGCGGATCCGCTTCGACGAGTGGTTGGTCCAGCTCCCCTGCGAGTACTCGGGAATGTGCACCGCGTCGAGGAACGCCTCGCCCCCGTTGATGTAGGCGTAGCCGTCGCTGAGGTTCGCGCGACCCTGGCGCAGCGACTTGACCTCGGTACCGGTGAGCACGAGGCCCGCCTCGTACGTCTTCTCGATCGTGTACTCGTGGCGGGCGCGACGGTTGGTCGCGACGATCTTCTCGCCCTGTTCCTTCGGCATGTGCTCACCTCCCGTGTTCGCGCACAGCCCTCCATCCTATCCCGGCGAAGCGGGTCCGGTGTGTGACGCGAGGTTTCGCTTCTCTTGCCGAGCCGGATGCCGGGCGGCTTTCATGCAGGGATGACCCGGCAGATCCGCTTCAACGCATTCGACATGAACTGCGTCGCCCACCAGTCCTCGGGGCTCTGGCGCCACCCGGAGGACCGCTCGCGGCAGTACAACACGCTGGAGTACTGGACCGAGCTCGCGAAGCTCCTCGAGAGCGGCACGTTCGACGGCATCTTCATCGCGGACGTGCTCGGCACCTACGACGTCTACGGCGGCACGAACGAGGCCGCGATCCGCAACGGCGCACAGGTGCCCGTGAACGACCCGATCCTGCTGGTGAGCGCGATGGCCGCGGTCACCGAGCACCTCGGGTTCGGCATCACGGCCGGCACCGCGTTCGAGCACCCCTACCCGTTCGCGCGGCGCCTCACGACGCTCGACCATCTCACGAGGGGGCGCGTGGGCTGGAACGTCGTCACCGGCTACCTGCCGAGCGCGGCCCGCAACATGGGGCAGGAGGACCAGCTGAAGCACGACGACCGCTACGACCACGCGGACGAGTACGTCGAGGTGCTCTACAAGCTCTGGGAGGGCTCCTGGGAGGACGACGCGGTGATCGAGGACCGCGAGCGGGGCGTGTTCACCGACCCCGCGAAGGTCCATCCGATCGGGCACGAGGGGACGCACTTCAAGGTGCCCGGGATCCACATCTCCGAGCCCTCGCCGCAGCGTACCCCGGTGATCTACCAGGCGGGCGCGTCGCCGCGCGGCGTGCGCTTCGCGGCGGAGAACGCCGAGGCGATCTTCGTCGCGGCGCCGTCGAAGGAGGTGCTCGCCGGCACCGTGAAGCGCATCCGCGACGCTCTCGAGGCCGCCGGCCGCGACCGCTACGACGCGAAGATCTACACGCTGCTGACGGTGATCACGGCCGCGACCCACGAGGAGGCGGTCGCCAAGCACGCCGAGTACCTCGAGTACGCGAGCGCCGAGGGCGCCCTGACGTTCCTGTCGGGGTGGATGGGCGTCGACCTGTCGCAGTACCGCCCCGACGAGCCCGTCGGCAACGTCGAGTCGAACGCGATCCAGTCGGTGCTGCACCACCTGCAGGAGGAGGCCGACCTCGGTCGCGAGTGGACCGTGGGCGATCTCGGCAGGCACAACGCGATCGGCGGGCTCGGCCCGACGGTCGTCGGTTCCGGCGTCGAGATCGCGGACGAGCTGCAGTCGTGGGTCGCGGAGACCGACATCGACGGCTTCAACCTCGCGTACGCGATCACGCCGGGCACGTGGGAGGACATCATCGAGCACGTCATCCCCGTGCTGCGGGAGCGAGGCGTGTATCCCGACGCCTACGAGGAGGGAACGCTGCGTCACAAGCTGCACGGCGCGGGCGATCGCGTGAAGGACTCGCACCGCGCCGCGCGCTACCGGATCGGCGCCGCGGTGCCCGTCGCCTGACCGCGCCTTCCGCGTCGACGACGGCCGCTCGCCTCGCGCGGGCGGCCGCTCGCCGTGGGCGACCGCACCGCCGGGACGCCCGAAACCCGTCCCGCAGGGCGTGCGCGGTGCTAGGTTCGCGACGTGACCGACCTTCCCGTGCTCGACGCGCTCGCCGACGAGTTCCTCAACAACTACAGCCGCGGCCGCATTCTGGTCGCCGTCGACGGTCCGGATGCCGCGGCCGCCGCGCGCTTCGCGGATGCACTGGCGGACACGCTGCGCGGTCGCGACAGGGCGGTCTTCCGCGCCGGCGCGCCCGTCGCCGAGGCGTACCGGGCGGACGAGGACCGCACGGGTCTGCGCGAGACGCTCGCGGCGTTCCGGGAGGGCGCTGTCGAGGACGGGAGCGTGCCCGAGGACGCCGCGCTGATCGTGGACGGGCGCTTCCTGCTCAGCCCGAAGCTGCGCGGAGCATGGCACTTCCGCATCTGGCTCGAGAGCGACCTCCCGCTCTCCTCCGAGGCCTACGCCGCGCAGGTCGCGTACACGCGCGACGAGGCCCCGCGCGGGGCCGCCGACGCGATCTACGACGTCACGGACCCCGACGCACCGCGGCGGGTCTGGTCCGACTCCTGCTGAGGCGCGGGGCCCGTCTGCCGACGCGCTGTCACGGGCGGTGAGCGCAGCAGATCGGAGAGGTCCGTTCCGGCACGCAGGAGTGCGTCCGAGCGGACGGCTATGTCCTGAAGTCGTTCCTGAAGGGCGTTGCGCGCGTCTGTGCCGTCGTCGAGTGCCCACAGGGACGTCATGACGGCGTGAACCGCAGGGATTCGGTATCCGCCTGCGCGAAGCGCAGCGACGATCCGGCTGTCTCTCACGGCGTCCGGCGGGTAACGTCGCACGGCGAGCCGCCCTTCTCGCTCGGGTGTTATCAGCCCCTGCTGTTCCCAGAAGCGGATCGTGGAGGAACGTACGCCGAGCGCGGCGGAGAGCTCGGTGATGCTCATCGTGTCGCCGGGGGCGGCGGGCGCGTCGCGTGCGGTCTCATCGACGATCCTGTCGAGAGCATCGAGCGCCGCGATCGTATCGGCGCGCGAGCGCGCGAGATCGACGTGGAGAGCGACGATACCGGCGGTGGCTTCGTCTGCGGGCAGACGGCGTATCCCCCGCATCGTCGCCCGGGCCGCAACGGCGCCGACGGCGATCGTCAACTGACGGTATGCACGCAGTGCGGTGACGTGAGCGATGGTGAATCGACGGTATCCGTTGGACTGTCGGATAGCAGGCGGAATGACACCGAGGTGTTCGAGATCTCGGATCTGCTGCGCCGAGTACCCGGAGATCGCGGCGAGACGACTTGTCGAGTAGGGGGCGACGTCGACCGCAGCGGCTTCTGTCATGCGTCAACACTCCATAAGCACTTGAAGTTCACACTCGAACCATGTCCTTGCAGCAGATCCTGTCAGAGATCCGAACCCACGACGGTCTCCTCGAGCTCGCGCCCTCGCCGGGAAGCGAGCAGCCCGAGGTCTCGTGGGGCGACCACTTCTTCTATTACGCCCCGGACGGGCGGGTTCCGCGGAACCGGCAACCGTACGCGACGATCACGACCAAGGATTACCCGGACGACGCGCAGTCTCGTCTCGGTGCCGAGGAACGCTGGCGCCTGAACATTCACGTCGGTCCGCAGCTCTTCACGGAGCTCCTCGGATACCCGCCCGAACAGATCGATGGGTCCCGTGTGGACTACGCCGCCGCCGACGTGTTCCTGCCGCACCCCCTGTATGGCGCTTACGGGTGGATATGCGTCGTGAATCCGGGTCGCGCGACGATCGGGCCCGCGAGGGAAGCCCTTCGACGCGCGTATCAGGCCGATCGTCGGCGAGTTGAGCGCCGGCGGAGCCGGAGCGCCGCCTCCCGGAACGAGTGCCCTTGACGGCGTCGGTAGGCGACCGCGACAACGTCGCTGTCGATGCCGCGGCACGCGCGGCCCGCGTCGGCGGTGCGCAGTACCGCGAACCGCCAGACCACCGGCGCGGCTAGGCGCGCAGCCAGCGCCGGATGGCGAAGCCGGCCGACAGTGCCGCGAGCACGACGCCGATCAGGACGATCGCGGGCACGACGAGGAACGCCTCGCCCATCCCAACCCACGGGATGGTGCTCATCCGCTCGGTCAGATAGCCCTCGACGCCGAACCTGACGCCGAGCAGCACGGCGCCGCTCGCCAGCAGCGATCCGATCAGCGCCGCGACGACGCCCTCCAGCACGAACGGCGTCTGGATGAACCGGTTCGACGCACCGACGAGGCGCATGATCCCGACCTCTCGGCGCCGCGCGTACGCCGACAGCCGGATGGTCGTGCCGATCAGCAGCACGGCGGAGATCAGCATCAGGCCCGCGATCCCGACCGCCATGTATGTCGCGATCGTCAGCGCGGAGAACAGCGGATCCAGGTACTCGAGCTGGTCGGTGATCTGCTCGACGCCCTCCTCGCCGTTGAACGCCTCGACGATCACATCCGATCGCGTCGGGTCGAGCAGGTTGATGTGGAAGACCGCGTTCGTCTGCTCCTCGGTCAGCACGCCCGCGAGATCCGGCAGGTTCTCCACCAGGGCCTGATACGCCTCGGCGGGCGTCTCGAACGAGGCCTCCTGGATCAGCGGTGAGAGCGTCTGCCCCTGCAGCTCGCTCTGCACCGCCGCGATCTGCTCCTCCGTGGCGGCACCGCCCGTGCAGGTCTCGGTGTTCGAAATGGGAGAGCACATGTACACGTCGACCTGCGCGCGGTCCTGGAAGTAGTCGCGCATCGTCGCGATCTGCGCCTGCATCAGGATGGCCGCGCCCACGAATGTGAGCGACACGAAGGTCACCAGGATGACCGACACGACCATCGACGCGTTGCGCCGGAGGCCCGTCAGCACCTCCGACAGGATCAGTCCCACTCTCATGACGTCGGACCCACCTCGTCGTCGCGCGAGCGCAGGCCGAGGCGATCCGCCATGCCCAGCTCCTCCATGTGCAGCGGCCCGCGCTGCGCGGTCTCGTCCGCCGCGGGCTGCTCCCCCGACTCGTCGGCGAAGGCGCCCTGCGGCACCACGTCCTCGCCGCTCGACGGCTCCTGCGGGAACGGATCGGGCTCGCCGGGGCCAGGGTCGTCGGCCATCAGGTCGGCGAACAGCTCCTCGCGCGCGACCTCGACCGCCTCGGGAGCGGGCTCGGCGTCCACGGCCGCCGCGACGACGGGCACGTCGGCGAGAGCGGGTGCCTCGGCGGCGTCCGTCCGGAGCGGCTCGACGACGCCGGTCGGGTTGCTCGTGACCTCGCGCTGCAGCTCGAGCACGGCCGTGAGGGCCGCGACCGCGGCGGCGCCGCGCTCGACCTGCGGCTCGAGCGTCTTGACGTGCGACCGGTCGCCGTAGCCGCCGTGCCGCTCGTCGCGCACGAGCTTCCCGTCCTTGAGCTCGATCACGCGGCGCTGCATCTGGTCGACGAACGTCGCCTCGTGCGTCGCGCACAGGATCGTGGTGCCCGAGGCGTTGATGCGCTCGAGCAGCATCATGATGTCCACCGACGTGGCAGGATCGAGGTTTCCGGTCGGCTCATCGGCGAGCAGCACCTGCGGGCGGTTGACGAGGGCGCGCGCGATCGCGACGCGCTGCTGCTCGCCGCCCGACAGCTCGTGCGGCAGCCGCTTGGCCTTGTCCGCGAGGCCGACGAGCTCGAGCGCCTCGGGCACGGCCTGCCGGATGAAGGCGCGCGACGACCCGATCACCTGCAGCGTGAACGCGACGTTCTGGAAGACGGTCTTCGCCGGCAGCAGGCGGAAGTCCTGGAAGACCGAGCCGATGTGGCGCCGGAAGTACGGCGTGCGGCGGTGGGAGAGCGTCTTCGTGTCGCGGCCGAGCACGACCACGCGGCCGTCGCTCGGGGTGTCCTCCCGCAGGATCAGGCGCAGGCAGGAGGACTTGCCCGATCCCGATGCGCCGACGAGGAAGACAAACTCCCCGCGCTGGACTTCGAAGTCGACATCGTCGAGGGCCGGCGTCGCGGTCCCCCGGTATCGCTTGGTGACGTGTTCGAACCGGATCATGGCGTACCGAGACTAAGCGCCGCCTCTCGCGAGCCACGGAGCGACACCCGATCCACCGAGACCGGTGCCGTCATGGGCACCGGTCTCAGCGGATGACGGTGATCGCACCGTCCGCTCGCGCGTGGCGGATCAGTGCATGTCCTCCAGCTCCATGCCCTTGGTCTCGCGCACCTTCCACCACACGAAGACGAACGAGGCGGCCGCGCACAGCGCGTAGAAGCCGTAGGCGAACGTCAGCCCGATGCCGCTGAGCACGGGGAAGGTCGTGGAGATCGCGAAGTTCGCGACCCACTGCGCGGCCGCGGCGACGGCCAGCGCGCTCGCGCGGATCCGGTTGGGGAACATCTCGCCCAGCAGCACCCACACGATCGGTCCCCACGTCGCACCGAAGCCGACGACGAACAGGTTCGCGCCGACGAGGGCGATGACCGACCACGGCGCCTCGAGCTCGGCGGTCGTGGCGCCATCCTGCGTGACGAGCTCGGCGAACGAGAAGGCGACGGCCATCGCCGCGAGCGCGACCGTCATGATGACGGAGCCGACCAGCAGCATCCTCCGGCGCCCCACGCGGTCCACCAGGACGATCGCGACGATGGTGACGAGGATGTTCGTCACGGACGTGATGACCGAGGTCAGCAGCGCGCTGGACTCATCGAAGCCCACCGAGCGCCACAGCGTCGTCGAGTAGTAGAAGATCACGTTGATGCCGACGAACTGCTGGAACACCGACAGCAGGATGCCGACCCAGACGATCGGCTTGAGCCCCAGCGCCGGCCCCAGGATGTCGCGGAACGACTCCTTCTGCTCCGACTCGAGCGAGTCGCGGATCTGCTGGATCTTGAGGTTCGTGTCCTTCTCGCCCGTGAAGTCGAGCAGCACCTGGGACGCCTTGTCGTACTCGCGGCGCAGCACGAGATACCGCGGCGATTCCGGCAGGCGCAGCGCCATCACGCCGTAGACGATCGCGGGGATCGCCTCGATCATGAACATCCAGCGCCACGCGGGCAGACCCAGCCACAGCACCTCGGCGGCACCGCCGGACACCCCGGCGAGCAGCGCGTTCGACAGCAGGGCGGCGAAGATGCCGAGGACGATCGCGAGCTGCTGCAGGGATCCGAGACGCCCGCGGATGTGCGCGGGCGACACCTCTGCTATGTACGCGGGCGCGATCACCGACGCCGCTCCGACGCCCAGACCGCCGATCACGCGCCAGACGATCAGGTCCACCACGCCGAACGCGATGCCCGAGCCGATGGCGGAGATCAGGAACAGCACCGCCGCCGTGATCATCACCGGCACACGACCCCACCGGTTCGCCATGGAGCCGGCGAACCACGCGCCCACGGCGCAGCCGAGCAGAGCGCTCGACACCGCGAAGCCCTTCAGCGCCGCGTCGAGTGCGAACTCCCCCGCGAGCGCATCCACGGCGCCGTTGATGACGGCCGTGTCGAAGCCGAACAGGAAGCCGCCCAGTGCTGCGGCGATCGCGATTCCCGTGACGCGCGCGTTGACGCGCCGGTATGCCGTGTCCGTCATAACTTCGAGCGTAAGCACTCCCCCTCAGTGGGAGGCAATCGGGCCGGGGGCTTGCCTGGACACCCGCCGTGTGCAAGCCGCGATCAACTGCGCAGCGCGAGCACGAACGGCAGCACCGCCGTCGCCCCGGCACGCCGCAGCTCGCGGGCCGCCAGAGTGAGGGTCCAGCGGCTGTCGGCGAGGTCGTCCACGAGCAGCACCGGCCCCGCGGGCACCTGCAGTTCCGCCGCGTCGAGCCGTCCGTGCAGGTCGGCCACGCGGAAGGCGCTGTTGCCGCCCGGCCGCCCGGCGGGCGCCGCGGGATCGAGCGTGAGCTCGCCCAGGTGAGCGAGCCGGCCGATGTCCGCGAGGCCGTGCGCGAGCGAGCGCACAAGGCGTGGCCGCGTGCGCGACGGGACGGCCGCGACCGCCACGGGCCGCTCCTCCCAGCCCCAGTCGGCGAGCACGCGCACGCACGCCTCGAACATCCGCGGCGGCACCTCCTGGTCGGGCGCACCCGCGCGGAAGAGCTCACGCAGGGCGCCGCCCCAGCCGAGGTCGGTCAGGCGCGCGAGCGCGCGCCCCTCGGACGCCTGCTCCTCCGCCGGGATCCGGCCCTTGAGCGGCAGGCCGAGACGGTCGAGCCCGGACGGCCACTGGCGGCGCGCCTCGATCGGCACGCCCACGCGGTCGAGTGCCGACGCGGCCGACGCGGCGACCTCCGCTCCGAGTTCGGTCGTCAGCCAGGCCCCCGCGCAGTTGTCGCAGCGGCCGCACGGGGCTGCGGTGTCGTCGTCGAGGCGGCGCTGGAGGAACTCCATCCGGCACCCCGTCGTCTGCTCGTACGCGACCATGTCGTCCTGCTCCGCGCGGCGCTCGGCGGCGATGCGCTCGTAGCGCTCGGCGTCGTACGCCCAGTCGACGCCCGTCGCGACCCATCCGCCCTTCTCCCGCCGCACGGCCCCGTCGACGTCGAGCACCTTCAGCAGCAGCTCGAGCGGCGTGCGGCGGATGTCGACGATCGCCTCGAGCGCGGCCGTGGACAGCGGACCCGCCGAGCCCGCGAGGGCGGTCAGGACGCGCTCGGCACGGTCGCGATCGGGCATCGACGCAGTCGCGAAGTAGTGCCAGATGTCCCTGTCCTCGGTGCCGGGAAGCAGCACGACGTCGGCCGAGTCGGTCGCGCGGCCGGCGCGACCGACCTGCTGGTAGTACGCGACCGGTGACGACGGCGCGCCGAGGTGCAGCACGAAGCCGAGGTCGGGCTTGTCGAAGCCCATGCCGAGCGCGCTGGTCGCGACGAGCGCCTTGACCTCGTTGCGCTTGAGCATCGCCTCCGACTCGGCGCGCTCGTCCGCGTCGCTCTGGCCGGTGTAGGCGCGCACCTCGTGGCCGTGCTCGCGCAGCAGGCGCGCGGTGTCGACCGCGGCCGCCACCGTGAGCGTGTAGATGATGCCCGAGCCGGGAAGCTCGTCGAGGTGGCTCAGCAGCCACGCGAGCCGGGCCGTGGCATCCGGCAGCCGCAGCACGCCCAGCCGCAGCGACCGCCGCGCGAGCGGGCCGCGGATGGTCGTGACACCCTCGGTGCCCAGCTGGTCCACGACGTCGGCCACCACGCGGCTGTTGGCGGTCGCGGTCGTGGCGAGCACCGGCACGGACGCCGGCATCTGCGCGATGAGGTCGCGCAGGCGCCGGTAGTCGGGACGGAAGTCGTGACCCCAGTCGCTGATGCAGTGCGCCTCGTCGACGACGAGCATCCCGATCCGGCGCACCAGCGCGGGAAGCTGCTCGTCGCGGAAGGTCGGGTTGTTGAGCCGCTCGGGTGAGACGAGCAGCACGTCGACCTCGTCCGCGTCGAGCCGGGCGAGCACCTCGCCCCATTCGTGCGCGTTCGTCGAATTGATGGCGACGGCGCGCACGCCCGCCCGCTCGGCCGCCGCGATCTGGTCGCGCATCAGCGCGAGCAGGGGCGAGACCAGGATGGTCGGGCCGGCCCCCTGATCGCGCAGCAGGCGGGTCGCCACGAAGTACACGGCCGACTTGCCCCATCCGGTCCGCTGTACGACGAGAGCACGGCGCCGTCCGCCCACGAGCGCCTCGATCGCCTCGTACTGGCCGTCGTGGAACTCGGCGTCGTCGCGACCGACGAGACGGCGGAGGGCGTCGAGGGCGGAGGTGCGCAGCGCGTCGGTCATTGCTCCAGCCTCGCATCCGCCGCGGACACGGCCGGACGTCGAGGGCCCTGCGGCAGACTGGAGAGGATGCTCCGCCCGCCGTCCGCCGACCCCGCCGCGGGGACGTCCGTCGCCGCACCGTTCGCGGCACTGAGCCGCGGGACCTTCGAGGACGCCGCGGCCGCCGCGGGCTTCGCGCCCGACGACGCACAGCGCCGCGCGATCGCGCGCATCCTGTCCCCCGCGCGTCTCGCGCGTACCTGCACGGACCGGCGGGTCGCGGCAAGACCTGGCTCATGGACGTCGCGTTCGCGGCCGCGGGCACGCCGCACAAGCGCCGGGTGCACTTCCACGAGTTCTTTCCCGCGCTGCACGCCGCGATCTTCCGTCACGGGCACGACCTGGAAGCCGCGCTCGACGAGCTCGTGGGCGGGCTCGAGCTGCTGTGCTTCGACGAGTTCCACGTGCACGACGTCGCGGACGGCGTGCTCGTGCGCCGCCTGCTGGATGCCCTGCTCGCCCGCGGCATCGCGATCGTCGTGACCTCGAACTACGCGCCGGAGCAGCTGCTGCCGAACCCGCTGTTCCACGGCATGTTCGCGCCGGCCATCGCCGCCATCCGCGCGCACTTCGACGTGATCGAGGTCGACGGCGGCGCGGATCACCGCGAGCACGGCGGCACGGGCGGCTTCGCAGCCGGATCGTGGATCACCGGATCGGCGGAGGGCGCCCCGAGCGGGACGCACGTGATCCGCGGCGAGCGCGACATCGTCGTGCGCGACCTCGACGAGGTCACCCTGCATGCGACCTTCGCGGACGTGTGCGAGCAGCCGCTCGGCGCGGCCGACTACGCGCGGCTCGCCGACCTCCGGGGCCGGTGGCGCATCCTGACGGTGCCGCCCCTCGAGCGGCTGGCGGCGTCGTCCGCGCAGCGTTTCGCGAACCTCGTCGACGTCGCGGCCGACCGGGGCGTGCGCATCGACTTCCACGCGGCGGGCCCGCTCGAGGCGCTCGCGCAGGCGCCCGTGCCGCCGCTCGACCTCGCCCGCACCCTCAGCCGGCTGCGGTCGCTGCACCGCGCGGGCTGACGCCGCTGGGGCGCGGCGCCGTCGCACCCGCGCGACCGGGGCCGGTAGCGTGTCGCCGTGTCCGCATCGCCCAGTGCCGCGCCGTCGGCGGATCAGCTGCTCGTGCTGCTCGAGGTGGCCCGCACGGGCCGGTTCACGACCGCGGCGCAATCCCTCGGGCTCACGCACACGACCGTGAGCCGCAACATCGCCGCCCTCGAGGCCGCGCTCGGCGGGCGGCTGCTGCTGCGCGGCTCTGACGGCTGGGCGCTCACGCCGCTCGGCGAACGGGCGGCGCGCGCGGCGGAAGGCGTGGCGGCCGCGCTCGAACGACTCACGGACGGCGAGGGCCTCGCGGACCCCGTGACGGGCGTCGTGCGCATGACCACCACGGACGGCTTCGCCGCCCTGATCGCGGCTCCCGCGGTCGCGACGCTGCGCGAGGAGCACCCGCACCTCACGGTCGAAATCGTCACGCTGACGCGCCGCGCGGTGCAGCACCGCTCGGGCGTCGACATCGAGGTCGTGGTCGGCACGCCGCAGGTGAACCGCGGTCGCTCGCTGCGCCTCGGCGAGTACGAGCTCGGCCTGTACGCCTCGCGCGACTACCTCGCCCGCCACGGAGCGCCCGACTCGGCCGCGGCGGCCGCCGCGCACGGCCTCGTGTACTTCGTCGACTCGATGCTGCAGGTCGACGACCTCGACCTGCCGCGCCGCCTGCTGCCGGGCATGCGCGACGCGCTGACCTCGACGAACGTGTTCGTGCACGTCGAGGCGACGCGGGCGGGCGCCGGGCTCGGCATCCTGCCGTGCTTCGTCGCCGACCGTCATCCCGACCTCGTGCGCCTGCTCCCGGCGGAAGTGCGCGACCGCCTGCCGTATCACGCGGTCGTCGCGCCGGAGTCGTGGCGGCGCCCGGCCGTCGCAGCGCTGCTCGCCGAGCTGCGGCGGCAGATGGCCGCGCAGCGCGACGCTCTGCTCGGACTCGGTCGCTTGTCCTGATCCCGACCGATGTGCGTTCTCGCACATGCGCTGTGCCGCAATGCGCGTTGCGTGCACAGCGAGGCGGCTGACACACTCGCTCACGTCCTGCGCCGCCGAAGTGGACGGCGCCGGTGTCAATGACGACATCACGAAGGGAAGCGATGGCGATGAGCCAGTCACCCGGCGCCGCGGCGCCCACGCAGTCCGGCACCGAGCCCTCGGTGCTCCGCAAGATCGTCGCCGCCTCGATGGCGGGGACCATCGTCGAGTGGTACGACTTCTTTCTCTACGCCACGGCCTCGGCGCTGGTGTTCTCGAAGGTGCTGCTGCCCGAGATGGGCAACGTCTACGACGCGATCATCGCCGCGTTCGTCACCTACGCGATCGGCTTCCTCGCCCGCCCGCTGGGCGGCATCGTGTTCGGCCACATCGGCGACCGCCTGGGCCGCAAGCACACGCTGCAGCTCACGATCATGCTGATCGGCGTCGCGACCGTGCTGATGGGCTGCCTGCCCACGTACCAGCAGATCGGCGTCGCCGCGCCGATCCTCCTCGTCGTGCTGCGCTTCGTGCAGGGCCTCGCACTCGGGGGCGAGTGGGGCGGCGCCGTGCTGCTCGTCGCCGAGCACGCGCCCGCCGCGCGCCGCGCGACGTGGGCGGCCTGGCCGCAGGCGGCCGTCCCGGTCGGCAACCTGCTGGCCACGCTCGTGCTGACCCTGATGGCGAACGTGCTGTCGGACGAGGCGTTCATGGCGTGGGGCTGGCGCGTGGCGTTCTGGCTCTCGGCCGTCGTCGTGCTGGTCGGCTACTGGATCCGCCGCACGGTGTCGGAGGCGCCGGTCTTCGAGGCCGCGCGCGCCGAGCAGGCGCACGACAAGGCGATGGGCTTCGGCATCGTCGAGGTGCTCAAGAAGCGCCCGGTCGGCGTGCTGAAGGGCATGGGACTGCGCTTCGCGGAGAACATCATGTACTACCTCGTCGTGACGTTCTCGATCGTGTACCTGACGGAGGACCAGGGCATGGAGAGAGGTCCGCTGCTCACGCTCATCGCGATCGCGCATGCGAGCCACTTCGTCGTGATCCTGCTCGTCGGGCGTCTCGCCGACGGCGCGGGCCGCAAGCCCGTGTACCTGGCGGGCGCGCTGCTCGGCGCCACGTGGGGCTTCTGGGCGTTCCCGCTGCTCGACACCAAGGTCGACGGGCTGATCCTGCTGGCGCTCATCGCCGGCCTCGCGATCCACGCCCTGATGTACGCGTCGCAGCCCGCCATCATGTCGGAGATGTTCCCGACCCGCATGCGCTATTCGGGCATCTCGATCTCGTACCAGGTGACCTCGATCTTCGCCGGATCGCTCGCGCCGCTGCTCGCGACCCAGTGGCTCAAGGACACCGGCTCCTGGCTCTATACCGCGATCTACCTCGGCGTCGCGGGCCTCATCACGGCCGGCGTCGTGCTGACGCTCCGCGAGACCAAGGGCACCGCGCTCGAGGAGCTCGATGCGATCGACGCCGCGCAGACGCGCGCGTCCGAGCGCGACGAGGTGACGACCGCGTGAGCGACGCGATCAGCACGGACCGCGGCGAGCGCCCGCTCGAGCAGACGCTGTCCGGCCGGAAGGCACTCGTCACGGGCGGCGGGTCCGGGATCGGCGCCGCCATCGCGCGCGAGCTCGCCGCGCGGGGCGCGCACGTCACGGTCGCCGACATCGCGGCCGACGCGGCCGAGTCGGTCGCGGCCGAGATCGGCGGTACGGCGTGGCAGGTCGACCTCGCCGACAGCCCGGCCCTCGACGACCTGCGTCTGGACGTCGACGTGCTCGTCAACAACGCCGGCATCCAGCGGGTCAGCCCGATCGAGGAGTTCGAGCCCGACGCGTTCCGGCGCATCCACGCGATCATGCTGATCGCGCCGTTCCTGCTCGTGCGCGCAGCGCTGCCGCACATGTACGCGCGGGGCTGGGGGCGGATCGTCAACATCTCGAGCGTGCACGGCCTCGTCGCGTCCCCGTTCAAGAGCGCCTACGTGTCGGCCAAGCACGGTCTCGAGGGTCTCAGCAAGGTGACGGCTCTCGAGGGCGGCCCCAAGGGCGTCACGAGCGTGTGCATCAACCCCGGCTACGTGCGCACCCCGCTCGTGGAGAAGCAGATCGCCGACCAGGCCGCCGTGCACGGTGCCGCCGAGGAGGACGTGATCGAGGACATCCTGCTCCGCGAAGCCGCCGTCAAGCGCCTGCTCGAACCGCGCGAGGTCGCCTCGCTCGTCGGGTGGCTGACGGGTCCGGACGGCGATATGGTATCGGGCGCATCATGGGCGATGGACGGAGGGTGGTCGGCGAAATGAGCGGAACCGGTCTGGACAAGGTCGTCGCGACACCCGACGCGGCGGTCGCCGACATCCCCGACGGCGCGAGCATCGCGGTGGGAGGCTTCGGCCTGTGCGGGACCCCCATGGCGCTGATCGACGCGCTGCTCGCGCAGGGCGCGAGCGACCTGTCGGTCGTCAGCAACAACTGCGGGGTCGGCGATTGGGGACTCGGCGTGCTGCTGCAGGCGCGGCGCATCCGCCGGATGACGGCGTCGTACGTGGGCGAGAACAAGGAGTTCGAGCGGCAGTTCCTCGCGGGCGAGCTGGAGGTCGAGCTCACGCCGCAGGGAACGCTCGCCGAGAAGCTGCGGGCGGGCGGATCCGGCATCGCCGCGTTCTTCACCCGCACGGGCGTCGGCACGCAGGTCGCCGAGGGCGGACTGCCCCTGCGCTACGACGGGGCGGGCGGCATCGCGCTGGCCAGCCCGTCCAAGGAGGTGCGGGCGTTCGGCGCGCACGAGTACGTGCTGGAGGAGGCGATCCGCACCGACTTCGCGCTCGTGCACGCGCTGCGCGGCGACCGGCACGGCAACCTGGTGTTCAACAGGTCGGCGCGCAACTTCTCGCCGCTCGCGGCGATGGCCGGCGCCGTGTGCGTCGCGCAGGTCGAGGAGCTGGTCGAACCCGGCGAGCTGGATCCCGACCAGATCCACCTGCCCGGCGTGTTCGTGCACCGCGTGGTCGAGGTCGGCACGGACATCGAGAAGCGGATCGAGCGGCGCACGGTGCGCGAAGCCGCGACCGGATCGGAGGGCTGAGACATGGTGCTGACACGCGACGAGATGGCCGCGCGCGCGGCGCGCGAGCTCGAGGACGGCATGTACGTCAACCTCGGCATCGGGCTGCCGACGCTCGTGCCGAACCACGTGCCGGCCGGGCGACACCTCGTGCTGCAGTCGGAGAACGGCCTGCTGGGTGTGGGCCCGTATCCGACGGAGGACGAGGTCGATCCGGATCTCATCAACGCGGGGAAGGAGACCGTGACGCTGCTGCCGGGCGCGGCCGTGTTCGACTCCGCCCTGTCCTTCGGCATGATCCGCGGCGGCAAGGTCGACGCCGCGATCCTCGGGGCCATGCAGGTGTCCGCGACGGGAGACATCGCGAACTGGATGATCCCGGGGAAGATGGTCAAGGGCATGGGCGGGGCGATGGACCTCGTGCACGGCGCCGCGCGCGTGATCGTGCTGATGGAGCACGTCGCGCGAGACGGCTCTCCGAAGATCCTGAACGCGTGCTCGCTCCCCCTGACGGGCAAGGGCGTCGTGGACAGGATCATCACGGATCTCGCGGTGATCGATGTGACCCCCGAGGGACTGCTCCTGCGGGAGACGGCACCGGGCGTGAGCGTGGACGAGGTGCGCCGCGCGACCGAGCCGGAGCTGCGGGTCGCGGAGGAGCCCGTCCGGACCTGAGGGCGCGATCGGGCAGACTCGATCCATATGAGGCAGCGCCAGGGACGAATCGTCACGATCGAGTCGCTCGCCGAGCTGGATCGCCGGCTCGCGCAGGGAGCGCGCCGGCTGCGGGGCTGGCGGATCGTCGGACTCGACCTGCGCGACCGCTCGCAGGCGCTCGCCGGACGCGACACGTCGCGCACGACCTTCGCGGGATGCACGTTCGCTCCGGGGGACGCCGAGCTGCACGCCGCGCGCGGCGCGCTCGTGCTGCCCGCCGTCGACGCCGTCCCCGTCGACGCGCACCGGGACGAGCTCTACACGGCCGACGAGCTGTACGACGACGCGGCCTACCGGCGCACGCTCGACGGGCGCGCCTACGCCTGGTCGCAGGGCCGTGACGAGGATGCGCTGCTCGCCCGCGCGCTGCACGACGACGGCGTGGATCACGCCCTCACGGCCTGGACCGCGCGACACCGGCTCGTCGGCGTGATGGGCGGCCACGCGCTGCGCCGCGGAGAGCCCGGATACGCCGACGCCGCTCGCCTCGGGCGCCTGCTGGGCGCCGGTTTCACGGTCGCCACCGGCGGCGGCCCGGGCGCGATGGAGGCCGCGAACCTCGGGGCGCGCCTCGCCCGCGCCGACGAGGAGGTGCTGGACCGCGCGCTCACCGCCCTCGCCGCCGTGCCGTCCTACCATCCGTCGATCGAGGAGTGGATCGCGGCCGCCCGCAGCGTGCTCGCCGACACCGCCGAAGTCCCCGCGACCGACACGCTCGGCGTGCCCACGTGGCACTACGGCCACGAGCCGCCCAATCTGTTCGCGACCGCGATCGCGAAGTACTTCCGCAACGCGCTGCGCGAGGCGATCCTGCTGCAGGTGTGCGACGCCGGCATCGTGTTCCTGCCCGGCGCGGGCGGGACCGTGCAGGAGATCTTCCAGGACGCGTGCGAGAACTACTACGCGACCGAGGACGCGATCGCCCCCATGGTGCTCGTCGGCCGCGCGCACTGGACGCAGACGCTGCCCGCGTGGCCGCTGCTGCAGGCGCTCGCGCGGGACCGCGCGATGGAGGCCCACATCCACCTGGTCGACACCGTCGACGAGGCCGCCGCGATCGTGCGGGCGGGCGTGGCATGAGCCTTCCCGCTCCCGCGCCGTCCTGGCGCATGTGGCTCGTGTGGACGATCGGCGTGCTCGGCTACGTGCTCGCGATCACCAACCGCACATCGCTGTCCGCCGTCGGCGTCGACGCCCAGCATCGCTTCGACGCCGACGCCTCCACGCTCGCGATGTTCGCCGTGCTGCAGCTCGCGGTGTACGGCTTCATGCAGATCCCCGTCGGGCTGTGGCTGGACCGCTGGGGCGCGCGACCCATCATGACGATCGGCATGGTGCTCATGGCGATCGGCCAGGTCGTGATGGCGCTGTCCCCCACCGTCGGCGTGGCGATCGCGGCGCGCATGCTGCTCGGCGCGGGAGATGCCGCGATCTTCCCCGGCGTGCTGCGGCTGATCGCGACGTGGTTCCCGGCGCAGCGCGGCTCGGTCATGATGCAGCTCACCGGCATCTTCGGCCAGCTCGGGCAGGTCATCGCGATCGTGCCGCTGCCGCTGCTGCTGCACGCCACCGCCTGGGAGGTCGCGTTCGGCGCCCTCGCGGGCGGCGCCATCCTGTTCGCGGTGCTGATCGCCGCCCTCGTGCGCAACCACCCGCCGGAGCTGCCGGCAGACGTCTCCGTCAACACCGACACGGGCGCGATCACGGTCGTCACGAGCGCGATCGACACGCGGCAGGGCATCCGGGCCGCGTGGGCGCAGCCAGGCACGCGCCTGGCGTTCTGGACGCACTTCGCCACGCCCTTCGCCGGCTCCGCGTTCGTGATGCTGTGGGGCATCCCGTTCCTCACGGCCGGCGAGGGGCTGTCGACGGGACAGGCCGCGGCCGTGACGTCCGTGTACGTCGTGGCCGGCATCGTGCTGGGTCCCGTCGTGGGCGCCTTCTCGGCGCGGCATCCGCACCTGCGCTCCCGCTATCTCGTGCTGCCCGCCGTCGCCGCCCAGCTCGCCGTGTGGGTGCTCGTGCTGCTGTGGCCGGGGACCGTGCCGGTCTGGCTGCTCGTCGTGCTCGTCGTGGCGCTCGCGATGGGCGGCCCCGCGTCCATGGTCGCGTTCGACTTCGCGCGCGCCCACAACCCGGCGCACCGGCTCAGCACCGCGACCGGCGTCACGAACGTCGGCGGGTTCCTCGCCGCGCTCATCGCGATCCTGTTCATCGGCATCGCGATGGACCTGCAGGGCGCATCGCGTCCCGAGCACTACACGGACGCGGCCTTCCGCTGGGCGTTCGCGACCCAGATCCCGCTGTGGCTGCTCGGCGCCGCGATGATCCTGCGCGAACGCCGCCGCCTGCGCACGCCGCCCCGCGACGCCCGCGCCTGACGCCGGCCGCCGCCCGCGCTCTGGCACGATGGCGCCATGACGTCTGGCGCGCCGCCGCTGCATCCCCGTCCCCTTCCGCCGCTGCACCACCGGCTCCGCCGGATGAGCGGACGCGACCCGCGCGAACCGCACAGGGCCGCGACGCCCCTCGAACTGCTGTACGACCTCACGTTCGTGATCGCGTTCAGCCAGGCGGGCGCGCAGGCCGCGCACCTGCTCGAGCTCGGGCACTTCGGCGCGGCGATCGTGGGGTTCGTGGTCGGCGTCTTCGGCGTGACATGGGCGTGGATCAACTACACGTGGCTCGCGTCGGCCTTCGACAACGACGACATCGTGTTCCGCATCGCGACGTTCGTGCAGATGGTGGGCGTGATCATCCTGGCGCTCGGCCTGCCGCCGATGTTCCACTCGATCGACGAGGGACATCACCTGGACAACGTCCTGACCGTCGCCGGCTACGTCGTGATGCGCGTCGCCGGCATCGGGCTCTGGCTGCGCGTCGCGCGCCACGACCCGCGGCACCGCCGGACCGCCCGGACCTACGCCGCACTCGTCGGCCTGATGCAGGTGGGCTGGATCGTGCTGATCTTCATCGACCCGCCGCTCGTCGTCGCGGTCGCGCTCTTCTTCGCACTCGCCGCCGCCGAGATGCTCGTCCCCGTCGTGGCGGAGCGCCGCGGCGGCCGTACGCCGTGGCACCCGCACCACATCGCCGAGCGCTACGGGCTGCTCGCCATCATCACGCTGGGCGAGATCGTGCTCGGCACGGTGCTGTCGGTGTCCGCGGTCGTCGAGGAGGAGGGCTGGTCGCTCGCGGCGGGCGTGGTCGCCTTCGGCGGCATGGCGCTCGCGTTCGGCATGTGGTGGGTCTACTTCCTGATGCCGTCCGGCGACGTGCTCGCCCGGCGCCCCGGACGATCGTTCCCGTGGGGCTACGCGCACCTCGCCCTGTTCGCCGCGCTCGCCGCGACCGGCGCCGGCCTGCATGTCGCCGCCGTGGCGATCCGGCGCGACGCGCACATCGACGACGTCGCCGCGCTGGCGACGATCGTGGTCCCCATCGCGGTGTTCCTGCTCGTCCTGTTCGCGCTGCACGCCGTGCTGCTCGGGCGCTTCGGCCCGTTCTCCCTGCTGCTGTTCGCCGGATCCGTCGCCGTGCTGGTCGTCGCCGTTCTCGCGGTGGCCGCCGGCGCCTCGTTGAGCGTCGGGATCGGGATCATCGCGCTGGCGCCGGTCGTCGTGATCGTCGGCTACGAGACGGTGGGGCACCGCCACCAGGCCGCGGCGCTGGCGGAACTGCGCGGATAGCGCAGCGGGACATCCGGTGCAAGCACGCGCAGATGTCGGAGCCGGCTGACAGCATCTTGGTATGACTCCCTCCGGACCCGCCCCCGCGATCCATCGCGGAATCGTGCCCCCGTTCCTGCTCGCGCGCATCGCGGAGCTCGACGAGGAGGCGTTCGCCGGCGCCCCGGAGGCCGCTCGTCGCACGCTCGGCATCGACGGGCCGTTCCGCGAGCACCGCGGTTCGGGCGAGACCGTTCCCGGTCTCGTCCGGCCGTCCGTGCGTCCAGAGCTGCAGCGGCCGGTCGCGGGCTCGACCGAGCCCGGCGCGCCCGATCGGCTGATCTTCGACGCGAGGAACACCGAGGACCTCCCGGGCGAGCAGGTGCGCGCGGAGGGACAGCCCGAGACGGGCGACGTCGCGGTCACGCGGGCCTACGACGGGCTCGGGCACACCTACGCGCTGTTCTGGGAGGCGTTCGCGCGCGACTCCATCGACGGATCCGGCATGCGGCTGGACGCCACGGTGCACTTCGGCGAGCACTACGACAACGCGTTCTGGGACGGTGCCCGCATGGTGTTCGGAGACGGCGACGGCGAGATCTTCCGCGGATTCACCGGATCCCTCAGCATCATCGGGCACGAGCTCGCGCACGGCGTCACCGAGCGCACGGCGAACCTCGTCTACCAGGGTCAGTCCGGCGCTTTGAACGAGCACGTCTCCGACGTGTTCGGCGCACTCGTCGAGCAGCGCCTGCAGGGCCACACGGCCCAGGAGGCCACGTGGCTCATCGGCGCCGGGATCTTCACGGACAAGGTCAGGGGTGAGGCGATCCGCTCGATGCGCTCCCCCGGCACGGCGTACGACGATCCAGTGCTCGGCAAGGATCCGCAGCCCGCCCACATGCGCGACTACGTCGAGACGAGCGACGACAACGGCGGCGTGCACATCAACTCGGGCATCCCGAACCGCGCCTTCGTCGTGCTGGCCGAGGCGCTCGGCGGGCACGCGTGGGAGCGCGCCGGCCGCATCTGGTACGAAACGCTCACGGGCGATCGCATCACCGAGACCGCCACGTTCGTGCAGTTCGCGGCCGCGACGTCCGTCGTCGCGACCGAGCTGTTCGGCGACGACTCCGACGAGGCCCGCGCGGTGACCGAGGCGTGGGACGCCGTGGGCGTCAGCCCGGGGCGGGTGCGGGAGAAGATGCGGCGGGACTAACGTTGCGGCCATGAGAGTGGTCGTGGTGCGGACGGGCGGCTTCGCCGGCATCCGCGTCACGTGGGAGGTGCGGATCGAGGAGCAGCCCGACCGCCGCGACTGGTGGGAGCTCGTCGAGTCGCTGCCCTGGGACGACGCCCCGTCCGCGCCGCCGGCCGAGCCCGACCGCTACATCTACCGCATCACGTGGGCGCAGAACGAGGCCGTGCTTCCCGAGCGCGGGCTGGAGGGGCCGTGGCGCATCCTCGTCGACCGGGTGCGCGACCGCTCGCAGCGCACCCCCGCGCCGGAACCGGGGCCGCCGCCCGGACCGGGACCGGGACCGCGCGCGACGCCGGAGGCGTAGGCGAAGGCGCACCGGCCCCGGCGTACGAGGACGAACCGGTCGCCGCGGCGGGGGGCTACTCCGCGCGGTCGGGCTGGGCGAGCACCCGCCGCAGCACCGGCCGCGTGGCGCGCACCGCCAGCCACACCACGGCGATCCCGGCGGCGAAGCACCCGGCGATCACCCCGAGCGAGAGCGGCGCCATGATCATCGCGATGCCGACGAGCGGCAGCACGAGCACCCCGCCGATCAGCGCCGACACGATCACCGTGAACAGCAGCGGCGCCATGGTCGCACGGGTGCGCGCCGACTCGGCGACCTCGAGCGGCATGCCGATCCGATCGAGCGCGACGTGCAGCGCGCGGCGATCCAGGATCGCGGCCGCCTGATTCACGCCCACCGAGCAGGCGACCATAGCGAACGACACCACGAGCGTCAGCAGCACGCCGGTCTGCACGTCGCGCGCCAGGATCAGCGCGTCCTGCGCACCCGAGACGAGAGCCATGCCGGCACCCGCGACGACCGCGACGAACGAGGTCATCGCGACGCCGCCGACCTGCCGCCACGCCGCCTTCGGCGACTCGCGCACCGTGCGGGCCGCGAGCAGCTGGGCGGCCGTCCTCGCGCGGCGCAGCTGCACGCGGGCGAACACGCCGATCAACCAGGGGCCGAGCACGTTGAGCACCGCAAGCCCCGCGCCGAAGACGCCGGCGATGAGGAAGGCGACCATGACGCCGGGCGCGATGGAGGGCATGTTGAGCGCCGCGAAGCCGAGCGCGACGACGGCCACCGCGATCACCACACGCACCCAGTGCAGCTTGGGGGCATCGGTGCGCGCCCGCACTCCGAGCGGCGACACCACCACCTGGCGCAGGCCAACGGCGGCGCTGATCGCGGCGAGCACGGCGACGCCCGCGATCACGGCGGCGACGGCGGGGAGGCCGGCCCACAGCGCGGCCGCTCCGATCGGCGCGCCCCCGAACGAGACGAGCCCGACGAGCGGCATGAGCGCGAGATACAGCGCCACGCCGGCGAGCGCCCCCAGCAGCGCGACGGCGGTCGACTCCAGCACCGTGATGGCGCCGACCGTGCCGGCCGAGGCGCCCAGCAGTCGCAGCGTCGCGAGCCTGTCGTCGCGACGGCGAGCGGACAGCCGTGCGGCGGCACCGCCCAGCGAGACGAGCGGGATCAGCAGCACCGCGAGGGCGATCACGCTGAGCATCTGGTAGACGCCGGCATCCGGCTGGTCCGCGACGTCCCAGCCCCAGAACATCAGCACGCCGCCCAGGACGACGAGCAGCAGGGCGGTCGTGACCGCGAACGCCACGGCGGGCAGGACAAGCGCCGCGCCGCTCTGCGCGCTCGGTCGTGCGAGCAGCCACGTGAGCCGGACGACGGGCGCGCGGCCGGAGGCCGGGGCCGGCGGCGCGGGGGCGACGACGGCGGTCATCGGGCCACCTCGCTCGTGACGGTCGCGGGCGCGTCGCCCGTGATCCGGCCGTCCTGCATCCGGATCGTGCGGGTGCATCGGGCGGCGACCTGCGGGTCGTGCGTGACGACGACGAGCGCGTGTCCCCGGCTCAGGGTCGAGTGCAGCAGCGCGGTCATGACGTCGGCGGAGGTGGCCGAGTCGAGCGCGCCGGTCGGCTCGTCGGCGAACAGGATCCTCGCGCCGGTCGCCTGCGCGCGTGCGATCGCGACGCGCTGCGCCTGGCCGCCCGACAGCTGGCCGATGCGGCGCTGCTCGAGCCCTGCGAGCCCGAGCGCCGCGAGCCACTGCGCGGCGTGCGCCTCGGCATCGCGCCGGGCATGGCCCGTGAGCAGCAGCGGCAGCGCGACGTTCTCGACGGCGGTGAGCTCGGGGATCAGCAGCCCCTGCTGGAACACGAAGCCGAACTCCTCGCGTCGCAACCGTGACCGCTCGCCCTCGCCGAGGCCGTCGATGCGGACGGGTCCCGAGCGGCCCTGCAGCGTCACGGCGCCCTGGTCGGCGGAGAGGATCCCTGCCAGCACGTGCAGGAGGGTGGTCTTCCCCGAGCCGGAGGCGCCCATGATGGCGACGGCCTCTCCCGCGCGCACCTCGATCGAGACGCCGTCGAGTGCGCGGGTGGGACCGTAGCTCTTCACGAGACCGGTCGCGGACAGGATGGCGGAAGTTGCCGGTGAGGTCAGGGATGAGGTCATGCCTCCAGCCTCGTCGGCCGCCCCGCCCGCCGCGTCGGCCGCGGTGGGGATCCGGGTCATCCTGTGGATGTAGATCGGCTCGGCGACGACGGACGACGAGGTCCGCGCGATCGTCCGACCCTCCGGCGCTCCATGGTCAGGAAGAAGGCGACGTAGCACGCCGCGGAAGCCACGATCGCGGCGGCGAACAACCACGCCGACGGACGCGTCCAGTCGATGTCCTCCGCACGCGCGGCGAGCGCCGCGATCATCACGGCCAGGCTCGCCAGCTGGGCCGCGATGATCGTGCGGAAGCTCGACCACCGCCGGTCGACGAGCATCCAGATGCCCACGACGCCCGGCAGCGTGAGCACGGCGCCGACGACCCGCGCCGTCAGCGGCGTGAGCGCCCAGCCCCACCCGCCGATGAGCAGCTGCGGCAGCGCGAACAGCACCAGGCCCGTGAGCGACGCGGCCCCTCCCACGGTCGCGAGCGCGACGGCCCACGTCCGCGGGATCACGGCGTCCACCGCGTCGGGCCGGCCGTCGTCGCGCCGGCGATTGACGAGGAGCACGGCGAGGACGGCGAACGGGGTCGTCGCGTAGAGCACGGCCCATGCGATGAACGACGGGTGACCGGCATGGAAGCGGTCGACGTGCAGGATCGTCGCGATGCCGAGGAGGGCGGCGAACACGACGACCGCGGGAAAGCCCGTCCACACGTGATGCCACGCCCGGGTGAGGCACGCCACCGTGAAGAACCAGATGCCGCCCACGTAGGCCGCGCCGAGGAGCATGGCCGTCAGCGGCGGCTGGATCGTCCACGCGAACGTGACGTCGGTCTCGCCCGGCAGCAGGACGAGCAGCACGCTCGCCACGACGAGGAACGGGATGATGACGGCGGCGAGGATGCGGGTCGCCGGCAGCACGCGGTCGTCTCTCGTCGACAGGACTCAGCCCTCCCCTGCCGGCCGCAGCGCGTAGGCGACCGCCTCCGCCGTCGGCAGCGCGCGCCCTGCGACGCGCGCCGCTTCGAGATCGGCCGCGGCCGCTCCCGCCCGCAGCGCCTCGACGAACGGCACGGCCACCGCGAACGTGGGCACGTCGTACAGGCCCGTGCGCTCGCGCAGCATCTCGGCCGCGCCGAGCAGTCGGCCGGCACGGTCGACGTCACCGCCGGCCGCCGCGACCGCCGTCAGTCCCTCGATGCCGTACGCGAGCCCCTCGTCGTGATCCAGCTCGTCCGAGATCCGCAGGCAGGACGCGAAGCTCTCGCGTGCGGCCTCGACGTCGCCGCGCAGCAGGAACGCCGCGCCGCGGTGGAAGCGCGCGATCGACTCGCCCAGCCGGTCGCCGAGGTCCTGCGCGAAGCCGAGCGCCTCGTCGAATCGCCCGAGCGCCGTGTCCGGCCGGCGCTCGAGCAGGTCGATGCGGCCGAGAGCCGCGAGCACGAGCCCGCAGCCCCACGAGTCGCCCACCTCGCGGAAGAGCGCGAGGCTCTCATCGAGCGCCGCCCTGGCACCCGGCACGTCGGGCGGGTGCACGGCTCCGAGCAGCGCGAGCCCGACGGATGCGAGCGCCAGCGCGTCCCCGGCTCGATCGCCGATCGCGCGGAAGCCCGCGGCGCTCTCGCGCAGGTCCGGCACGAGCGACTCGTCCGGGTCCTGCCAGAACGCGATGGCGCGCGAGAAGTACAGCGCGATGGCCCGTGTGCCGTCGTCGAGCCGGTCGCCGGCGGTGAGCACCTCTGTCATCCAGCCGCGCACCTCGCCGAGGTGGCCGCCGATCCACCAGTAGACGTAGAGCCGCCAGGCGAGCAGGGCGGCGTCCGCCCAGCGGCGGGAGTCGAGCAGGTGCCGCTCCGCCGCCCGCAGGTCGTCGGCCACCTCCGCGAGCCGGATGATCCACTCGCGCTGCAGCGGCCCCTCGAGCGGCCGCTCGGCGCGGTCGGCGAGGGCGAGGAACCAGCCGGCGTGCCGATCCGACAGCTCGGCCGCGTCGCCGCGCGCGACGAGCTGCTCGCGCGCGAACTCGCGGACGGCCGCGAGCATCGTGTACACGGCGCGGTCTCCCCGCTCCTCCTGCCGGACGAGACTGCTGTCCACCAGCACGGCGAGGTCGTCGATGACGTCGGCTCCGGGCGCGCCGCCCGTGACGGCCTCGACCGCGTCCAGCGAGAACGGTCCCGCGAAGACGCCCAGGCCCGCGAAGCGCTCGCGCGCGGACGGCGGCAGGAGCTGCACGCTCCAGTCGATCGTGTCGTGCATGGTGCGCTGACGCTCGGGAAGATCGCGCCCGCCGCCGGCGAGGACCGGCAGGCGGCGCCGCAGACGCTGCAGGATCTCGCCGGGCGACAGGGCGCGGGCGCGGGCCGCGGCGAGCTCGATCGCGAGCGGCACGCCGTCGAGAGCCACGCAGATGTCGACGATGTCCTGCGCGTTGTCGGCCGTGAGCGCGAAGTCCGGTCTCGTCGCGCGCAGGCGCTCGACGAACAGCTCGACCGCCGCGGACCGCGCGGCCACGTCCGGCCCGGCCCGATCCGCGTCCGGGAGCGCGAGCGGGCCGAGCTCGACGACCTGCTCGCCCGCGATCCTCAGCAGCACGCGGCTCGTCACCAGCAGCGTGAGCGTCGGCACGTCCAGGAGCAGGTCGCGGAGCCCGAGCGACGCGTCGGCGACCTGCTCGAAGTTGTCCACGACGATGAGGAGCCGGCGGTCGCGCAGGGCCACGCGCAGCTTCTCGTCCGCGTCGCGCTCGCCGACGTCGTGGATGCCGAGCGCCGCCGCCATCGCACGCGAGACCTGGGCGGCATCGCGCACGGCGCTCAGATCGACGAACGCGACGCCGTCGGGGAAGATGTCGCGCGCGGCCGCCGCCGCATCGAGTGCGAGCCTGCTCTTGCCGATCCCGCCCGGCCCGGTGACGGTCAGGAGCCGGGCGCCGCCGCGCAGCAGCCCCGTGACCGCGCCGAGCTCGCGCTCCCGGCCGATGAGCCGCGTCAGCGGCGAGGGCGGCGGCGTCAGGCGCGCGGGTCCCGCCGCGGACGCCGGTTCCGCGCTCGGCACGGCCGGCGGGCGGAAGCGCTCGGACAGCAGCGTGGCGAGGTCGCCGCGCACGAGCTCCGCCAGCTCCTCCTCCCCCGAGAAGTACACGTACGCCGCCCGATCCTCCTCGCGGATGCTGTCGAGCAGGGCGTCGAGGCGGGGCTCGCGCTGTGCGACGGTCTTGACGTACACGAGCCGGGGCATGTCGGGGGGCGCCAGCCGATATTCGTCCTCCAGCCCGGAGACGTCCTCCCCCGGCGCGACCCAGCCGTATCGCTCCGCGTACAGGCCCACGAAGATGTCGCTCTGGGCGAGGTACGCGCGATAGAGCTCGCGCGGCGGATGCGGTCGCGCTCCGAGCTCGAACATGACGGCCGTCAGGCCCAGCTCCTCGATCACCCGGCGCACGGCCTTCCGCTCGGTCGCCATCTCCCTCAGGGTCGAGCTGACGAAGACGCGGAGCCGCTGGTCGGGGGTCCGGATGCCCGAGGGGGTCGTCATGACGGCAGTCTCTTCCCGCGCGCAGCCGCTGTCCAGGGCGCTACACTCGCCCCCACGGGGCGGCGCGCCCGCGACGGCCCGCAGCGAGGCGCAGCGACAGGGGGCGAGCCGTGATCCCGGAGCCCGAGCCCGCGCCCTCGATGGCACCGGTCATCGTCGTCGTCGGCTCCGTCCCCTCTGGGGTGGCCGAGGAGCTGGAGCGGCGCTATGGAGACGATTACCGCGTCCTGCGGCTGACCGACCATGCGGCGGCGCGCGCCGAGATCGACGCGCTGGTGGCCGGCTCCGTGCGCATCGCTATCCTCGCGGCGGGGCGCGACGCGGCGAGCGCCGACGACGGGCTGCTCCCCCACCTGGCGCAGGTGTCTCCCGACACCAGCCGCGCGCTCGTGATCGAGTGGGGCGAGTGGGGCGACGAACGGGTCGTGGACGAGCTGCTCGGCCACATGGCGCGTGGCGCGATCGAGGGGTACCTCGTGGCGCCGCGGCAGCGTCCGGACGAGTCGTTCCACCGCGCCGTGACCGAGCTGCTGCGCGAGTGGTCGCGTGCGGCCGGGGTCGATCATCCCGAGTTCACGCTCGTCGCCGACCCCACCGGTGCACGCTCGCACGTCGTGCGCGCGCGCCTCCAGCGCGCCGGCATCGCGGTGCGCGAGCTCGCCTCGGACGGTCCGGAGGCGGCGGGTCTGATGAGCGCGGCGGGTCTGGCTCCCGGCACCGCGCATGCGCCGATCGTCGCGACGGCGGACGGGCGGGTGCTCGTCGATCCCGGCGACGCCGAGCTCGCCCGGGTCGGCGGGTACACGACCGCGCTTCCCGATCGCGTCGTGGACGTCGCGATCGTCGGCGCCGGGCCGGCGGGTCTCGCGTCCGCGGTCTATGCGGCGAGCGAGGGCCTCGACACGCTCGTGCTGGAAGCGGCCTCGGTGGGAGGACAGGCGGGATCGAGCTCGCTGATCCGGAACTACCTCGGCTTCCCCCGCGGCGTGGCGGGCGCCGAGCTCGCCCAGCGGGCGTACCGCCAGGCGTGGCTGTTCGGCGCGCACTTCGCGCACGCGCGACGGTGCACGTGTCTCGCGCTCGAGGACGCCGGCGGCTCGGCACGCCTTCGGCTGACGGTCGACGACGAGGAGACGGTGCTCGCGCGCGCGGTCGTGATCGCGACGGGTGTCGACTACCGCCGCCTCGCCGTGCCGGCCCTCGCCCCCTACGTCGGCTCGTCCGTGTTCTACGGCGCCTCGTCCGTGGAGGCGCGCGCCCAGTCCGGACGCGCCGCGATCGTGGTGGGCGGCGGCAACTCCGCGGGCCAGGCCGCGCTGCACCTGGCGCGGTTCGCGCGCGCCGTGACGCTCGTGGTGCGCGGTGAGGGCCTCGCCGAGAGCATGTCGCAGTATCTGATCGACGCCCTGGCGGCAGCGGGAGTGCGCCTCATCACCCGCTCGCGCGTCGTCGACGCCGTCGCGGCCCCGGAGGCCGGGCGGCTCGGCGGAGTCGTGCTCGAGGATGCGGAAGGCGACCGTCACGAGGAGCCGGCCGATGCGCTGTTCATCACGATCGGCGCGCGCCCCCGCACCGACTGGGCCGGGCCCGTGGCGCGCGACCGGTGGGGGTCGATCCTCACTGGGCGCGAGGTGCTGGAGGCCGGCACCTGGACCGGCGACGGCGAGCCGGACGCGCTCGAGACCTCCGTGCCGGGGTGCTTCGCGGTCGGCGACGTGCGCCGCAGCTCGCTCAAGCGCGTGGCCGCGGCCGTGGGCGAGGGCTCCGCGGTGATCTCGGCCGTGCACCGCAGTCTCGGCCCCCATGCGGGCGGCTGAAAGCCGCGCGGCGGTCGCGCACGGCGAGGTCTGCATCGGTGGCGCCACGGCGCAACCCCCTGTCGCGGCTTCCGCCGTGCTGCTTACTCTCACGGCATGACCGCCTCGATCGTCGGCCTCGCCACCGTCGTCCCCCGACCGTCCTCGTCCAGGAAGAGGTCCGCGACGTGTTCGCGGCACAGCCAGGCCTGTCCCGCCTCGCCAAGCGCCTGGTCTCGACGTCTTTCGGCGTCTCGGGCATCGAGACGCGCCACACGGTGCTGGAGGAGCTCACGCTGCAGCCGCGCGATGACGAGGAGGCGCTGTTCTTCGACCACGAGTCGCGGGAGCTGCTGCTTCCCGGCACCAAGGCGCGGAACGAGCTGTACGCGGCGGAGGCCGGTCCGATGTACGTCGAAGCCGGCCGCAAGGCGATCGACGCCGCGCCCGGCATCGACATCGCGGATGTGACGCACGTCATCACGGTCTCGTGCACGGGGTTCTATGCGCCGGGTCCGGACTTCGCCCTGGCGCGCGATCTCGGGCTGCGCGCGGGCGTGCAGCGCTTCCACCTCGGGTTCATGGGGTGCTACGCCGCGATGCCGGCGCTGAATCTCGCCTCGCAGCTGTGCGGCGCCGACCCGGAGGCGGTGGTGCTCGTGGTCAGCGTCGAGCTGTGCACGCTGCACCTGCGCACCTCGGAGGATCCCGACACGATCATCGCCACGTCGCTGTTCGCCGACGGGGCGGGCGCCGCGGTGGTCACCGGCCGGCCGCCGGCCGACGGCGCGCGCGTGCTCGAGCTGGACCGGTTCGCCACGCGCACGACACCGGTCGGCGAGGGCGACATGGCGTGGCGGATCGGCGATCACGGCTTCGAGATGGTGCTCTCCAACGCCGTGCCCTCGATCATCGGCGAGCACGTCATCGGCGCCGTCCAGCCGCTGCTGGCGGACGAGGCGCCGCTGGCGGCCGCGCTGCAGGACGGCACGGTGTCGGATCGGATCACCCACTGGGCGGTGCACCCCGGCGGGCGCAGCATCCTCGACAAGGTCGAGCACGCCCTGAGCCTCACGGAGGACCAGCTCGTGCCGGCCCGCGAGACGCTCCGCACCTACGGCAACATGTCGAGCGCGACCGTGCTGTTCGTGCTGCGCCGCATCCTCGACGACGGGGCCACGGCCGACGGCGATCGCGTGGCCGCGATGGCGTTCGGCCCGGGCCTGACCGTGGAGTCGGCGCTGCTGACCGTGCGGGGCTGAGGTGCCGGGGTTCCTCGCCGAGCGCGCCGTCGACGCGCGGGAGCTGATGGACGATCCGGCGTGCGATCCCGAGACGCTGCGCCGCACCTACGAGCGCTTCGCCCTGGTCAACGCGGCCGTGTCGGGTCAGAAGGCGGTCTACCGGAGATGGATCCGGCCGCGTCTGCGCGCCGTGCGCGGCACCGGGCGCGTGCTCGACATCGGCACGGGCGGCGGAGATCTGCCGCGACGCGTGCGGCGCTGGGCCGAGCGGGACGGCCTGCGGGTCGAGGCGATCGGCATCGACCCGGAGCCGCGCGCGGTCGCGTTCGCCGCCGGCCGGGGCGCTCCCCGCGGCGTGCGGTTCGAGCGCGCGAGTTCGTCGGACCTGCGCGACGCCGGCGAGCGCTTCGACGTCGTGCTGTCCAACCACGTGCTGCACCACCTCGGCGACGACGACCGGGATGCGCTGCTCGCCGACAGCGAGCGGCTGCTCGAGCCGGGCGGTGTGGCGGTGCACGGCGACATCGAGCGCTCCCGCGCGGCCTACCTCGCGTTCGCGGCCGCCACCTGGCCGCTGCAGAGCACCCTGCTGCGCGACACGTTCATCCGCCCGGACGGGCTCACCTCGATCCGGCGCAGCGCGACGGCCGCCGAGCTGCGTGCGGCGCTGCCGCCCGGCTGGCACGTGCGGCGCGCGTTCCCGTCGCGGCTCGAGGCGGTGTGGGAGGCGTGATGCGCCGGCGGGCCGAGCCGCCGGTGCTGCACGACGTCGCGATCGTCGGGGCGGGTGCGGTGGGGCTGCTGCTCGCGTGCCTGCTCGCGGCGCGCGGCCTCGACGTCGTCGTGCTCGATCGCCGCCCCGAGCCCGGCCCGCGCACGCGCGCGATCGGCATCCACGCTCCCGGGCTCGCGGCCCTCGATGCCGCCGGCGTGGGAGCCGAGCTGCGGCGCGCGGCCATCCCGATCCGCGGCGGCGTCGCGACGTGCCGCGGGGCGCAGCTCGCGCACCTGACGTTCGGCGATGCCGTGCTGTCGGTCCCGCAGCAGCATACCGAGCGCCTGCTGGAAGCGCGCCTCGCGGCGCTGGCGCCGGGCGCGCTGCGCCGCGGGGTGGCGGTGACCGACCTGCGGCGGCGGCGCGGCGGCGTCGAGCTGGCGTTGACGGGAGACGGCGGCCGGGTCGAGGCTCGGATCGTCGTCGGTGCGGACGGCACCCGCAGCGCCGTGCGAGAGCGGCTGGGGATCGCGTGGCGCTCACGCCCCGGGCGCGCGCACTACGCCATGGTCGACGCCCAGGCGGATACGGACTCGCCCGCCGACACGGCGCTGCTGAGTCTGGAGCCCGACGGCGTGGTCGAGTCGTTCCCGCTGCCCGGCGGCAGGCGCCGCTGGGTCGCCCGGCTGCCTCGACCGGCGCGACGGTCGGCCGTCGGTCGCCGCGCCCCCGATGCCGGTGAGTCGCCCGACGCGGCGGCGCTCGCGGGCATCCTCGCCCAGCGGGTGGGAACGCGGATCACGCCGGTGTCGGAGGCGAGCGCGTTCACCGCGCGCCAGCACCTCGCCGCGGCCTTCAGCCGGGGGCGGATCGCCCTCGCGGGCGACGCCGCGCACGAGGTCAGCCCCATCGGCGGGCAGGGCATGAACCTCGGCTGGATCGACGCCGTGCACCTGGACCGCGCGATCGCCTCGGGGCTGCGCGCCGGCTCCCCGGCCCGCGCGCTGCGGCGCTGGGGACGGCGACGGCGCATCGCCGCGCGGCGCGCCATGCGCCGGGCCCGCTTCAACATGGCGATGGGCGCGCCGGCCCGCGCGCTGCCGCTGCACGCCCGCAACGCCCTCATCCGGGTGCTGGCGACGCCGCCGCTGCGGGGGATGCTGACGCGCTCGTTCACGATGCGCGGTCTCTGAGCGGCCGCGACCCGGCGGCGTCAGCCCTGCGCGGCCCGCACGCGCAGCTCTCGAGCGAGGTGGTCGCGCTGCTCGAGCACCAGGCGGCGCAGCGACGCCGGTGCGTCGGCGTTCGCGGCGAGCCAGGCGTCGACGGGATCGAGGGACTCGGACGACGGGAACAGGCCCGTCACGAGGCGGCGCGCGATCTCGATGCTCCGCTCCGACCACGCGTCGCGGATCCGCGCGAAGTACTCGTCGTCGAAGCGGGCGATCAGGTGCCGGCTGTCGCCGGTGCGGAAGCCGCCGATCGTCGCATCCAGGTGGTCGTTCGTGAGCGCGAGATCGTGCCACGCCGCGTCCCACGCGGCCGCGCGCACCTCCGCCTCGGGTCGCGCGGCGAGCACGCGGATCCAGGACGTGCGACCGGTCGCGGTGTCGTCGCGAGCGAGTTCGGCGTCCGCCTCCGCCTGGCCGGCGTGACCGGTCGCGGCGAGCGCCGTGAGCCACGACCAGCGCAGGTCGGCGTCGAGCGCGAGGCCCTCCGGCGCGGGCGCGGATCCGTCGAGCATCGCGCGCAGCCCGGTCGCGCGTCCGTCGTCGAAGGCCGCGGCCCCGCCGAGGGCGCGGGCCCAGGTCAGCTGCGTGCCGCCCGTCGACGTCCGGGTCTGCTCCCACGTCGTGTCGAGCCACGCGCGGCGCTCGGCCGGCCGGTCCGGTGTCGGCACGTAGTGGCCGATCGCGAACGCCGCGTTGGCGGTCGCGGCGGTGAGCAGGCCGACGTTCGGCTCGGCGGGCGCGTGCCGCCGCACGATCGCGAGGTAGCGGCGCGCGGGCAGCTCGCCGTCGCGCGTCGCGTCCCACAGCGAGGCCCAGATCAGCCCGCGCGCGAGCGGGTCCTCGATCGTCGACAGCCCCTCCTCCACGGCCGCGAGCGAGCGCTCGTCGAGCCGCGCCTTCGCGTACGTCAGATCGCGGTCGTTGATCAGGATCAGGTCGGCGTCCGGCAGCGGGAGCGGGGCGCTCTCCTCGAGCAGGTCGGTCTCGATGAGGTCGGTGCGCGTCAGGCGCCCGTTCGCGAGCGTGTAGCAGCCGATCGCGAGCCGGTGCGGGCGCACATCCGTCTGCGTCAGTGCGCGCGCGGACCGGTCGTACGCGATCGTCGACATGCCCGTCGTCTCCAGCCACGCGGCCGACCACGCGCGCAGGTCGCGGCCCGAGGCGCCCTCGAGCTCCGTGAGCAGGTCGCCGAGCGTGGTGTTGCCGTACGCGTGCGCGCGGAAGTAGCGGCGTGCGCCCTCGAAGAACGCCTCCTCGCCCACGTACGCGACGAGCTGCTTGAGCACCGAGGCGCCCTTGGCGTAGGTGATGCCGTCGAAGTTGAGCTTCGCGGCCTCGAGGTCCGGGATGTCCGCGACGATCGGATGCGTGGTGGGCAGCTGGTCCTGCAGGTACGCCCACGTCTTGCGCCGCGCGGCGAACGACACCCACGCGTCCGTGAACCGGGTCGCGGCGACGGATGCGTGCGAGCCCATGTAGTCGGCGAACGACTCCTTGAGCCACAGATCGTCCCACCACCGCATGGTGACGAGGTCGCCGAACCACATGTGCGCCATCTCGTGCAGGATCGTGTTCGCGCGCCCCTCGTGCTGCGCGTCGGTCGAGGCGCCGCGGAACACGTACGCCTCGGTGAACGTCACGAGCCCTGGGTTCTCCATCGCGCCCAGGTTGTACTCGGGCACGAACACCTGGTCGTAGGTCGACCACGGGTACGGGAACCCGAACGCCTCGTCGAAGAAGTCGAGCCCCTGCCGGGTGATCTCGAGGATCTCGTCGGCGTCGAAGTGCGGCGCGAGGGAGGCACGGCAGTAGGCACCCAGGGGGACGCGCTGCTCGGCGCCGTCCGCCGAGGGCTTGGACCACTCCCCCGTGACGCGGTGGTACGGGCCCGCGACGACCGCCGTGATGTAGCTCGAGATCGGCAGCGTCGGCGCGAACTCGACCGTCTGCGTCGCGCCGTCGTCGGACGAGCGGGCCGGCGCCTGATTCGACAGCACGTGCCAGCCCGCGGGTGCCGTGATCACGAACGTGTAGCGCGCCTTCAGATCGGGCTGCTCGAAGCACGGCATCACGCGGCGCGCGTCGGCCGGCTCGTACTGCGTGTACAGGTAGGTCTCGCCGTCGACCGGATCGCGGAAGCGGTGCAGGCCCTCGCCCGAGCGGCTGTACGCGCCGACCGCCTCGATGCGCACCTCGTTCGCACCGCGCGCGAGGCCGGCGATCCGGATGCGGGCGCCGTCCCAGTCCACATCCTGCTCGGATCCGTTCACCTGGACGCGCAGGACGGCCTCGCCCAGGAAATCGATCCAGGTCGCATCGGCGTGCGCGTCGAAGCCCAGCGTGACGGTCGTCGGGAAGCCGGTGCGCTGCGGGTCCGGCGCGCCCGAGACGTCGAGTTCGACGCGGGCGTGGCGGAGGGAGATCGCGGCGGCACGCGCGGCCGTCTCGTCGCGGGTGAGGTTCGCGGAGGTCATCCGTCCATCATCGCAGTGACGCCCCCGCGGCCTGCGAGGGACCTATCCGTCGCGTCGGCGGCCGTCAAGCCCGTAGGGAGCGCCTGCCCCCTCGACCTACGGTCGGGGGACGACGAAGGGAGACAGCCATGAGCGACGCCCAGCGAGGCAATGCCACGCACGGACCGGAGATGGACGAGCAACTCGAACAGGAGAGCCGCGGGATCGTGCAGGGCGCACCCGGGTCGGCGCATGCCGAGCCGTTCCGGGAGACCGAGCCGCTGCCCGACGACACCGACGACCCGGAGGTCGAGCGCGCGTTCCGGCGCGACGGACCCGAGATCGCCGACAGCGACGCGAACCCGGCGGATGCCGAGGAAGGAGCCCAGGATGGCTGACGCGAACCACGATTTGGCCGAGCTGCTGCGACAGCCCGGCCCCTGGACGACCGTGCTGACCGACGGACGCGGCGAGCGCCCGCGGCAGGAGGAGGTCGCGAAGATCCGCGCCGTGACGGATCCGCTCGGCGACGCGGGTGCGCCCGAGGCCGACGCGCAGGCGGTGGGCGACGCGCTCGCCGCCGGCGACGGACTCCCGAGCCCGTCCACCCGCTACCTGCTGGTGCGCGGCGGCGAGGTCGTGCTCGACGACGCGTTCACGGGGCAGCGGCTGGGAGCCGAGGTGCTCGCGCACGGCGACGCTCCGCGCGTCCTGCCCCTGCTGCGTCATCGCGCCGGGGCCGTGCCCTACCTCGTCGTCGAGACCGCGCGCGAGGGCGCCCGGCTCAGCGTGCGCGAGGCGCATCGAGGCTCCGCAGGGGCGACGCAGGAGATCGAGGGTCGCACCGACAGCCTCAACAAGGTGCAGGCCGGCGGATGGTCGCATCGGCGCTACCAGAACCACTCCGAGGACATCTGGCAGCACAACCAGTCCGAGGTGGCGGACGCGGTCGACCGGCTTGTGCGCGAGCGGCGGCCCCGCTTCGTCGTGGTCGCGGGCGACGTGCGGGCCCGGCAGCTGCTGCTCGAGAAGCTCGCCCCCGCCTCGCGGGAGCTCGCCCTCGAGGTCGACGCGCACACGAAGGCCGAGGGATCCGACGACGAGGCGCTCGAGCAGGCGATCGACGACGCCGTGAACGGCGCGATCGGCGCGGACATCGACGACGCCCGGCGACGCGCGGCCGAGAACGACGGCGCGGCCGGAGCCCGCGGCATCGGCGAGGTCATCGACGCACTGCAGCAGGCGCGCGTGGACACGCTCGTGCTCGACGCGCGCCTGGTGGACGAGGGCGAGGACGGCGAGTCGCTCGCGGCCCTCGACGCCGAGCCGTGGGTCGCGCGCAGCGAGCGCGAGGAGCTGCCCGCGGGGTCGCTCGGATACCTGCCCGCGGCCGAAGCCCTCGCCCGCGCCGCGCTGCTGAGCGGCGCGCGCGTGCTGATCGCCGAGGAGGACCTCGCCGAGGGAGAGGCCCGCGACGACCGTCCCGCCGCCGAGCCCGTCGCCGCACTGAGGTGGGCGGACGGCGGATGACACCGCCACGAGGGCGCGCGTGGGTGGGAGTTTCCGGGTGGCGATACCCGAGCTGGCGTGGAGACTTCTACCCCCGCGGCCTCGTGCAGCGCCGCGAGCTCGAGTACATCGGCGAACGGATGTCGAGCGCCGAGATCAACGGATCGTTCTATTCGCTGCAGCGTCCGTCGAGCTACGCCCGCTGGCGCGACAGCGTGCCGAGCGGCTTTGTGTTCGCGGTCAAGGGCCCGCGCTACATCACGCACATGCTGCGTCTGCGGAGCGCGGGGACGGCGCTGTCGAACTTCTTCGCATCGGGGCCGCTGACCCTGCATGACAAGCTCGGGCCGATCCTCTGGCAGCTGCCGGCGCGGCAGCCGTTCGAGCCGGAGGCGCTCGATGCGTTCCTGAAGTCGCTGCCGCGCACGACCGCCGAGGCGCTCGACATCGCGCGCGGTCACGACAGGCGGATGGAGGGCCGCACCGCCCTCGCGATCGACGAGGACCGTCCCCTGCGCCACTCGATCGAGCCGCGGTCGGCGACGTTCGCCGACCCCGCCTTCGCCGAGATGCTGCGTGAGCGCGACGTGTCGCTCACGGTCGCCGACACGGCCGGCACGTTCCCGATGTTCGACGAGGTGACCGCGAGCGACCACGTGTACGTGCGGCTGCACGGCTCGCAGGAGCTGTACCAGAGCGGCTACACGGATGACGAGCTCGACGACTGGGCGACGCGGATCCGGGCGTGGACGGACGGATCCGGATGTCCCGACGGGCGCCCGCGCGACGTGTACGTGTACTTCGACAACGACGCCCGCGGTCGCGCCCCGCACGACGCGGTCGCGCTGGAGGCACGCCTGGCCGACGCGCCCGGGAGCTGAGTGCGGCGCGGTTACGGTGGATCCGTGCCCGACCTCATCGACGTCCCCGCTTCCGACCGGTACGTGATCGCGACCGACGGCGCCTGCCAGGGCAACCCCGGGCCGACCGGATGGGCGTGGGTCGGCGAGGATGGCCAGTGGGCGGCCGGCGCGATTCCGCAGGGTACGAACAACATCGGCGAGCTGACGGCGCTGCTGCGCGGCATCCGCGACAACGCGCACGTGCGCGACCTCGTCGTGCAGGCCGATTCGATGTACGCCATCAACACGTACCGGTCGTGGATGGACGGCCACAAGCGACGCGGCTGGCGCACGTCGGCGAAGCAGCCCGTGAAGAACGTCGACATCCTCGAGGCGCTGATCGCGGCGCGTGACGCCCGCCGTGCCGCGGGTCTGCCCGACGTCGTGCTCGAGCACGTCAAGGGGCATGCCGGCCACCGCCTGAACAGCTGGGCGGATGAGCGCGCCGTGCGCGCCGCGCGCCATGCCGCCAAGGGTCTCGAGGGCTCGTGGGAGTCGCGCGCCGGCCACCCCGCGGTGGACGTCGGAGTCGCGCCTCCCACCGGCGCCCAGGACCGCGTGCGCCGGAAGTAGCACCGGCCCGGAATGCGCGGATCGGGCGTGCGGTTGCATCACGCATGACAGGCCGGGCCGCCACCGTGATCGTGATCGGCGCCGGGCAGGCGGGTCTGTCGGCCGCCTTCCATCTGCGGCGGCACGGCTTCGCCAGCGCGCTCGACGCCCCCGACGCGGCGCGCACCTACGTGGTGCTGGATGCCAACCCGGTGCCGGGCGGCGCGTGGCAGCACCGGTGGGAGTCGCTGCACGTCGACAAGCTGAACCGCATCTTCGACCTGCCGGGCCTCGCGCAGCCGGAGCTCGATCCGGCGGAGCCGAGTCGGAGCGCCGTCCCCCGCTACTTCGCGGCGTTCGAGGAACGCTTCGCCCCGCCGATCCTGCGCCCCGTGCGCGTGGAATCGGTGGACTACGCGGACGACGACGAGGACGGCGACCTCGTCGTGCGCACGGACCACGGCGTGTGGCTCGCCCGCGCCATCATCAACGCGACCGGCACGTGGAACAACCCGGTGCTGCCGACCTATCCCGGACAGGAGACCTTCCGCGGCCGCCAGCTGCACACCCGCGACTACGTGCGGCTCGAGGACTTCGCGGGGCTGCGCGTGGGCATCGTGGGCGGCGGGATCTCGGCCGTGCAGCAGCTCGAGGAGATCTCCCGGGTCGCGCAGACGCGCTGGTACACGCGCCGCGAGCCGGTGTTCAACGACGCCGGCTTCTCCCCCGAGATCGAGGGCCGGGCGACGATCGAGAAGGTCACGGCCGACGTCGAGGCGGGCCGCCCGACCGGGAGCGTCGTCGGGTACACGGGCCTGATCTGGACGCCGTACGCCCGGGCGGCGCGCGACCGCGGCGCGCTCGTGCGGCATCCGATGTTCACGCGCATCGAGCCGGACGGCGTGCGCGAGGCCGACGGGTCGTTCACCCCGCTCGACGCGATCCTGTGGGCGACGGGGTTCAAGGCCGACCTGCGGCACCTCGATCCGCTGTACCTGCGCAACCGGCTCGGCGGCATCACGATGCGCGGCACGCAGGTGCACGGCGAACCGCGCGTGCACCTGATCGGCTTCGGCCCGTCGCAGTCGACCGTGGGCGCGAACCGCGCGGGCCGCGAAGCCGTCGCGACGCTCGTGCGCGCCCTCGACGACGACTTCGCGCAGGACGAGGCCGACATCGCCGTCTGAAGGCTGCGGCCGCGGGCGGTTCGGCCCGTTTCGACTCGCTCCTCTCCCTCGACGAGCAGGCGGGTGCCACTGCCCTGCGCGTTCAGCGAGGAGTCGAAGCGGTCATACCCGCCCGGTCAGCTGTCGACCACGCCGCGCAGGAAGGTGACGAGCCGCTCCCCCGCCTGCTCCAGCGTGCCGTCGTTGACGATCTCGAGGTCGACCGGATGATCCGGTGCCGGGTCGGGGCGTGACACGCGCGCGGCGACGCCGGCGTCGTCCTCCCTGCCGCGCGCCGCGATCCGCGCCCGCCGCACGTCCTCGGGCACGGTGATCCGCACGGCGAACGCGCGCGGGAAGCGATCCGGCAGCTCCGAGAGCACCGACCGCGACACGTTCGCGACCACGACCTCGCCGTTCTCCGCGCGCCGCGCGTACTCGGCCGGGATCCCGTATGCGAGACCGTGCGCGCGCCACGCGAGCGCGAAGGATCCGCCGTCCTGCAGCTGCGCGAACTGCTCCTCGGTCGCCGAGGCGCACTCCTCCGCGGGCCCGGCGGGCCGGGTGATCACCCGGCGCGCGAACACGACGCCGTGAGGCTCGAGACGCTCGCGGGCGTACGCGATGACCGCGTCCTTGCCGGCTCCGCTCGGCCCGACGACCGCGACGAAGGCGCCCGTCCGCTGCTGCAGGTCAGGCGACACGCGTGCCCTCGCGCCACACGCCGCGCACGATCGGCACCGGGGCGCCGAGCGGGTGCTGCTCGGTGGGCGCCTCGTCGTACGCGTGGACGCGGATGACGTCGGCTCGCTTGCCCGGCTCGATCGCGCCTCGGTCGTCCAGTCCGACCGCCCGCGCGGGATTCGCGCTGATGAGCTTCGACGCCTCGGGAAGCGACACGCCGCCGCGCGCGAACAGCAGGAACGCGGCCTGCAGGGGGCTCGCGGGCACGTAGTCGCTCGAGAGGATGTCCAGCAGCCCGAGGGAGAGCAGATCCGACGCCGCGACGTTGCCGGAGTGCGAGCCGCCGCGCACGATGTTCGGCGCGCCCATCACCACGAGCTGCCCCGCCTCGCGGGCGGCGCGCGCGGCGTCCACCGTGGTCGGGAACTCGGAGATCCCGACCCCCAGCGCGACGCCCTCGTCCACGTGCGCCTGGGTGGCATCGTCGTGCGCCGCCATCGTGATGCCGCGGGAGGTGGCGCGCTCGGCCATCAGCCGTCGGTGCGGATCCGCGTACTGCGCCGACAGGCGGTGCAGCTCGGCGACGTGCCCGTCGAACTCCTCGTTCGTCAGGCGCCCCTTGCCGACCATGTAGGTGCGGAACGCCTCCACGTCGGCGTACTGCCGCTGCCCCGGCGTGTGATCCATGAGCGAGATCATGCGGACGCGATCGTGCGCGCCGACCTCGTCGAACACCTCGACGACGTCGGGCGTCGACACCTCGCAGCGCAGGTGCACGAAGTGGTCGGCCCGCAGCAGGCCCGACTCGGCCGCGTGCACCACGGCGTCGATCAGCGTGCGGGCGTTCTTGGCCATGTTGTTGCCGTCGGTCGGCCCGGTGCCGATCCGCAGCGCGTCGAGCACGGTCGTCATGCCCGACGCTGCCATCTGCGCGTCGTGCGCGATCACGGCCGGGATCGGGTCCCAGTACCGCTTCGGCCGGGGCTGGAAGTGCGCCTCGACCTGGTCGGTGTGCAGCTCGACGACGCCCGGCATCAGGAAGTCGCCGCCGAGATCCTCGCCTGCAGTCGCGACCGTGTCGGACACGTCCACGATCGCCCCGTCGGCGACGCGGACGGATCCGTGGATCACCTGGTCGTCCAGCACCACGCGCGCGTTGGTGAAGACGGTCTCGTTGCTCATCGGGTGCTCTCCTGCGCGGCGGCGAACGGGTGGACGGAAAGGACGTCGAACGGATCGCCCGGCTCGGGCTCGACGAACAGCGCGATCGACAGCAGCGGGACGTCGATCCCCGCCGTGTCGGCGAAGTGGGATGCGAGCGCGGCGTCGACCTCGGCGATCCGCTCTTCGGGGATCGGATCGGTCAGCGTCAGGTGGAAGCGGAACCGGTCGAACACGTACGGATAGCCCCACCGCTCGAACAGCTCGCGCTCCCGCGGACTGAGCCGCTCGGGCCGGCGGCGACGGATCTCGTCCTCGTTCGGCTGCGCGCGGAAGTCGTCGAACGCGCGCACGGCATCCGCGGCGAGCGCGTCGAGGCCCGCGTGGTCGCCGTGCGGCAGCAGCGCCCGGAAGTGCCCGACCGTCGCCGGACGCGGTGCGGCGATCGTCACGGGGCGCCGGGCGGCCGCGAACGTGTCGGCCGCGGCGCGCAGCTCGGCCTCCGTGCGGCCCTCGGCGAGCCGGAACGGCGCCTTCAGCGTCGCGTGGAAGCCGTACCGGCGGGCGTCGACCGTGAGGTCGCGGAACTCCTCCCGCGCGTACCAGGCCTCCACCGCCTCCCGCAGTCGCAGGGCCTCCGGAGCGTCCTCCCGGGCGCCATCTGCCTCGAACTGCCGCAATACGGCCCCGGAAAGCGGCACTTCGGGGAAAGTCCCGCCGCCGAGCGCGCCCGGCAGCGCGTACACCGCGTACCGGGTCATGACGGAGCTCCCGCCGGCTGGGGCGTGAAGGCGCGCACGTCGACGACGGCGTCGCCGACCGCGTCGCGCACGTCGGCGTCATGGAAGATCGCCAGCATCCCGACCCCGCGGGCCAGGCGCTCGCGGATCAGCCCGATCACGACCTCGCGGTTGCGCGCGTCGAGCGAGGCGGTCGGCTCGTCGAGCAGCAGCAGGGGCCGCTCGGCGATGAAGCCGCGGGCGATGTTGACGCGCTGCTGCTCGCCGCCCGAGAACGTCGCGGGCGGCAGCGTCCACAGCCGCTCGGGGATGCTGAGCCGCGCCAGCAGCTCGCCAGCGCGCTCGCGCGCGGCCCCTCGGGCGACGCCGCGCTCGACGAGCGGCTCTGCCACCACGTCGAGCGCCGGCACGCGGGGCACGGCGCGCAGGAACTGGCTCACGTAGCCCATGGTCTCGCGTCGCGCGGCGAGCACCTCGCGCGGCTGCGCAGTCGCGAGGTCGAGCACGCCGCCCGCGTGCGAGAGCAGGATGCGGCCCGCGTCGGCGCCGTAGCTGCCGAACACCATCTTCATGACGGTGCTCTTGCCGGAGCCCGACTCGCCGCCGAGGACGACGCAGTGCCCGCGCGGCACCTCGAAGCTCAGCCCGCGCAGCACCGGCAGCCGCTGCGCGCCCTGCAGGTGCAGCGTGAAGGTCTTGTCGACGTCCTCGACCGACAGGACGAGGTTCGGATTCATGGTGAGGGTCACGGATCAGCCTTGCAGGATCGAGGAGACGAGCAGCTGGGTGTACGCGGCCTGGGGATCGTCGAGCACCCGATCCGTCAGGCCCGACTCGATCACCGCGCCGTCCTTCATGACGAGCGTGCGGTGCGAGATGAGGCGCGCGACCGCGAGGTCGTGCGTGACGATCACGACCGACAGACCCAGGTCGGCGACGAGCGAGCGGATCAGGTCGAGCAGGCGCGCCTGCACCGACACGTCCAGGCCGCTCGTCGGCTCGTCCATGAAGACGAGCTTCGGCCCGAACACGAGGTTGCGGGCGATCTGCAGGCGCTGGCGCATGCCGCCCGAGAACGTCGCGGGGGCATCGTCGATCCGGTTCGCGGGGATCTCCACCCGAGCGAGCCATTCCTGCGCCTGCGCGCGGATGGTGCCGAAGTGGCGCAGGCCGTTGGCCATGAGCGGCTCGCCGATGTTGCCTCCCGCGCTGACATGCATGCGCAGGCCATCGGCCGGGTTCTGGTGCACGAAGCCCCACTCGGTGCGCCATAGCCGGCGCACGTCGCGCTCCGTGAGCGAGGACAGGTCGGCGAGCTGATCGCCCATCCGGTAACGGAGGGATCCCTCATCCACCGACAGGCGCTGCGACAGCATCCCGAGCAGCGTGGACTTGCCGGATCCGGACTCGCCGACGACCGCGAGCACCTCGCCGGGCCACAGGTCGAAGCTCACGTCGCGGCAGCCGAACCGGTCGCGGTAGCGGTGACCGGCGCCCGTGACGCTCAGCAGCGGGGTCTCGTCCGTCACGACACCGCCTCCTCTCGTGCGTTCCTGGCGGCGGTCCGCTCACAGTGATCCGTGTCGGAGCAGACGTACATCACTCCACCCTTGTCGTCCATCACGACCTCGTCCAGGTAGACGCCGCCCGATCCGCAGATCTGGCACGGGGTGTCGAAGCGCTGCGGCTCGAACGGGAAGTCGTCGAACCCGAGGCTCTCCACATCGGTGTACGGGGGCACGGCGTAGATGCGCTTCTCGCGGCCGGCGCCGAACAGCTGCAGCGCGGGGCTCTGGTGCATCTTCGGGTTGTCGAAGCTCGGGATGGGCGACGGCGCCATGACGTAGCGTCCGTCGACCAGAACCGGGTAGTCGTACGTCGTGGCGAAGTGCCCGTACCGGGCGATGTCCTCGTAGAGCTTGACGTACATCAGGCCGTACTCCTCCAGCGCGTGCAGGCGCCGGGTCTCGGTCTCGCGCGGCTCGAGGAAGCGCAGCGGCTCGGGGATCGGCACCTGGTACACGAGGATCTGGCCCTCCACGAGCGGCGTCTCGGGGATCCGGTGCCGCGTCTGGATGACGGTCGCGAGATCCGTCCGCGTCGTGCTGCGGGATCCCGCCACCTTCTCGAAGAACTGCCGGATCGAGACCGCATTGGTCGTGTCGTCCGCGCCCTGGTCGATCACCTTGAGCGTGTCGGATGCGCCGATCACCGCGGCGGTCACCTGCACGCCGCCGGTCCCCCAGCCGCGTGGCATCGGCACCTCGCGCGAGGCGAACGGCACCTGGAAGCCGGGGATCGCGACGCCCTTCAGGAGGGCGCGGCGGACGACGCGCTTGGTCTGCTCGTCGAGGTAGCCCTCGTTGTAGACGATGCGGGGCTCAGACATGGGCGTCCTCCTCGGCTGCCGCCGCGGCCGCGCGCTCCTGGAACTCGCGGTGCAGCTGCCGGATGAGCACGAGCTCGCCCTGGAAGTCGACGTAGTGCGGCAGCTTCAGGTGCTCGACGAAGCCGGTCGCCTGGACGTTGTCGGCGTGGCTGATCACGAACTCCTCGTCCTGCGCGGGAGAGACGGCGCGCTCGGCGAACTCCTCGTGGCGCAGCGCGCGATCCACGAGCGACATCGACATGGCCTTCCGCTCGGCGCGGCCGAAGACAAGGCCGTAGCCGCGCGTGAACTGCGGCGGACGCTCGGCGCCCTGCGCGTCGCGCCCGCCGACGAACTGGTTGACCATCTGGCACTCCGTGACCTCGATGCGGCCGATGGGCACCTCGAAGCCGAGCTCGGGCGCATCGAACAGCACCTCGACCTCGCCGACGCGCACCTCGCCCGCGAACGGGTGGGTGCGGCCGAAGCCGCGCTGGGTCGAGTAGCCGAGCGAGAGCAGGAAGCCCTCGTCGCCGCGCGCGAGGGCCTGCAGCCGCTCGGCGCGCGACATCGGGAAGACGGTCGGCTCCCGCGTGAGGTCGGCCGGATCCGGATCCGTCCAGTCCTCCGGGCGATCCGCTTCGATCAGCGCGTCGACGCCGAGCAGGTCGGTGATGCGCGGCATCGGGGCGTCGTCCTGTCGGGTCTCGTCCGTCGCGACATCCGGCGTCTCGAGCTCGTCGGCGAGCAGGCGGTGCGTGTAGTCGAACGTCGCGCCGAGCCGCTGGCCGCCGGGCAGGTCCTTGAACGTCGCCGAGATGCGGCGCTCGGCCGGCAGGCCCGCGGTGTCGATCGGAGCCGTGGTGCCGAAGCGCGGCAGTGTGGTGCGGTACGAGCGCAGCAGCGTGACGGCCTCGAGCACATCGCCCTGCGCCTGCAGCAGCGCCTTGGCGGCGAGGTCGGGATCGTAGAGCGACCCCTCGGCCATGACGCGGGAGACCAGCACGCCGAGCTGCTCGCGCACCTGGGCGTAGTCGATGCGCGCGGACTCGCCCGCGCCGCGCTTGGCGAGCAGCGCGTGCGCGTTGGCGATGGCCTTCTCGCCTCCCTTGACGGCGACGTACATCAGGCGCTCCTGTTCTCGTGGCCGGTGAGCTTCGTCGTGCGCGGCAGCGCGCGCACCTCGTTCGCGCCGGCCAGGATGACGTCGACGCCGCGCGGGAAGCCGGCGCGGTTCGCTTCCCACTGCGTGAGGAACCCGCCGGGAAGGCCCGCACCGTCCCAGTGCGCCGTGCCGTTCACGCCGGGGCCGGTCGCGGTGAACGCGCCGATCGGTCGCGCGCCGACCGCGTCGATCAGGAGCGTGGCGGACAGGTGGGGCTCCTCATCCGTGCCCTGCGCGAGGTCGGCCAGGGGCGGCGCGACGGACGGCGAGGACGCGACGGCGAACAGCGCGTCCTCCGGCCGCTCGACGAGGCGCGCCCCGGTGTGGAACCGGATCCACGCGCACACGTCCGACCCGCGGCCGAGGCGCTTGTCGAGCCAGACCGGCGTCTGCTCGTCGCACAGGGCGAGGACGACCGCCCCCGCCACGCGGCCGAGCGGCGCGGGCGTCTGCAGCGGGGCGAGCCCGAGGATCGGCTGCGCCAGCGTCGGCCGCGCCATGGCCTCGAGCACCGCGCGGAACACGCGCTGCGCGTCGTGGACCGGATCGGCGAAGCCCGGCAGGTGGTTCTGGGCGTTCACGGTGCTCACTCGTCATCCTCCTCGTCCGGGCCGGAGTTCTCCCGAGCGACGGTGAAGAAGTCGACGACCGTGCTTCGGGCCTCGGCGCGGGCGAGCGCGTCGCGCTCGGCCTGCGCCCGCTCGAGCGGCTCGATCACGTCGGCGAGCACACGCTCGCGCCGGCCGGAGGCGAGCATCGCGTCGAAGATCGCCGCGAGCCCGGCGTGCTCGGGGTGGCTGCCGAGCACGTAGGCGGTGCCGACGCCCTCGTCGGCGTCAGGCTGGTCGGATCGCACGACCACGGTCGCGCGGGTCACCGTCGCCTCTCCGAGGTGGAAGCGGTCGCCGGTGCCCCCGGTGCGGCCCTGCACCATGACGAGGCCGGCCTCGGGGCCGCGCAGGTACTGCACCTGCGGGCGATCCGGCCACGCCTCCCAGAGCGCGGCGAGCTCTGCCTCGGCGGCGTTCGCGAGCACTCGCGCGGTGCGGCGACGCGCCTCGACGTCTTCGTGCTGATCCATCCGTCTCCTCGCAACTTGTCTACTTCACTAGACAACTTTGAGATTAGTGGCACGATGTGAGGAGCAGAAGCCGGATCCGTCCACGCGCGCATGAACATCCGGTGAACCCCTCGAGGAGACGTGTGTCCGAACCCGCCCGTGCGACCGGCTACTCGGCGTGGCGCCTGATCGCCGAGGAGCTGCGCGCCGACATCGCCGAGGGCCGTCTGGCGGTGGGCGATCGCCTGCCGTCCGAGAGCGCGCTCGCCGAGCGGTTCGGCGTCAACCGCCACACGGCGCGCCAGGCGCTCGCATCCCTCGCGGCCGACGGCCTTGTCGAGTCGCGCCGCGGAAGCGGCACGTTCGTCACGGGCGGATCCGTCCACGTGCACCGGATCGGCATGCGCACGCGGCTGTCGACCAGCCTGGGCGACCGCCACTCGTCCGCCGGCCGCGTGCTCGAGAGCGCGACGGAGCCGGCCCCCGCCGATGTGGCCGCCCGGCTCGGTATCGCAGCCGGCGCTCCCGCCGTGCGCGTCGAGGCCCTGCGGACCGTCGACGGCGAGCCGCTCGCGCTCGCGACGCGCTGGTTCGACCCGGCGCTGCTGCCGGACGGTGCCGCGGCGCTGCGCCGCACGTCGTCGGTCACGGCTGCGCTACGGGCGAGCGGCATCGACGACTACGTCCGCGCCTCGACCGTCGTGGCGGCGCGCCACGCCACGGCATCGGAGGCCGCGTTGCTGGCGCTCGACCCCGGCGCGATCGTGCTCGTGACCGAGTCGCTCGACACGCTGGTCGACGGCACTCCCCTGCAGCACCAGATCACGCGCTTCGCTGCTCAGCGGGTGCGGCTGGACATCGAGCACGTCGCACCCACGAACTGATGCGGCCACGGCCGCGAGACCTCAATCGCGCGGCGAAACCTCGACGTGCGGTGATGTCTCGTCACCCCGCGGATGTTTCGCGGTCCCGCGGCGCTGCCAGCGTAGACGCGACGGCGGGAGTCGAACCCGCTGCAGCACCGGATATGAGCCGGGCCCCGGGACCACCCGGATCGCCGCGATGCCCACCACGCTATGACCGCCGCCGGGCGGCGCGGGCGGCTGTGACGGTGCGTGACGTCACGCCGCGTCACACCGAGGTCACCGTGTCGGCGTGATCCCGATCCCTGGGCCGCGCAGGTGCTCGTACACCACGGTCGTGCGAACGTCCGCGATCTCCTCGCGCTCGGTGAGACGGTCGATCACGAACGCGTAGAGCGCGTCGTTGTCGGCCACCGCGACGTGGATGACGAAATCGACGTCGCCGCTCACGACGAAGACGCCGAGGGTCTCGGGCAGGTCGGATGCCCAGTCGCGGAACGCCTCGATCACCTCGCGCGACGGCGGCCGCACGCGCACCGAGATGAGCGCCTGCACGCCGCGGCCGACACTCGGCAGATCGACGTCCAGCGTCGCCCCGCGGATGACGCCACGCCGCCGCAACGCGCGCGTGCGATCGAGCGCCGTGGTCGGCGAGACGCCGACGCGTGCCGCCACCTCGCGGTTCGTCATCCGTGCATTCGTCTGGAGCGCAGCCAGGATCGCCGCATCAAGTCCGTCCAGATCCGTCATTCGCCACCCTCATCCGTACGTCATACGCCGCTGGATCCGCACCAGCGGATCCCTGGCTACATTCTGGAGGATCACCCGCGCATCCGAACACGAGGAGAGCACATGGACATCGGCTTCGCACCGGACGAGATCGACACGACCGCGCCGACGCGCGCCGCACGACTGAAGTGGGTGGTCGTCGTCGACGGCTCGCTGCCGGCCGGGCGCATCGCCAACGCGACCGCGTGCGTCGGCGCCGCGACGGGTGAGGCCGTGGCGGGGCTGCTCGGCCCGGGCGCCGTCGACGGCCACGGGTCGGCCCACGCGGGGCTGCCCTGGATCGGCTGCTCGGTGCTCTCCGCCGACGCCGCGCAGCTCGCCGCGATCCGCGCGAAGGCCGCCGCGTCGGATGGCGTGTTCGTCGCCGACATGCCTGCGCACGCGCAGCTCACGCGCGTGTACGACGAGTACCTCGCCGAGGTCTCGGGGCGCGCCTCCGAGGACCTCGGCTACCTCGCGGTCGGCCTCGTCGGACCGCGCAACCGCGTCGACCGCATCGTGGGCCGGCTGCCGCTGCTGGCGTGAGCGTCGGTCCCCGGTGCTACGGTGAGGGCATGGAGATCGAGGTCGACAGGAACTAACCGGCACCCGGAGCACTCGGGTGCGCGCTCCTCATCGTCGCCCCGAAAGGTCTCCTCATGCCCCTGTCCCCTTCTGCCATCTCACTGTCGGACGTCTCGTTCGAGTGGCCCGACGGATCCATCGCCCTCGACGGCCTGAACGGCACGCTCCCCGTCGGCCGCACCGGTCTCGTCGGACGCAACGGCGTCGGCAAATCGACGCTCCTGAAGCTCATCGCCGGCATTCTCACGCCCACGCTGGGCCGCATCGACGCCGCCGGCGACGTCGGCTACCTGCCCCAGACCCTCACGCTCGGACGTGACACGACGATCGCCGACCTGCTCGGCATCGCGCCGACCCTGCGCGCCCTCCGGGCGATCGAGACGGGCGACGTCGACGTGCGGCACTTCGACGCCGTGGGCGATGACTGGGACATCGAGGCCCGCGGCGACGAGGCGCTCGCAGACATCGGCTTCCGCGCCGCGGATCTCGATCGCCGGGTCGGCGAGCTCTCCGGTGGCGAGGCGATGCTCGTCGCCATCACCGGCCTGCGCCTTCGCCGCACCGCCATCACGCTGCTCGATGAGCCGACCAACAACCTGGACCGCCCCACCCGGGTGCGCCTCGGCGAGCTGATCGACAGCTGGCCGGGAACCCTCGTGGTGGTCAGCCACGACCTCGAGCTGCTCGAGCGCATGAGCCACACCGCCGAACTGCGCACGACGGGGCTCGGCCAGGCCGGCCGCGGGCGCGGCGCGGTGCTCGAGGTGTTCGGCGGACCGTACAGCGCCTTCCGCGCCTTCGTCGACCAGGAGCAGACGGCGGCCGCGCAGGCGGCCCGCACCGCGCAGCAGCACCTGAAGGTCGAGAAGCGCCAGCGCGTGGAGGCGGAGGCGAAGCTCGCCGCGCGCGCCCGCGCCGGGAAGAAGTCGGCCGAGAACATGCCGAAGATCCTCGCGAACGCGCGCAAGCGCAAGGCGCAGGAGACGGCGGGATCGCACCGCAGCCTGCTCGACGAGCGCGTGCAGACGGCGCAGGATGCGCTCGACGCCGCCGACGCCCGCGTGCGGGAGGACGAGCACATCCATCTCACGCTTCCCGATCCGGCTGTCCCGCGCGGCAAGCGGATCGCCGAGCTGACCGACGGATCCCGCACCATCACGATCCAGGGTCCCGAGCGCGTCGCGCTCGTCGGGCCGAACGGCGCGGGCAAGACCACGCTGCTCGAATCGCTCGTCGCGGGCGCGAAGGCGGCCGCGGGTGCCGGCGCGGTGCGGGGCACGCTCCTCACGGACCGCGTCGGCTACCTGCGCCAGCGCATCGACGACCTCGACGATGCACGCTCCGCGGTCGACAACGTGCGCGACACCGCGCCGGGGGCGGCGCCGGGCGAGCTGCGCAACCAGCTCGCCCGGCTGCTGCTGCGCGGCAGCGCACTCGACCGGCCGGTGGGCACGCTCTCGGGCGGCGAGCGGTTCCGCGTCGCCCTCGCCAAGCTGCTGTTCGCGGATCCGCCGGCGCAGCTGCTCATCCTGGACGAGCCGACCAACAATCTCGACATCGCGAGCGTCGAGCAGCTCGCGGAGGCGCTCGAGGCGTATCGCGGCGCGCTGCTGATCGTGAGCCACGACCACGCGTTCCTGCGCCGGCTCGGGATCGACGTGGTGATCGGCATCGAACCGGGCGGTGTGCTCGACGAGCGCGCCGAACTCGACGCCTAGCAGGGCACATCCGAAGGGATCCGCGCATCCGGAGTCCGCACCGGACCCAGATCTCTTCGGATGCGCGGATCGGTTCGGATCCGCGCACCTCGCGGAATGCTCCCGCGCCGGGAACGGTTCTCCCCCGGTATGCGCATCGATCTGACGGACAAGACGGCACTGGTGACGGGCTCGACGCAGGGCATCGGGCGGGCGATCGCCGCGACGCTCGCGGACGCGGGGGCCCGCGTGGCGATCAACGGCCGCTCGGCCGACGGCGTGGAGGCGACGATCGCCGAGCTGCGCGGCGAGAACGGCGAGCGCGACCTCGTCGCGGCGCCGGGCGACGTGACCGACGCGGAGGGCGCCACCGCGGTGCTGGCCGCCACCGGGGACGTGGACATCCTGATCAACAACCTCGGGATCTTCGGCTCCGCGCCCGCGCTCGACATCGACGACGACGAGTGGCGCCGCTACTTCGAGGTCAACGTGCTCGCCGCGGTGCGACTCATCCGCGAGACGCTGCCGGGCATGACCGGACGCGGCTGGGGTCGCATCCTGAACATCGCGAGCGACTCGGCGATCGTCATCCCGGCCGAGATGATTCACTACGGCATGTCGAAGACCGCCCTGCTCGCCGTGTCGCGCGGCTTCGCGAAGGAGGCGGCCGGCACCGGTGTCACGGTCAACTCCGTGATCGCCGGCCCCACCCACACGGGCGGCGTGGAGAAGTTCGTCTACGAGCTCGTCGACGAGCGCCTGCCGTGGGACGAGGCGCAGCGCGAGTTCATGCGCACCCACCGCCCGCAGTCGCTGCTGCAGCGGCTCATCGAGCCCGAGGAGATCGCGAACATGGTCGCCTACCTCAGCTCTCCCCTGGCCTCGGCCACCACGGGCGCGGCCGTGCGCGTCGACGGCGGGTACGTCGACGCGATCGTGCCCTGACGCCCGGCGGCGGCACGCCTGCGGAGATCTGCACCGTTCCGGACGTCTACGCCGCATCAGATCCGGATCCGTGCGGATCTCCGGATCCGTGACCGGACCTGCCACGGTCACGGCATGTGGTCACGTCCGGATCGCGTCGTGGCGATCGCGCCCCGGCGGGGCGGACGGCGCGTCACGCCTGCGGAGATCTGCACCGTTCCGGACGCTCGCGCCGCATCCGGTCCGGATCCGTGCGGATTTCCGGATCCGTGCAGACACCACAGCAACCGGGCATCAGAGCAGCTCCCGCGCACGCCAGGCGGGAGGAGAAGTCACCCCGTCTCGACCCGCTGGTTCCTCCCTCGCACAGCGAAGCGGCGGGCCGCTCCCGAAGGAGCGACCCGCCGCAAACCGAGCGGGACTCAGCGCGTGGCGCCCGCGCGACGCTTGTTGTAGATGTCGAACGCGACCGCGATCAGGAGCACGAGGCCCTTGACGATCGGCTGCAGCGACTGCGGCACGCCCATGAGCGACATGCCGTTCGACATCACGGCCATCACGAGACCGCCGACGAGGGCGCCGGTCACGCGGCCGATGCCGCCCGTGGTCGAGGCGCCGCCGATGAAGCAGGCCGCGATCACGTCGAGCTCGAAGCTGTTGCCCATGTTCGGCTGCGCGCCGTTCGAGCGCGCCGAGAACATCGCGGCGGCGATACCCGTGAGCAGACCCATGTGCACGAACAGCCAGAAGTTCACGCGGGCGACGTTCACGCCGCTGAGCTTCGCGGCGGCGAGGTTGCCGCCGACCGCGTACACGTGGCGACCGAACACTGTGCGGTTGGTGATCAGCTGGTACACCAGCACGAGCACGCCGAGCACGATCAGGATGTACGGGAAGCCGCGGTTGTACGCCAGGGCCCACGCGAACGCCATCACGACGGCGGCGACCGCGACGAGCTTCAGCACGAACAGCGGCATCGACTCGACCTTCTGGTTGTAGCCGATGCGGGCGCGGCGGCTGCGGACCTGCGAGTAGATGAAGCCCCCGACCGCGAGCACGCCGATCAGCAGCGTGAAGAGGTCGACCGTGACGGGCACGGCCTTGAGGCCCTCGCCCTGGCCGACGACGATCTCGCCGAACAGTCCGCGCGAGAAGTCGGTCGCGATCGTCTTGTAGTCGGCGGGGAACGGCGACAGCGAGACGTTCTGCAGCACGACGAGCGTCAGACCGCGGAACAGGAGCATGCCCGCGAGCGTCACGATGAACGCGGGGATGCCGACGTACGCGACCCAGAAGCCGTGCCAGGCGCCGACGAGCACGCCGACGAGCACGGCCGCGAGCAGGCCGACCCACCAGGGCATCCCCTGCCGGATCACGAGCACGGCCGAAACAGCCGACGCGAACGCGAGCACCGAGCCGACCGACAGGTCGATGTGACCGGCGACGATGATCATGATCATGCCGAGCGCCATGATCAGGATGTGCGCGTTCTGCAGCACCAGGTTGGTGACGTTCTCGGGGTTGAGCAGCAGACCGTCGGTCAGGATCGTGAACAGCACCACGATCGCGACGAACGCGATGTAGATGCCGGACGTGCGGAGGTTGCGCGTGAACAGGTCTTTGGTCTCAGCCAGGACATTGCTCATGCCGCGGCCTCCTTCTGGTTCTTCTCGATGGTCATGAGGCTCATCAGGTTCTCCTGCGTGGCCTCCGCGATGGGCAGCTGGCCGGTGATCCGGCCGTACGCGAGCGTGTAGATCCGGTCGCTCATGCCGAGCAGCTCGGGAAGCTCGCTCGAGACGACGATGATCGCCTTGCCCTGTGCCGCGAGCTGGTTGATGATCTCGTAGATCTCGTATTTGGCGCCGACGTCGATGCCGCGGGTCGGCTCGTCGAGGATCAGCACCTCGGGGTCGGAATACAGCCACTTCGACAGGACGACCTTCTGCTGGTTGCCGCCGGAGAGGTTGCCCACGATCTGCATCACGGTCGGGGTCTTGATGTTCATCGCGTTGCGGTAGTCCTCGGAGACCTTGATCTCCTCGTTGCCGTTGACGAACGACGCCCAGTTGGTGAGCTTGTCCAGGGCCGCGGACGTGATGTTCGTCCGGATGTCGGTGATCAGGTTCAGCCCGTAGTGCTTGCGGTCCTCCGACACGTACGCCAGGCCGTTCTCGATCGCCTCGCGCACCGTGCGCGTGCGGATCTCCTTGCCGTGCAGCAGCACGCGACCCGAGATGTCACGGCCGTACGACTGGCCGAACACGCTCATCATGAACTCGGTGCGTCCCGCGCCCATGAGGCCGGCGATCCCGACGATCTCGCCCGCGCGGACCGAGATCGTCGCGTCCTCGACCACGACGCGGTCCGCCTGCGTCGGGTGGTGGACGGTCCAGTTCTCGACGCGGAAGATCTCCTCGCCGATCTGCGGCGTGCGCTCCGGGAAGCGGGAGTCGAGCGAGCGCCCGACCATGCCCCGGATGATCCGATCCTGCGTGGCATCCGGACCGTGCATGTCGATCGTCTCGATCGACTCGCCGTCGCGGATGATCGTCGTCGAGTCGGCGATCGCCTCGATCTCGCCGAGCTTGTGACTGATGATGATGCACGTGATGCCCTGGTCGCGCAGCTCGCGCAGCAGGCCCAGCAGGTGCTCGGAGTCGGTGTCGTTCAGCGCGGCGGTCGGCTCGTCCAGGATCAGCAGCTTGACGTCCTTGGTCATCGCCTTGGCGATCTCGATCAGCTGCTGCTTGCCGACGCCGAGCTCGCCGACGGGGGTCGTCGGGTTCTCGTCCAGTCCGACGCGCGCCATGTAGTCGGCGGCCTCGTGGTTGGCCTGGTTCCAGTCGATCAGCCCGCCGCGCACGCGCTCGTTGCCCAGGAAGATGTTCTCGGCCACCGACAGGTAGGGCACGAGCGCGAGCTCCTGGTGGATGATCACGATGCCCCGGTGCTCGGAGTCGCGGATGCCGGAGAACGACACGGCCGAGCCGTCGAACAGGATCTCGCCGCCGTAGGTGCCGTGCGGGTACACGCCGGACAGCACCTTCATGAGCGTCGACTTGCCGGCGCCGTTCTCGCCGCAGATCGCGTGGATCTCGCCGCGCGCGACGCTCAGGTTCACTCCCTTGAGCACCTTGACGCCCGGGAAGTCCTTGGTGATGCCACGCATCTCGAGGATCGCGTCAGTCATCGTCCGTCCCTTCGGGTGGGTTCGGAGGCGATGCCCGCCGGGCGCGACAGACGTCACGACCCGGCGGGCACCGCCGGAGGGATGGGGTCGGATTACTCCGCGACGCCCGAGGCGACCTCGTCGGCCGTCCAGTAGTCGGAGTCGACGAGCAGCGGCGTGATGTTGTCCTTCACGACGATGTCCGACTCCAGGAGGTACGACGGCACGACCTTCACGCCGTTGTCGTAGGTCTCCTCGTCGTTGGCCTCGGGCTCGCCACCCTCGGCGTACGCCTCGGCGGCCTTGACCGCCTCCGTGGCGAGCTTGCGCGTGTCCTTGAAGATCGTCGCGAACTGCACGCCGTCGTTGATCAGCTTGACCGAGGCGATCTCGGCGTCCTGACCCGAGACCACGGGCAGGCCGTCCTCGATCGTGTCGCCGTAGCCGGCGTTCTGCAGCGCGGTGATGATGCCGCGCGAGATGCCGTCGTACGGCGAGAGCACGCCGTGCAGCGGCTTCGAGCCGCCACCGTAGGTCGAGGTCAGCAGGTCCTCCATGCGCTTCTGGGCGGTGGCGCCGTCCCAGCGAAGCGTGGCGACCTGGTCCATCGACGTCTGGCCGGAGCCGACCGTCAGGCGGCCGTCGTCGATGAACGGCTTCAGGGTGTCCATGGCGCCGTCGAAGAAGAAGCCCGTGTTGTTGTCGTCGGGCGAGCCCGCGAACAGCTCGATGATCTTCTTGTCGGTCAGGTCGGTCTCGTTGCCCTCGGCGTCGAGGTAGCCGAGGCCCTGCAGCAGCGACGTGGCCTGCTGGACGCCGACCTCGTAGTTGTCGAACGTGACGTAGAAGTCGACGTTCTCGGTGCCGTTGATCAGGCGGTCGTACGCGATGACCGGGATGCCCTTCTCGGCGGCGGCCTCGAGCTGGCTGGCAAGCGCGGTGCCGTCGATCGACGCGACGATCAGGATGTCGGCACCCTTCGTGACCATCTGCTCGATCTGCTGCTGCTGGGTCGGGATGTCGTCGTTCGCGAACTGCAGGTCGACCTCGTAGCCGGCCTCCTCGAGCTGCGACTTGACGGCGTCGCCGTCGTTGATCCAGCGCTCCGACGTCTCGGTCGGCATGGCGACGCCGACCGTGAGGTCCTCGGCGGGAGCGGCGCTGCCGCCGTCCCCGGAACCGGCCGATCCGCTCGCGCAGCCCGCGAGACCGATGGCGAGGGCGATTGCGCCCGTGGTGGTGATGAACCGCAGAGCAGTCCGCTTCATTGCTGTGCCTCTCTCTTCCTCGAGAACCGGGTGAGCGCACCCGGCGTGTGAACATGTTAGCGCTCACATACCGAATGTGCACGTTCACACGGACAACCCCGCAGAGCGACGCTCCGAGGGGCCGGACGAGAGGCGGGAGGAGTCGGTCAGTTCGAGTCGGGCGCCTCCCCGAGCGGCAGCCAGACGCGCATGGTCGCGGGGCCGCGGTTGCCCCACGTCCGGTACGGCACGAGGCGCGCGCTGCGCACGATCACCGAATGCTCCGCTGTCTCGGCGTACGGCCACGGGTCGGCGTCCGCGTCGCCTCGCGCGTCGTCGAGCACGGCGAAGTCCGCGAACACGGCATCGCCCTCCGCACGCAGCGAGCCGGGGACGAGCGCCGCGCCGTCGACCGGCGCGCCGAGGTCGATCGACTCGAGGGCAAGCACCTCGGGGCCGCGCTCCACCGCGACGCAGCCGCGCACGGCGTCGATGCGCGGATCGGGACGCACGACGCGCGGTGCGACCGGAAGCGACAGCACGACCTCGTCCCCCGGCCGCCACCTGCGCCGGATGCGGGCGTATCCGGGCCCCGCGGGCTCGCCGTCGAGCGTCGCCTCGTGGGCCCACGCCGGCACGCGCAGCGCGAGCTCGAACTCGCCGCCCTCATCGATGCGCACGCGGACCTCCCCCGACGTCGGATAGTCCGCCGAGACCGTCAGCGCGACGCGCGCACCGGATGCGAGCGTGCACGTCAGCCGCCCCGCGGCGTACTGGTGAAGCTGCACGCCGTCCTCCGAGCGCGTCGCGGCGTACGCGCCGAGCGTCGCGATCGTGCGCGCGATGTTCGTGGGGCAGCACGACACGCTGAACCACGGCGCGCGGAGCGACGTGGACGCGCGCCCCACGGTCGCGCCCGGATCCGCGGGCGCGCCCTCCACGCGCTGATGGAGGGGGTTCGAGTAGAAGAACGCGCGTCCGTCGTCCGCGACCGCGGTCGCCACGACGTTGAACAGCGTCCGCTCGATGAGATCCGCGTATCGCGCCTCACCCGTTGCGAGCAGCAGGCGCCACGCGAACATCACGGACGCGACGCCCGCGCACGTCTCGGAGTACGCGCGGTCGCTCGGCAGCTCCCAGTCGGCGCCGAACGCCTCGTCCTGGTGATGCGCGCCCTGACCGCCGGTGATGTAGGTGCGCCGTGCGATCGTGCGATCCCACTGCCGGCGCAGCGCGGCGAGCAGCTCGGCGTCCTCGCGCTCGACCGCGACGTCCACGGCGGCGGCTGCGAGGTAGTTCGCGCGCACGGCGTGGCCGTGCAGCACCTCCGTCTCACGCACGGGGACGGCGTCCTGGAAGTACTCGCGGCCGAACTCGATCTCGCCGAGCGTGCCGTGCCCCCGGCGCTCCACGAACAGCGCGGCCTGGTCGACGTACCGCTGATCGCCGGTGACGCGGCCGAGCTCCACCAGCCCGAGCTCGATCTCGGGATGCCCGCACACGCCGTTGCGAGCATCCGGCCCGAACTCGCGCACGACGAGGTCGGCCGCGCGCGTCGCGATCTGCAGCAGTCCGTCGTCGGCCTCCGGCCGCGTGCGCGCCCGCGCGACGGCCGCCTGCATGAGGTGCCCGAGGCAGTACAGCTCGTGGCCCCATTCCAGCGCGCTCCAGCGCTCCCCCTGACCCGGACGCCCGAACGCCGTGTCGAGGTAGCCGTCCGCCTCCTGCGCGGCCCCGACCCGGGCGACGGCGGCGCGGAAGGTCCGCTCGAGTGCCTCCGACCCGGTCCTGCCGATCTCCCAGGCGAGCGCCTCGAGGTACTTGTAGACCTCGGAGTCGGCGAACTCGCGCCCGCGGCGCCCTTCCGGCAGGCGACCGCCCGCAGCGAGATCGAAGTTGGGCAGCCACCCCTCGCTCTCGAGACGGTCGCCGACATGGGCGATCGTCGCCGAGCCGTTCACGGCCTGGCGCTGCGCCCAGAGCCCCCCGTCGATCCGGAATTCGTCGAGTCCGAGCGGGGCGAGCGCGCCGTGGCTCGGAACGACGGTGGCGACGGGGGTTGTGGTGTCGATCATGATCATCCTTTGAAGGCGCCGGACATGAATCCGCGCACGTAGTGACGTTGAAGGAGCAGGAACAGGACGATGCACGGCAGGGCGAGCACGACCACGCCGGCCGTCGTCGCGCCGTAGTCGACGACGCCCATCACCTGGCCCCGCATGTTGGCGACCACCAGGGGCACGGTCATCCGGTTGGTGTCGGTGATGAGGATCAGCGGTCCGATGAAGTCGTTCCAGGCGGTGAGGAAGGCGAACAGTCCCACCGTGATCAGCCCCGGCTTCACCATGGGCAGCAGCACGCGCCAGAGCACGCCGAACGTGCCGCAGCCGTCGAGCATCGCGACCTCGTCGAGCTCGCGCGGGACGGACTCGAAGGAGATCCGCATCATGAACATCGAGAAGGGCAGCTGGAACATCGTCAGGACCAGTGCGACACCGACCAGCGAGTTGCCGAGGCCGACGGCGTTGAGGATCACATAGAGCGGGATCAGCATCGTGCCGTACGGGACCATCAGGATCGCGAGCACGCTCAGGAAGAGCAGATCCTTGCCCGGGAAGTCGAAGCGCGCGAACGCGTAGCCGCCGAGGAACGAGATCACGAGCGTCAGCAGCACCGTGAGCAGGGAGACGAACAGCGAGTTGCCCAGGTACACCCAGATGCCGGCCTGGAACTCGGCCAGGGCGGCGTAATTGCCGAACCCCCAACCCTCCGTCTGGCTCGTGCCGGGTCGCGGCGCGACCGATGACACTCCGGCCCACACGAGCGGGTAGAGGAAGACGATCGCGATCGCTCCCGTGAACGCGGCATACGGCATCCCGAGCACCACCCGCCCGACGGGGCGGCGCCGCTTCCTCGGCTGCGTGCGCAGCAGGTGGGTGACGGGTCCGGTCTCGACGGTGAGCGCCATCACTTCTCCTCGTCCGGGCCGCGGAAGGCCCTCAGCTGAAGCGCGTTGATGCCGACCAAGGCGATGAGCACGATGACCGAGAGGGCGGACGCGACGCCGAGGTGGTTCTGCCCCTGGAACGCCGCGCTGTAGATGAGCTGGACGATGGTCACCGTCGAGTTGTCCGGTCCGCCCTTGGTGAGGATGTAGAACTGGTCGAACGCGAGCAGCGAGCCGGTCACGCACAGCACGGTGGTCAGGGCGAGCGTGGGACGCAGGAGCGGGATCGTGATGTGCCAGAAGGACTTCCAGGCGCCCGAGCCGTCGAGGCGCGCCGCCTCGTACACCTCGTCGGGGATGCCCTGCAGACCGACCAGCATCAGCAGCATGTAGAACCCGGCGAAGCGCCACACGATGAGGAACACGGTGGACCACAGGGCTCCGGTGGGTGTGCCCAGGAAGGTGAATCCCCAGTCCCCATGAGATCGGCGAACGGTCCCGCGAACGGCGAGTACAGGACGTAGAACAGCAGCGACGCGGACGCGAGCCCGAGAGCGCTGGGCACGAGGATCGCCGTGCGCAGCAGCCCTTTCCAGCGCGTCGACTCCTGCACGAGCATCGCGAGGCCGAGCGCCGCCGTGAGCAGGATGACCGTGGTGACGAGCGTGTACAGCAGCGTGAAGCCGATCGCGGGCCCGAACTGACGGTGCCCGACGGCGTCGATGAAGTTCTGCGGGAAGTTGAGGCCCGGTTGCCACCCAGCAGAGGCCAGTCGCTCGCGGACATCTGCAGCACGAGCACGAGCGGGACGACGAAGAGGGCGAGCACGAAGACCGCGGTGGGTGACGCGTACAGCCACCCGTGCAGACGCGCGCGTGAGGTTCTGGACATGGTGTCTCCGGGAGCGGTGGGGCGCTCGGACGCGAGCGCCCCACCGGATGAGGGCGTCATCCGCCGAGGATCGCGGTGATCTCGGCGTTGTCGGCCTGGAGCGAGTCGGTGCCCTGGAGGATCCGGTTGCGGATCATGGTCACCCACGGGCTTCCGACGGCGTTGAACGCCTGCTGGAAGTTCATCGCGACCGGCGTGTCACCCTGGGCCGCGACCTCGTTCACGGTCGGCATGAACGGGTCCGCCGACGCGTACTCGTTGTCTCCGAGGTCGCCCCGGGACACCGCGTTGCCGTTCTTGGCCAGCACCTCGACCTGCGCCTCCTCGGACATCATCCAGGACAGGAAGTTCCACGCCTGCGGCGCGAGGTCGGAGTCCTTCGAGATGCCGATGCCGTCGCCGCCGACGAACGTCGAGACGCCGCCGTCGATGCCGGGCAGACCCGAGAGCCCCGCGTCGAATTCGAGACCCGCCGCGAGCGTGGCGGGGAACGGCATCACGCCGACCTTGCCTTCCTGGAAGGCCGCGACCCACGTCGCTCCGGCTTCGTCGACGGTGCTCGGCAGCACGGCGCCGTAGTCGTAGAGCTCCTTCCAGGCGTCGTAGATTTCGGTGGCGGCCGCGCCGTCGAGGAGCGACTCGGTGCCGTCCTCGCTCATGACCTGCTCGCCGGAGGCCCAGATGCTCGGGAACCAGGTGAAGACCAGGCAGCCGCCGCAGTTGAACCCGCTCGCGGTGCCGTACACGCCGTCGAGCTCGAGATCCTGCACGGCCTTCGCGGCCTCGACGAAGTCGTCGTAGGTCTCGGGCGCCTGGTCGGGGTCGAGGCCGGCCTGCTCGAAGAGGTCCTTGTTCCACATCATCATGGACAGGTCGAGCACGAAGGGCAGGACGTGCTCCTTGCCGTCGTACGTGCCGGCGCCCAAGTGGCCCTGGTTGATCTCGTCCTTGTAGTCGAGCCCGTCGATCTGGCTCGAGATGTCGGCGAACAGGCCGGACTGCACCCAGTTCGGGACGTACACGATGTCGGCGGCGAACAGATCCGGCAGACCTCCCGACCCGGCGGCCGCGCCCACCTTCGCCACGTAGTCGTCGTTCGGGACGACCGTCAGCTCGACCTGGTTCTCGTGCGTCGCGTTGTAGGCGTCCACGAGCAGATTCGCCTGCAGTTCGAGCGGGGCGCGCGTCCAGAGCGTGAGCTTGGAGCCGTCGTCGATTCCCTCGGCCGGGATGTCCTCCGGCGCGGAGGCCGCCTGCCCTCCCCGCCCGCGCAGGCCGAGAGGGCGGTGACGGCGGCGAGCGCCACGGCGGTGAGCGCCATCCGGCGCACGGTGTTGGATCTCATGTGCTTCTCCTCAGCTCGTCGTTGAGCCGCGCGCGGTCGGGGCACCGCTGCGTGGTGGGAACAGGAGTTTCGAAATCTCCGAAAGCCCTTTCGGTCACGGTAGCCTGGTCACACGAGCCCGTCAACGGCGAAGATCGATATCGTTTGAGGTTCGAGGAGGAGGGCCGGATGTCGGATCAGAACGCCCGCGCGGCCACGTTGCGCGACGTCGCGCAGCGGGCCGGCGTCTCTCTCGCGACGGCGTCCAAGGCACTCAACGACCGCGGCGACGTGGCGTACGCCACGCGTGAGCGCGTGCGGGCGGCCGCGACCCAGCTCGCCTTCACGCCGAACGTCGTCGCACGCGGGCTGATCGCCGGACGCAGCGGCACCGTGGGCCTGCTCACGAGTGATCTCGAGGGCCGCTTCATGATCCCGATCCTGATGGGAGCGGAGGACGCCTTCGGCGCCGGGCGCATCAACGTCTTCCTGTGCGACGCGCGCGGCGACGCGATCCGCGAGCAGCACCACCTCCAGGCACTGCTGAGCCGCCGCGTCGACGGCATCATCGTCGTGGGCCGCCAGACCGATCCGCGCCCCTCGCTCGGCCAGGAGCTGCCGGTGCCGGTCGTCTACGCGTACGCCCCCTCCGACGATCCGCGGGACCTGTCGCTCACCCCGGACAACGGGGCGGGCGGACGCCTCGCGATCGAGCACCTGCTCTCGCTCGGCCGCACCCGGATCGCGCATGTCACGGGAGACCCGGCATATGCCGCGGCGCAGGATCGCGTGACCGGTGCGCGCGACGCGCTTTCGGCCGCAGGGCTCGAGTTCGTGGGCGAGCCGATGTTCTCCGAGTGGTCCGAGCACTGGGGGCGCGACGCGACGCGGGCTCTGCTGGAGCGCCACCCCGACATCGACGCCGTGTTCGCGGGCAGCGACCAGATCGCCAGGGGTGTCCTCGACGCCGTCCAGGACACCGGGCGGCGCGTGCCGGACGACGTCGCGATCATCGGCTACGACAACTGGGAGACGCTGGCGACGGGTTCCACCCCGGAGATCACGAGCATCGACGCCGGCCTGCAGGACCTCGGCCGGCAGGCCGCGCTGCGCGTGTTCGACGCGATCGACGGCGTGGACATCGGCGCCGGGACGCACCATCTGCCCGTGCGACTCGTCATCCGCGGCTCGACGATCGCGCGGCGCTGATCCCCTCGCGCGGCGCTGATCCCATCGATCCACAGGTCCCGCGCTCCGCGGCGGCCCTCCGCGAAGCGAGGGCCGGCTCAGCGAGTCAGGATGAGCGCGTCGCCCTGTCCCCCGCCGCCGCACAGCGCGACCACGCCCGTGCCGGAGCCGCGACGCGCGAGCTCGTGCGCCATGTGCACGACGAGCCGCGCGCCGGAGGCACCGATCGGGTGGCCGAGGGCGATGCCGCCGCCGTGGAGGTTCACGACGTCGCTCGACAGGCCCAGCTCGGCCTGCGACTGCGCGACCACCGCGCCGAACGCCTCGTTGATCTCGACCAGATCCAGGTCGCCCGGGGCGATCCCCGCCTTCTCGCACGCGCGGCGGATCGCCTGCGCGGGCTGCGCCTGCAGGGAGTTGTCCGGGCCCGCGGTCTGACCCGACGCGCCGACGGTGGCGAGCACGGTCCAGCCGCGCTCCGACGCGTGCGCGCGCGTGGTCAGGACCGTGGCGGACGCGCCGTCGGAGATCTGCGACGCGTTCCCGGCGGTGATCGTGCCGTCCTTCGTGAATGCGGGCCGCAGCCCCGCGAGCGTCTCGACCGTCGTGTCCGGCCGCACTCCCTCATCCTGCGCCACCGTCAGGGGGTCGCCCTTGCGCTGCGGCACCTCGACGGGCACGATCTCGTCGTCGAACACCCCGGACGCCTGCGCGGCCGCCGCGCGCTGGTGCGACAGCGCGGCGACCTCGTCCTGCGTCCGGCGGTCGAGCCCGAACCGGCCGTTGTGGCGTTCAGTGGACTCGCCCATGCTGACGCGGTCGTACGCGTCGACGAGGCCGTCATGGGCCATGTGGTCGAGCACCTCGATCGAGCCGTACCCGTATCCCGCCCGCGAAGCCGGCAGCAGGTGCGGCGCCTGGGTCATCGACTCCATGCCTCCCGCCACGACGGTCGTCGCGTCGCCGAGACGGATCATCCGGCTCGCCTCGATCACGGCCGTGAGACCCGACAGACAGACCTTGTTCACGCCCTGCGCCGGCACGTCCCAGCCGATCCCGGCGCCGATCGCGGCCTGACGTGCGGGGTTCTGCCCCGACCCCGCGGGAAGCACCTGGCCCATGATCACGGCGTCCACGTGCTCGGGAGCCACGCCGCCGCGCTCGAGCGCTCCGCGGATCGCGAGCGCCCCGAGCTGGGGTGCCGAGAACGACGCGAGCTGACCGCGCAGCCGCCCCTGGGGCGTGCGTGCGGCGGCGACGATGACGACATCCGCATCATTCATGCGGCTACCTCCTCCGGTGCAGGTTCCTGTTCCATCTTGCCCTGCCGGGGAAACTCACGGACGCCGTCGGGTTATCGCTGCGCACAGGCTGGTGCGCCCGTACACAGGCTCATCCGTCCGACTGGATCGCTCCCGCCCCGTGGCGCCTGTATCGGGACGACCGTTCCCACGGGCTGCGCACCGCGGAGCACGGTGACGGATCGCGCGGCTACAGGCTGGCGCGCGCACACAGGCTCACCCGCCCGTCCGAGCCACTCCCGCCACATCGAGCCTGTATCCGGACGCCGCCCGCCCGCGCGCAGCACCAGCCCCACACGACCGCAGGGCGGGCCCGGTGAACCGGCGCCCGCCCTTCGAGAGCTGGTGGCTCAGAGGCCCTGAGCCAGGCGGTGGTAGGCGGCGTTCCAGCGAACCTGGTCGGCGAAGCCGCGGCGCGTGGTGGCCTCGTCGATCACGAGCAGCTCGCAGCGCGCGATGTCGGCGAACACCTCGAACGCCTCGACCCCTGCGGCCGTCGACAGCACGGTGTGGTGGGCGCCTCCGGCGGTCAGCCAGGCCTCGGCCGACACCTCGAACGACGGACGGGGCTGCCACACCGCGCGCGCGACCGGCAGGTGCGGCAGCGGCGCGGGCGGGGCCACGACGTCGACGACGTTCGCGGTGAGGCGGAAGCGGTCGTGCATGTCGGCGAGCGACACCACGACGGCGCCCTCGGTCGCGTCGGCGTCGAACACCATGCGCACCGGGTCCTCCTTGCCGCCGATCCCGAGCGGGTGGATCTCCACGCGCGGCTTCGACGTCGTGAGCGACGGGCAGACCTCGAGCATGTGGGCGCCGAGGATCAGCTCGGAGCCGGGCGTGAGGTCGTACGTGTAGTCCTCCATGAGCGACGCGCCGCCGGGCAGGCCCTCGCCCATGACCTTCGCGGCGCGCACGAGCACGGCCGTCTTCCAGTCGCCCTCGGCGCCGAAGCCGTAGCCCTTGCCCATCAGGCGCTGCACGGCGATGCCGGGCAGCTGGCGAAGAGCCCCGAGGTCCTCGAAGTTGGTCGTGAACGCCTTGGCGCCGACCTCGGTGAGGAACGCCTCGAGCGCGAGCTCCTGGCTCGCGGCGTACCGCAGGGACTCGTGCCGCTCGCCGCCCTTGCGCAGCTCGGGGACGACGTCGTACAGCTCCTCGTACTCGGCGACGAGCGCGTCGATGTCGGCCTCGTCGACCTGCTCGATCGCCGCGACGAGCTCATTCACGCCCCACGTGTTGACCGAGACGCCGAAGCGCAGCTCGGCCTCGGTCTTGTCGCCCTCCGTGACGGCGACGTTGCGCATGTTGTCGCCGAAGCGCACGAGCTTCAGCTCGTGGGTCGCGGCCCAGCCGGCGGCGCCGCGGATCCAGGTGCCGACGCGACGCTGCACGGCGGGGTTCGACACGTGGCCGACGACCGTCGTGCGGGCGACGCCCAGCCGAGCGGCGATGTAGGCGTACTCGCGGTCGCCGTGAGCGGCCTGATTCAGGTTCATGAAGTCGAAGTCGATGCTGTCCCACGGCAGCTCGACGTTCGCCTGCGTGTGCAGGTGCAGCAGCGGCTTGCGGAGGGCGTCGAGCCCGCCGATCCACATCTTGGCCGGGCTGAAGGTGTGCATCCACGTGATCACGCCGAGCACGCTGTCGTCCGCGTTGGCGTCGAGCATCGCGCGGCGGATCGACGCGGCATCCTTCAGGACCGGCTTCCACACGATGCGCGCGGGCACGTCGGACGACGCGTCCAGCGCGCGGGCGACCTCCTGCGACTGCTCGGCGACCTGGCGGAGGGTCTCCTCGCCGTAGAGGTCCTGGCTGCCGGTGAAGAACCAGATCTCGCGATCTGCGTAGGGCTTCGTCATCGCTGTGTTCCTTTCAGGCGGCCCGCATCAGCGCTGGCCGTAGACGTTCTGGTAGCGGTCGTAGAGGGAGTCGATCGCCTGCTGCGGGATGGGCAGCGGCTCGCCGAGTTGGCGCGAGATGTGCACGGTGCGGGCGACCTCCTCGAGCAGCACGGCCGCCTTGACGGCCGACTTCGCGTCGCGGCCGATCGTGAACGGGCCGTGGTTCCGCATCAGCACCGCGGCGCTGCGGTGATCGCGCAGCGTCTCGACGATGCCGCGTCCGATCGAGTCGTCGCCGATGATCGCGAACGGCCCCACGGGGATCGGCCCGCCGAACTCGTCGGCCATCATCGTCAGCACGCACGGGATCTCCTCGCCGCGCGCCGCCCAGGCGGTCGCGTACGTCGAGTGGGTGTGCACCACTCCCCCGACGTGCGCCATGTGGCGGTACACGTACGCGTGCGCTGCCGTATCGGACGACGGATTGCGGGTGCCCTCGACGAGGTTGCCGTCCAGATCGCACACGACGATCGCGGCGGCATCCAGCTCGTCGTACGAGACGCCCGACGGCTTGATCACGAACAGGTCGGGGTGCCCGTCCGCGCCCGGGACGCGCTCGGACACGTTGCCGGCGGTCCAGACGACGAGCTCCCAGCGCGGCAGCTCCGCATGCAGCGCGGCGACCCGCTCGCGGGCGGCTTCGACGGCTTCCCGCATCGCGGCGGGGACGGCGGGCTCGGTCACTTCGACTCCCTTCGGTCGCTCAGCGCGACGCTTCGGATCTTCTTCGCAGGATCAGGACTTCGAACGCATCGCTCGGATCAGCGGATGGCGTCGATCGCGGCGCGCTCGGCGACGAGGCCCGCGCTCCAGCGCTCGAGGTACCGGACGTGGTCGTCGACCTCGGCCGCGGTGGGCTCGGCGGTCGTGGTCTCGGCGCCGGCGAAGACCTCGGCCGCGAGCCAGGCCGCGAGGCCGCGCGCGTCTCCCGCGGCGACCGCGTGACGATAGGCCGCGAGCAGCGCCATGCCCCATGCGCCGCCCTCGCCCGCCGTGTCACCCACCACGACGGGTGCGCCGAGCGCGGCCGCGAGCAGACGCTGCGCGACGCCCGCCGTCCGGAACAGGCCGCCGTGCGCGAACATCGCGTCGATCGCGACGTCCTCCTCCGCGAGCGTGCGCATCCCGAGCGCGAGCGTGGCGAACACGGCCCGCAGCTGCGCGCGCATGAAGCCGCCGAGCGTCAGGCGCGACCCTGGCGTGCGGACGAACAGCGGCCGTCCCTCCCGGAGCTCGGCGATCGGCTCGCCGGACAGGTGGTTGTAGGCGAGGAGGCCGTCGTCGGCGCCCTGCTCGAGCGCGCCGGCGAGCAGCGCCGCAAACACCTCGTCGCTCGACGCGGTCGCGCCGAGCGCACCCGCGAACTCGCCGAACAGGTCGGCCCACGCGCCGAGCTCGCTCGCGCCGTTGTTGCAGTGCACCATCGCGACCGGGTCGCCGGCGGGAGTGGTGACCACGTCGATGTCGGCGTGCGCGCGGCTCAGCGCGCGCTCGAGCACGACCATCGCGAAGATGCTGGTGCCGGCGCTGACGTTGCCCGTGCGCGGCGTGACCGCGTTGGTGGCGACCATGCCCGTGCCCGCGTCGCCCTCCGGCGGGCAGAACGGCGCCCCTGCGCGCAGCGCGCCGCTGGGGTCGAGCAGTGCCGCGCCCTCGGCCGTCAGCGAGCCGGCGTCCGCGCCGGCGGGCAGCACGACGGGCAGGAGCTCCGCGAGGTGCAGATGGGAGCCGCCGGCGGCGGCCATCCGCTCGTCCGCTGTCCGGAGCAGGGTCTCGTCGTAACCGCCGGTCGCCGGATCGATCGGGAACATGCCGGAGGCGTCGCCGACGCCGAGCACCCGCTCGCCCGTCAGCTGCTCGTGCACGTAGCCGGCGAGCGTGGTGATGTGAGCCAGGCGCTGCACGTGCGGCTCGCGATCGCGGACCGCCTGCTGCAGGTGCGCGACCGACCAGCGCAGCGGGATGTTGACGCCCAGCGCCTCGGACAGCTCGGCCGCTGCTTCCTCCGTGTTGACGTTGCGCCACGTGCGGAAGGGAACGAGCAGCCCGCCCGACTCGTCCAGCGCGAGGTAGCCGTGCATCATGGCCGAGACGCCGACCGCGCCGAAGGTCGGCGGGCGCGCGCCGTGGCGGGCCTCGACCCCGGCGGCGAGCTCGGCGTAGGCGGCCTGCAGCCCGGCGCGCACGGCGTCGAGCGAGTAGGTCCACAGACCGTCCGCGAGTTCGTTCTCCCACGCGTGCGAACCGGTGGCGAGCACCTTCCCGGCGAGCGGTCCGTCGACGCCGATCAGGCACGCCTTGATGCGCGTCGAACCGAGCTCGATGCCGAGCGCCGTGCGCCCCTGCTCGATCGCCGCCGACTCGGTCGCGTCCGCATGCGCCATCGCACTGCTCCCGTTCCGCCGGGCGTCCTCGCCCGGGCTCTCCTCGATCAGGTCACGGGCCGATCCGGCCCGCTTACGAGTATATGTTAGCGCTCACATATGCCTCGGCTCGCGGTGCGGGTCGGTCATGCACGAGGGGCCGTGCTGTCGCGGACGACGAGCTCGGGCGGAATGACCGCCGCGATCGGCGAGGCATCCTCCCCCGCTGCCAGCAGCGCATGCGTTGCCGCCTCACCCACGGCGGCGAAGGGCTGGCGCACGGTCGTGAGCGCCGGCACCAGGAACTCGCTGCCGTCGATGTCGTCGAAGCCCACGAGCGAGACGTCATCGGGCACGCGCACGCCCGCCTCCCAGAACGCACGCAGCAGGCCCATCGCGAGCGTGTCGTTCGCCGCGATGACAGCGGTCGGGCCGTCGCCGCGGACGATGTCCGCCGCGACACGGTTCCCCACCTCGTGGCCCTCCCGCGCCGACCAGCCGTGAGCCGGCACGATGCGCGGCTCGGCGCCCTGCGCGCGCATGGCAACGACATAGGCGTGGGCGCGCTGATCCGCGTCGTACCAGCCCTCCGGGCCCGCGACGTGGACGATGCGGCGATGACCGAGGTCGATCAGGTGCTGTGTCGCGAGGGCGCCGCCCAGGGCCTGATCGACGTGCACGTAGCGGATGGGCGAGTCGCCCGGGATGTCCGCGCGCGCCGCGACGGCGACGATCGGCACGGGCGGGGCGACGTCGTCGACGAGGCGCATGGCCTGCGCCTGCGGCACCACGGTCACGATGCCGTCGACGCCCTGATCGATGAGCTGATCCAGCGCCGCTCGCACGGTCGACGGATCCAGCGCGAGCAGCGAGCCGATGGAGACGAAGTACCCCTCGGCGCGCGCCGCGGCCTCGATGGCGAACACCGTGCTGGCGGGACCGAAGAACGTCGCGTTCGTGACGAGGATCCCGATCGTGCGTGTGCGCGAGGTCACGAGCGCGCGCGCCGCGCGGTTCGGTCGATAGCCCAGATCCTCGATCGCGGCGAGCACCCGCTCACGCGTGTCCGGGCGCACGTACGCGTGCCCGTTGAGCACGCGGGAGACCGTCTGGTGCGACACGCCGGCGCGCGCGGCGACGTCCGCCATGGAGGGCGGGCGGGAACCGGGCATGGCGCTCCTCGTCGGAGTCGGCCGGGGGACGGCCGTCGGGTGGCGCCGCGACGCGGGAAGTGCGTGCGCGGCGGACCCCCAGAGTATCGGGGCACCCGAAGACGACGCCCCGAGCGTCACTGCGGGTAGGGCGTCTCCCCCTGGGCGAGCATCCCCATCAGCTTGGCGATGCGGTTCGCCCGGCTGGTGGGGCTGGGGGCGGTGTGCACCCGGTGCAGCACGGCGTACCGGTTCTGCGCGTTGAGCTGCGCGAACAGCTCGGACGCCGCGCGAGACGCGGCGAGCGCCGCCGCGAGATCCTCGGGCAGCTCCGCGAACGCGGCCGGCCCGTACGCGCGCTGCCAGCGTCCGTCGGCCTTCGCGCGGTCGATCTCCTGCTGACCGCGCGGGCGCATCCGGCCCTCCTCGATCAGCCGCTCCACGAGGCCGATGTTGCGCTCCGACCACAGCGACGTCTTCCGCCGGGGCGTGAAGTGCTGCCGGAACACGACGGCGTCGACACCCTGCCGGCGTCCGTCGATCCAGCCGCTGCACAGCGCCTCCTCGAGCGCCTCGGCGTACGTCAGCGATGTCGGCACGGTCGTGCCCTTCTTCGCCAGCACGAGCCAGACGCCGTCCGAGTCGCTCTCGTGTGCGTCGAGCCACGCGCGCCACGCGGTGACATCGGCGACGACCAGCTCCTCGGGATCCGCCATGCCGCCATGGTAGGGACGGGCACCGACATGCTCGAGTTAGCCCACGCGCCGGCGACGGGTCAATCGGATGCCCGTCGCCCGCCGGCGGCCGTAGGTTCGGATGACCGCAGCCGACGCGAGAGGAGCCGCACCGTGAGCAGCCGTGAGAGCGACATCGACATCAACTTCCACACCCGCAAGTGGGTCAAGCCGGAGGACCTCAACGCGAACGGCACGCTGTTCGGCGGCAGCCTGCTGCGCTGGATCGACGAGGAGGCGGCCATCTACGCGATCATCCAGCTCGGCAACTACCGCGTCGTCACCAAGTTCATCTCCGAGATCAACTTCGAGGCGTCCGCCCAGCAGGGAGACCTGATCGAGATGGGCCTCAAGGCGACGCACTTCGGTCGCACGTCGCTCACCATGCGCGCCGCGGTGCGCAACATGATCACGCGTCGCACGATCCTGACGATCGACAAGCTCGTGTTCGTCAACCTCGACGAGGACGGCCGCCCGACCCCGCACGGCTACTCGACGATCACCTACCACCGCGACCGGATGCCCACCGAGCACCCGCAGACCGGGACGATCCGGATCGACTGAGCGCGGGGCCGGATCAGCGGGGCACGTCGACGAGCGCGACGTCGCGCAGCGCGGCGCCCTCGACCGTCGCGGTCATCATCGTGCAGACCGGCTGACGGCGCCGATCCGTGGGCGAGCCGGGATTGAGCAGCCGCATGCCGCTCGGCGACACGGTGTCCCACGGGATGTGGCTGTGCCCGAACACCAGCACATCCGGTCGGCCCTCCCCCGCGAACGCGGCATCCATGCGGCGCTCCCGCCCCGTCGCGGCGCCCGTCTCGTGCACCACCGCGACGCGCAGGTCCTCGATCGCTGCGGTCGCGACCTCCGGCAGCCGCGCACGCAGCGCGGCTCCGTCGTTGTTGCCGTAGACCCCGATGAGCCGGGTCGCCCGCGCCTCGAGCGCGTCGAGTGTGGCCTCGTCCACCCAGTCGCCCGCATGCACCACGACGTCGGCGGCGTCCACCGCGCGCCAGACGGCGTCGGACAGGCGCCGCGCCCGCAGCGGCACGTGCGTGTCGGAGATGAGCAGCAGACGCGTCGTCATGCGGACATCCTCGCGCATCCGCCGCCCGTGCCCCCGGCACCGGGCGACCCGCTCGAAAGGGGCTTGCGCCCGCGCCCGGGACTCCGCCTAGCGTGGCAGAGACACCATCCGGTCGACGAAGGGAGCCGGCGTGAAGCGGGTGACTCTCGAGTCGAGCGTGATCGCGGAGGTCGGCTACGACGCGAAGATCGCCGTCCTGGAGATCGTGTTCACGACCGGCGAGCTCTACCGCTACTTCGCCGTGCCGCCGTCGGTGCATCGCGCGCTCGTCGGGGCGCGCAGCGCGGGCGAGTTCTTCAGCCGGCGGATCCGCGACGTGTACCCGTTCGAGCACGTCGGGCCGGCCTGACCGCGCGTCGGAGCGCGATCCCCTCCTCGCGGGTCCGACGGCTCCGCCGCGGAGCGTCAGGCGCGGCGCAGCTGCGTGGCGGCCGGGCAGTCGAACGGATCGCGCGCCGCGAGGCCGACGCGGTTGAGGTATTCGATCACGATGCCGTAGGAGCGCCACAGCGTGGTCTCGGTGTACGGCACGCCGTGGCTGCGGCAGAAGTCGCGCACGATCTCGCGGGCCTGGGCGAGGTGCGGGCGCGGCATGTTCGGGAACAGGTGGTGCTCGACCTGGTAGTTCAGGCCTCCCATCAGCCACGTCGCCCACCAGCCGCCCGAGATGTTGCGGGACGTGCGCACCTGCTTGGAGAAGAAGTCGAGCTTGGCGTCGGGCGCGATCACGGGCATGCCCTTGTGGTTCGGCGCGAACGACGCGCCCATGTACACGCCGAACACCGCGAGCTGCACGCCCATGAACGCGAACGCCATGCCGAGCGGCAGCAGCAGGAACACGGGCACGATCACGACGGCGAGGCGCAGCGTGACGAGTCCGAGCTCCAGCCACCGGCCCTTGACCGGTCCGCGCTGCAGCAGGTGCCGGATGCCCTGCCAGTGCAGGTTGAGGCCCTCGAGCGTGAGCAGCGGGAAGAACAGCCAGCCCTGCTTGCGCGTGATCAGTCGGCGCAGCCCGCGCGCCTGCGCGGCGTCGGCGTCGAGGAAGGAGATCGTGTCGACCTCGATGTCCGGGTCCTTGCCCACGCGGTTCGGATTGCCGTGATGACGCGTGTGCTTGCTGTCCCACCAGGCGTAGCTGATGCCGACGACGCCCGAGGCGAGGATCCGCGCGAGGCGCGCGTTCGCCGGACCGCTGGAGAGGATCTGCCGGTGCGCCGCCTCGTGGGCGAGGAAGGCGACCTGGGTCATCACGATGCCGAGTGCGCCCGCCATGAGCAGCTGGGACCAGCTGTCGCCGAGCAGGATGAAGCCGGTCACGATGCCGCCCAGCGCGAGGGCCAGGACGGTGCCGACGAGGGCGTAGAACCAGCCCGTGCGGCGCAGCAGGCCGGTCTCCTTCACGACCTGCGACACCTGCGTGTACGCCTTCGCGAGGGGCGGGAACTCCGCCGTGCCGGAATAGGTCTGGCGGATGGGGCCGAGCTGTGCGGGACGGATGTCCGTGCGCGTGGAGGAGATGTCGGGTACCTCAGTCGGTCGAGCGGCCGATGGCCTGGGGAAGCCAAAGGCGGGTCGCCGATCGCTGTGCGCAACGCTACACGGGGCCTCATGCGGCGGCGGGTATACGGAGCGGATCCACCAGGGAGACTCAGGCGGCGGTCAGTTGCGGCCTCACTCGGCGTCGATCAGCTCCAGCAGCTCCTTCGCCGCCTTGGCGATCTCGTCGTGGTCGTACTGGGCCGCGCGGGACTCCATGGAGATCACCGCGCAGCGGTGCACCTTGTCGTAGTCGCCGAACGGGAACTCGTACCGCGCCTTCGTCTCCTCGTTGGCGTCGGTGTCGATGCCGAGGTGCCAGTCGGCGTACTCGTCCCAGCCGTGCTCCTCCCGCCAGGCGGTCTCCTTCTTGGCCGCGAGGGCGTGCTCGCTCCAGTCGTCGCGCTCGTCGCGCACGACCCGGCCGTCCTTCACGAGCTTCTTCGCGTGGCGCAGCGCCTTGTCGTTCAGCTTCACCGTCATGAGTCCTCCTCGTGTCGTGTCGCCGACCGGTCTACGCGAACGGACGTCCGCCCGCAGCGGCCTTGACGGACGAGCGGGATTTGAGCATCCTCCGCGCCGCGCTCAAGCCTCCGTGAGGTGCCCCAGGTTGCGCACCATGCGCCAGCGGTTCCCCGCGGGCGTGCGCGACCACTCGAGCTCGTCGAGCGCCGCCTGGGCGAGCAGAAGGCCGCGCCCGCCCTCGGCGTCCTCGCTGGGCATCTCGCCCTGCAGGTGCGGCTCGAACTCGTGCCCCGAGTCGACGAGCTCGGCGACGATCGCGTCGTCCGTCACGCGCACCTCGAACTGCCAGCGCACCTCGCCGGCCGGCCTGCCGTGCTCGACCACGTTGTTGGCGATCTCGATCACGGCCGTCTCGAAGAGCATGAGGTCCATGGGATCGAGACCATCGTGGTCGGCCCCCACGCGCTCCAGCAGCTGGTGCACGTGGTCGAGCTCGCCCGGCACCGCGAAGCCGGCGAGCGAATAGGTCTTGCCCTCACCACCCACGCGAGGCCTCCTCGACCGTGCCGAACGGGGACAGGATGCGGTCGAGGTTCGTCAGCTTCAGGACCGCCTTCACCTGTTCGCCCGGGCCGGCGATCCGCACGTCGCCCCCGGCCTGGCGCGCGGCCTTGAGCCCGCCGATCAGCGCGCCGAGACCCGACGAGTCGACGAAGCCGACCTCGGCGAGGTCCACGACGATCCGTGAACGCCCCTGGCGCACCAGCTCGTCGATGCGCGCCTTGAGCGGCGGGGCGGCGACGAGGTTGAGCTTCCCCTGGGGTGACAGCACCGTGTAGCTGTCCGCGGTCGTCTCCTCGAACTCCATCAGATCTCCTGCTCGTTGCGGTCGTGCGCGTCTCGTGATGCGTCGACATCACGTGCGCCGACCTCTCGCGGCGCCGCGGAGATCACGATCGACACGTGGGCTCCTGGACGACCCGGACGTTGCCACCATAGCGAGGTGCACCCGTCCTGCCTCGCCGGCGGGTCGACAGGCCGGGTGCCTCAGCCGAGCGGCGCGCGGACCGGGTAGTCCTGGCCATCGAGGATCACCTGCGCGGCCGCGCCCGTGGCGGTGTTGATGACGACGGGTGCGAGCAGGTTGACGTGGACGCCGTCTGTGCCGGGATTGGCGACGACCAGCAGCAGGGCGTCATCCGGCTCGGCGAGCGCAAGCTGCGCGGCCTGCTCGTCCGTGAGCTCGGGCGCATAGTCCGCGAGCACCGTGCGCGGGTCGACGAGGAACAGCCGCAGGCCGGCGTCCTCGCGTGCGGCGAGGGCGAACAGCCCCTCGGCGCCGTCGACGGGCGACAACTCGAAGTCGGTGTGCGGGGCGAGACCGGGCGGCGGGGCGACGAAGGCGAGGGCCGCGCTCACGACAGGAAGTCCATGAGGGTCGGCTGCAGCACGCGGCTCGTCACCTGCAGGGCGGAGCGGTACACGAGCTCCTGAGCCTGCAGCTGCACGAGCACCTCGACGGAGTCGACGTCCTCGACCGCCGCACGACGGGTCTCGAGCGAGACGGACGTGTCCACGGCGACCTCCTTCGCGCGCTCGATCTGCGCCTGACGGGCGCCGACCGCGCCCTGGGCACTGAGCATAGCGCTGAGGCGCTCGTCGATCCCCTCCACGTGCGAGCCCACGTTCGTGCCCGCGCGCAGGTCGGCGACGATGTCGTCGATCAGGGCGAAGACCGACTCGTCACCCTCTCCGAACACCGCGGCGCCATCCGCGTCGACGCGCACCGTCACGCCGTCGGACAGCCGCCGCTCGACCGATGAGCCGGGCGTGCCGCTGAACTCGTAGCCGCCCGCCCCGTCGGGACGGAACGCGTAGCCGGCGTCGGAGGTGGCGGCGAACACCGATCGCCCCAGCAGACTCGTGTTGGCCTTGCTGAGCAGCTCCTCGCGGATGCCCTCCAGCTCGACCGCGATCGCCTCCTTCGCCGTGGCGTCGAGGGCTCCGTCGTTCGCGCCCTGCAGCGTGAGCGCACGCACGCGCTGCAGCAGCGACGTGCTGTCGCCGATCGCAGCGTCGACGGTGCTGACCCAGGCGAGGCCGTCGTCGATGTTGCGCGCGTACTGCGCGTTGCGCGTCTGCTCGGCATGCAGGCCGAGGGTCTGCGCCGCCGCCGACGGGTTGTCCGACGGTGCGAGGAACGCGCGCTGCGACGTCGCCTGCTCCTGCAGGCGCGCGAGCTCGGTGAGGTTGGTCTGGAGATGACGCAGCGACGCCTGCGTCATTGTCTGCGCGGTGACGCGGGAGATCATGCGGATCCCTTCTTTCGAGAGGCGGACGGTTCCGGGTGGGGCATCAGCGGCCCACGACCCCGGTGCGGTTGATGAGGACGTCCAGCGCCTCGTCCACGGCGGTCAGGACGCGCGCGGCGGCCTGGTACGCGGTCTGGTACGTGAGGAGGTTGATCGTCTCCTCGTCGCCGTCCACGCCGGCGACCGACTGCTGGGCGGCGACGCTGGTCACAGCGGCGACCTCCGCGACGTTCGCGCGCTGCGTGTCGCCCGAGGCTGCGACGCCGAAGGACGTGACGAAATCGGCCCAGACCGTGTCGGGCGATCCGGCCCCCTCGCCGATCTGCGAGATCGCATCGGCGTTCGATGCGTCGTACGCGCCCGCTCCCAGGGCGGCGAGCGCGAGCTCCCGCCCGTTGGTCGGCACGACCCCCAGGCCGAGCGCGGCCGGGCCGTCGGGCGCGAGCGAGAAGAAGTCGCCGCCCGGCTGTCCGTCGGCGGTGACGCCGGCACGGTGCTGCGCGTTGACGCGCTCCGCCAGCTCGGTCGCGACGCTGTTGTAGGTCTCGGCGAGCCGCGCGAGCGTCCCGCCCTCGTCCGCCGGGGCGAGCACCGACAGCGTGCCGCCCAGTTCACCGCCGGGCGAGGTGAGCGGCACGTCGGGACGGTGCGCCCACGCGACGGTGACCGGCCGCCCTTCGGCGATGTCCGTCGGACCGCTTGCGACGAGGTGGCGCGCCTCGGTGCCCGAGACCAGGGCGTTCCCGTCCACGCGCACGGTCATCGTGCCGTCGGTCTCCACGGTCGCCTGCGCGCCCGCGCTCCGCGCGAGCCGCTCGACGAGCACCCCGCGCCGGTCGATCAGCTCGTTGGCGGAGCGTCCCGACGCCAGGGCGTCGCGGATCTCGCGGTTCAGCGCGGCGACCTGGTCGGCGGCGGTGTTGATCTCGGTCACCGTGCGGTCGACGCCCGTCCGCAGATCGCTCCATTGACCGCTCGCCGCCTGATAGCCGGCCGCCAGCCGGCCCGCGAGCACCTCGGCGCTGTTGAGCACGACCGCGGCGGCGGCCTCCTCATCGGGGGTGTTGGACAGGTCCTGCCACCCCGCCCAGAACTGCGACATCGCGTGCGCGAGGCCGGCCTTGGTGGGCTCGGCCATCGCGGCCTCCGCCGTGCGCGCCGCTTCGGCCCGGACTGTCCAGAAGCCGGATGCGCCGAGCGCGTCTCGCACGCGGGCGTCGAGCACCGCGTCGCCGAGCCTCGTGATGCCGTCGACGCTGACGCCCTGGCCCGGCACGACGCCCATGCTGAATCGGCCCGCCTGGGCCACGGCCGCGACGGCGGAGGTCTCGAGACGCTGCCGGGTGTAGCCGGCCGTGGTCTGGTTGGCGATGTTCTGCCCCGTCACGTCGATGCCGCGGCGGGCCGCGGCGAGCGCGGAGGCCGCGGTGTTCAGTCCAGTGAAAGTCGACATGTCTCTCCGTGGGGTTCAGCGGGGTGCGGGTCGGACGGCTCGGCGGGGCAGGGTCAGAGGTCGGTGTCGAGGAGGCGGGGGGCCGTCTCGCCGCTCGCGACGGCGCCGCCGGCGTCGTACTCGCCCGTGCGCACACCGAGTCCGGCGACGGCCTCCTGCGTCGCGCGGACCGCGGCGCGCAGCTGCAGCTCGTTCGCGTCGCGCAGCTGCTCGATCTCCGCGGTCAGCTCGGTCATGGCCCGCAGGTGCTCGCTGAAGACCTCGCGCCACGCATCTGTCGGTGCGTGCTCGAGCAGCTCGCGCAGCGTGGCGTCCTCGGGTGCGCCCCACTCGTCGGCCACCGCCGTGACCTCGACCGCGCGGCCCAGCCCGGTCTGCCGCATCCGGTCGAGCACCTGTTCGACCTCGCGCGTGGCGAAGTGGATCCAGCGCGACTTGCCCGCCGCGAGCAGCAGCTGCTGCTCCTCCAGCTTGAACAGCAGCATCTCCAGCAGTTCGCGCTCCCGCCACAGGTGCAGCGAAAGCTCATTGGCTCCCATATCCTCGGCCCTATCTCCCCCATCAGCGACACGCCCTCGTCGCGTCACGAGCCACTATCGGCGGCTATGGCGGTACCGTAACGAGCGTTCACGGGGAGTGCTCCCCATATGTCCCACAGGACGAATCCGACGACAATGGGAAGTTTTGATTGTGGCTCGCCGAGCAATCAAATATCTTTCCAATCAGGGCACCGTCCCTGATCGCGGATCTCGATCCGCACGCCTTCCCCCGGAGGCACGCACGACCCCGCCCGACCCCCTAGAGAGCGGCCGCAGAACATGACACGTGCTGAGCGTAATCGTCTCATTGTGGAGAACCTGCCCCTGGTCGGCTTCCTGGCGGCAGAGCTCAGCGCGCGAGCAACCCACATCCCCCGGGAGGAGCTCGCGGCCGCCGGGGCGCTCGCGCTCGTCACCGCCGCCGACGCCTTCGATCCTGAGCTCGGCGTGCCGTTCGGTGCGTACGCGCGCCGGCGGATCCTCGGCGCCTTCGCCGACGAGATGCGGGCGATGGACTGGGCGTCGCGCGGCATCCGGCGGCGCATCAAGGAGACGCTAGCCGTACGGGACACGCTGGCCGCCGGTCTCGGCCGCACGCCGACGGTCGGCGAGATCGCGGCCACCATGGGAGTCGACGCCGCCTCGGTCGCGGAGTCGCTCGCCGACGCCGACCGGACGGTCCTCACGCTCGAGGACCCTGCCGTGCACCTCGTCTCCTCCGACCTCCCGCTGCCCGACGAGGCCGCGACCCTGACGGAGCGGCGAGAGGTGCTGCACCGGGCCCTGGAGGCGCTGCCCGACCGGATGCGCCTGATCGTCACGGCCGTCTACTTCGAGGACCGCGCCGTGAAGGACATCGCCGAGGAGCTCGGCGTCTCGCACTCCGCGGTGTCGCAGCAGCGGGCCGAGGGGCTGCGGCTGCTGCGCGACGCGCTCGACCGCTACTTCGCCGAGGAGCCGGGCCAGACGCCGGCACCCACCTCGCGGGTGTCCGAGTCGGCGCGCGAGGCGTACTTCACGCGGATCGCCGCGGGCGGCGGGCGCCGTCTGGCGAACGCGCTGCTCAAGAACGCCGCCGCGCTGTAGCCGCCCCGCCACGCCCAGGGGCCGGATCTCGCTCGTCGAGATCCGGCCCCTTTCTTGCGCCCGTCTCTTACCTGCGGCGAGGTGCTGCCGATAGGTCTGTTCGGAGCTCACGGACGGGCTCCGCAACACCACCCAGTCACGGAGGAAAACCATGGGTATGCAGATCAACACCAACGTGTCGGCGCTCAACGCCTACCGCAACCTGTCGTCGACGCAGAACGACCTGTCGAAGTCGCTCGAGAAGCTCTCAAGCGGTCTCCGCATCAACCGCGCCGCCGACGACGCGGCCGGCCTCGCGATCTCCGAGGGCCTGCGCGCGCAGGTCAACGGCCTGAACGTGGCCGCTCGCAACGCCCAGGACGGCATCTCGGTCATCCAGACCGCGGAAGGCGCCCTGACCGAGGTGCACTCCATCCTGCAGCGCATGCGCGACCTGGCGGTGCAGGGCTCGAACGACTCGAACAACGCGGACTCGCGCGCCGCCATCAAGGCGGAGGCGGACCAGCTGGGCGCCGAGCTGTCGCGCATCTCGGAGTCGACCAACTTCAACGGGATCAACCTGTTCCAGGCCGCTGCCGACGCCCCCGCCGCACTGACCTTCCAGGTCGGCGCGGACGGAGACGCCGCCTCGGCGGTCTCGGTGAACATGATCGACCTCGGCGCGGCGCTGACCGGCGTCGTCACGCTGGCCGACGGCACTCTGGCGACGGCGGCCGACGGATTCGACGTCACCGACAGCGACACCGCGCAGGCGACGATCGAGGCGCTCGACACGGCCATCACCGCCGTGTCCGAGGGACGCTCGGAGCTCGGTGCGTCGCAGAACCGCCTCGAGTCGACGATCAACTCGCTGCAGATCTCGTCGGAGAACCTGGCTGCGGCCGAGAGCCGCATCCGCGACACCGACATGGCGGCGGAGATGGTCAAGTACACGGCGGCGAACATCCTGTCGCAGGCCGGCACCGCCATGCTCGCGCAGGCGAACCAGTCGACGCAGGGCGTGCTCCAGCTCCTGCGCTGATCGACGCACCGCTGATCGGCGCCCGCCGATCGGCATCGGCTGATCCTCGGATCGGTCGTCGTCGCCCGGGCGGGGAGCTTCGCACTCCCCGCCCGGGCGCCCGTCCCGCATCACCCGCTCGACCCGGAAGGCCACCATGGCGATCACCTTCGACGGCCTCGCGTCCGGCCTGAAGACGGCCGAGATCATCGACGCGCTCATGGAGGTCCAGGCGATCCCGCGCACGCTCCTCAAGGCGAAGATCGACGACAAGGGCGTCGTCATCACGCAGCTGCAGAGCCTCAACACGGCGTTGCAGGGCCTGTTCACCGAGGCGGGCAAGGCCAAGGCCGCCGGCTCGCTGAGCGCCTTCACGGCCACCGCCTCCAGCGACGCCGTGCGCGTGAGCGCCGGACCGACCGCACAGCCGTCCGTGACCGACGTCGTCGTCGACCGCGTCGCGACCGCGCAGACGACCGTGACGGCCGCATACGCCTCCTGGCCCGACACGCCACCCGTCCTGACCATCGTGAACGCGGAGGGCGAGCGCGTCGAAGTCACCGCCGCGTCCGGGTCCATGGCCGACATCGCCCGTGCGATCGGGAACGCCGGCGCCGGGGTCTCCGCCAGTGCCGTGGCCGCCGGCAAGGACGCCGAGGGCAAGACCCTGTATCGCCTGCAGCTCACCGCCGCCGAGACCGGCACGGCGGGGGCCTTCACGGTGTACCGCGGCGATGCGGACGCCGTCGACGCCGGCACGGCGATCGACCTGGCGAGCGAGCCGGGCGCCGCGACCGTGACGGCGGCCGCCGACGCCCAGGTGCGCCTGTGGGCCGGGACCGGCGCCGAGCAGGTCGTGACCTCCTCGTCCAACACCTTCACGGGCCTGCTGCCCGGCGTCGACGTCACGGTGACGAAGGCGTCCACGCAGCCCGTGACCGTCACGGTCGCCGCGGACACGGAAGCGCGCACGAAGATCGCGGGCGACTTCGTCGACCGCATCGCCGCCATCCTGAGCGGCATCGACAAGGGCAGCAAGGCGACGATCGCGGACGGCGCCGGCGAGCAGACGACCCTCGGCGTCTTCACGGGCGACAGCACGGTGCGCGCGCTGCGTCGCGGACTCCAGGAGGCGGTGCAGCATCCGATCGACGGCGTCTCGCCCTCGTCGGTCGGCATCTCGGTCGACCGCTACGGCGTGCTGACCCTCGACAAGGAGAAGTTCGCCGAGGCTCTCGCCGACGATCCTGCGGCCGTCGAGGCCGTCTTCACGGGCGTCGCGGCCCGCGTCGAGGCCACGACGAAGCAGTACTCCGACCGCTACGACGGCCTGCTCACGGCACGCATCACGGGTCAGCAGGACGAGGTGGGCTCCCTCGAGGACCAGATGGAGCGGTGGGACGTGCGTCTCGACCAGCGCCGCGCCACGCTGGAGCGCACCTACGCACGTCTCGAGACCATGCTCTCCCAGATGCAGTCACAGTCCGCATATCTCACATCCCAGCTCGCAGCGCTGCCCGGCCGAGAGGACAGCTGATGACCGGATACGCCTTCCCTCCCTCGCCGTTCCCCGCCGCCCCGGCTGCAACCGGTGCCGTGCGCAGCGGCCAGAACGTCGCACAGCTCCGCGCGGCGCAGGCCCGCTATCAGGCGGACGCCGTCATGTCCGCCTCTCCCGAGCGGCTGCTGACGATGCTGTACGACCGCCTCGTCCTCGACCTCGAGCGCGGCGAGGCCGCCCAGCAGGCGGCCGACTGGGCCGAGGCGCGCACACAGCTGCAGCACGCGCAGGCCATCGTCGCCGAGCTCAACGCCTCGCTCGCCGACACGTGGGAGGGCAGTGCGGGCCTGCGGGGCGTCTATGCGTTCCTGACCTCGACCCTGATCGACGCGAACGTCTCCCGCGACCCGCAGCGCACGCGCGCGTGCCTCGACCTCGTCGCGCCGCTGCGCGACGCCTGGCACCAGGCGGCGCAGCAGGTCGGAAGCGCATCCGCCCCCGCCGTCGCGACGGCCTTCCCGGCGCAGGCGCATGCGTGACGACGCGGCGGCAACGCCTCAGGCGATGATCGCGACGCCGTCTCCCGCATCCGACGAGGCGGCCATCGCGGAGTGGACCGCGCTGCTCGACCGCTTCGAGCGCGACATCCACGACCCGTCGGCCGACGCCTGGCGGACGGCGTCCGCTCCCCTGCCGGTCGAGCTCGCGGGACGCGCCGAGACCGTTCTCGCGGCTCAGCGCGCGGCGACCGCGCGCCTCTCTCGCGAGCGGGACGAGGTCCTCGGCCAGCTGAGCGCCGTGCGCCGCGTCCCCTCGACGCCCGCGACCGCCGCCGCGTACATCGATCTCGACGGCTGACCGCCGCACAGCCGCCCACGCGATCACACGCGGTGAGGGGCGCCTGAACGGGTGGATGAGACGCCCGCGCGACACGCGCGAACCACTCAGCGGGACACCACGGCTAACGCATGGAGCGCGCCGGCCGATAGAGCCATGTGAGCACGGATCGCTCTCCCCCCAGGCCACGGATCGGCCGGATCGCACCATCGGAAGCCACGGATTCCATGTTCGATTCAGTCAGCATCAGTGCGCTCACGAGCGCCCTGGACGGACTCTCCCTGCGTCAGCGGGCGATCGCCGACAACATCGCGAACGTCAACACGCCGAACTACCGCGCCAAGCGCGTGCAGTTCGAGGATGCCCTCGCGGCGTCGGTCGCCGAGGGATCGGGCCGCGTGACGGCGACGAGCGCCGAGTCGCTCGAGCCGACACGGCTGGACGGCAACAACGTCAATCTCGACACCGAGACCCTCTCGAGCATCGACACGGTGCTGCGTTTCCAGTTCGCCTCGCAGGCGATCGGCGGCTCCTTCACCTCGGTGCGCACGGCCCTGAGGACCAGCTGATGACCTTCGACGCGATCGGCATCGCCGGCACGGGCCTGACCGTGCATCGCAAGTGGCTCGACGCCCTGAGCGACAACATCGCCAACATCAACACCGCCACGCCCACCGAGGGCGCCGCCTTCCAGGAGCGCTACGTCACGGTGCAGAACTCACCCGACTCCCCCGGCGTGTATGTGGCGGGCATCGAGCTGGGGGACGCGGAGGGACGCATGGTGCACGAGCCGGATCACCCGCTCGCGGACGAGGACGGCTACGTGCGCTACCCCGACATCGACCTGGGTGATCAGATGAGCCAGCTCATCCTCGCCCAGCGCGGTTACGAGGCGAACGCCGCCGTCGTCGACCGCGCCAAGACGACCTACGAGGCCGCCCTGCAGATCGGACGCAGCTGATGCCCATCCCCTCCCTCGACGCGATCGGTGCAGGCTCCGGCATCGCACCGGTGGCGCCCACGGCTCCGACACGACCGACCGGCGACACCGAGTTCGCGTCCGCCGTCACGGGCGCGGTCGACGAGCTGCAGCGCCTGCAGTCGACGTCCAACGAGCTGTCCGTCGCCGCGGTGACCGGTGACCTCACCGACATCCACTCCGCGATGATCGCCTCGAGCCGGGCGTCCGTCACGCTCGAGCTCGTGGCCGCCGTGCGCAACAAGGGCGTCGACGCGTTCAACGAGATCATGAGGATGCAGGCCTGATGCCCCAGGCGGTCACGAACGTCTTCCAGCGCCTGCGCCAGGCGGCGGGCGGCTTCACGCTGGCCCAGCGCACCATCGCGATCATCGGCGTGGCGGTGCTGGCACTCGGCGCCATCGCGCTCGGCACCTGGCTCGGCCGCCCCCAGCTCGCTCCCCTGTTCACCGGCCTCACGCCGGCGGACGCGAACGCCGTCGTCGAGCAGCTGCGCTCCTCCGGTGTGACGTACGAGCTCGCCGACGGCGGCGCGACCGTGATGGTGCCCCAGCAGGACGTGTACGACCAGCGCCTGGCGGCGGCCTCCGCCGGGCTGCCGAGCGACACGAGCGACGGGTACACGCTGCTCGACGACATGGGCGTGACGACGAGCGAGTTCCAGCAGTCCGTGACCTACAAGCGCGCGATCGAGGGCGAGCTCGCCCGCACGATCGAGTCGCTCGAGGGAGTGGGGGCCGCGTCCGTGCAGCTGGCCATCCCCGAGGAGAGCGTGTTCGTCTCGGAGACCGTGGATCCGACCGCCTCGGTGTTCGTCGAGACGCAGGGCACCTCGACGCTCGCCCCCCAGCAGGTCGAGGCGATCGTGCACCTCACGTCCGCGGCGATCAGCGGCATGAAGCCGGAGAACGTGGCCGTGATCGACCAGGCCGGCGAGACCCTCTCCGCCGTCGGCGTGGGGGCCACCGGCAGCACGGATCAGCAGGCCGGCGAGTACGAGACGCGTGTCGCGGGCAGCATCCAGGAGATGCTCGACCGGGTCGTGGGCGCGGGCAACGCCACCGTCACGGTGGCGGCAGAGATGACGAACGAGACCAGCGAGCGCGTCGACGAGACCTACACGACCCCGGACGAAGCGCTGCCGAGCAACGAGCAGACGAAGACCGAGTCGTACACGGGAGGCGCCGGCGGCACGGGCGTGCTGGGCCCCGACAACATCGCGGTGCCGAACGGCGATGCGGGCGGCACCTACGAGTCCACCGAGACCACGCGCAACAACGTCGTCAACAAGTCGACCGAGACGGTCGTGACGCCGCCCGGCGCGGTGCGCCGGCAGACCGTGTCCGTCGCGGTCGACGCGGATGCCGCGGCCGGCATGGACGTGAACGCGCTGCAGGACCTGGTCGCGACCGCGGCGGGCGTCGAGGCGGCACGCGGCGACGAGGTGACGGTCGAGCTGATGGCGTTCAGCGACGCCGACGCCCAGACGGCGCAGGAGGCGCTCGAGGCCGCGCGGCAGGCGGAGGAGGCCGAGCGCATGAACGACATCCTGCGCACCTCGCTCATCGCCGCCGCGATCGCGGTGCCGCTGCTCGCCGCCGTGATCATCTTCACCGTCCGCAGCCGCCGGCGCCGCGAGAACGAGGTCGCACCGCTCGAGCTCACGGCCGAGACGCTGCTGCTCACGCCGCAGCCGCCCGAGCCGCTGCCGGCCGCGCCCGCTCCGACCCCGATCGACTCGACGCCCACCGTGCCGCTCGAGGTCGAGCCGGACCCCGAGCCCGAGCCGGATCAGCTGGTGCTCGAGCGTCAGCGCGCCGAGCTGGAATCGCTCGCTCGCCGCGATCCGCAGAAGACCGCCGAGGTGCTGCGCAGCCTCATGGCCGACAGGGTCGACGCGTGAGCACGCTGAGCGGGTCGCAGACGGCGGCCGTCGTGATCATGAACCTCGACCGGTCCCGTGCGGTCGAGGTGATGAAGCATCTGACGGAGGGCGAGGCCGAGGAGATCGCGGCGGAGATCATCCGGATGCGCCGGCTCGACACCGCCACGACGGCGCGCGCACTGCGCGACTTCCACCGCATCGCCTCCGGACGCATCGCGCCGGGACGCGGCGGTCGCGATGTCGCCGCCGGCCTGCTCGAGGCGTCGTTCGGGGCCGAGCGGGCCGCGGGCGTGCTCACGCGCGTGAGCTCGACCATGGCCGGCACGTCGCTCGACTTCCTCAACGCCGCCGACCCCGCCCAGCTCGCCACCCTGCTCGACGGCGAGCTGCCCCAGACGATCGCGCTCGTGCTCGCGCACCTGCGCACGAACAACGCCGCCGAGGTGCTCGCGGCCCTTCCCGACCCGCTCCGCACGGACGTGGCGCAGTCGATCGCCACGATGGGCACGGCCACGCAGGAGGCGATCGCCGTGGTCGCCGAGACGCTGCGCACGCGCACGGGCGTGTTCGCGCTGCGCGAGTCGTCCGAGGCGGTGGGCGGCGTGCAGCCGCTGGTCGAGATCATCAACCGCTCGGATGCCGCCATCGAGAAGGCCCTGCTCGCGAGCCTGGAGGATCGGGACACCGCCCTGGCCGAGGACATCCGCTCTCGCATGGTGACGTTCGCCGACATCGTCAAGCTCGAGGACCGCGACGCCCAGCGGGTGCTGCGCGGCGTCGACATCCGCACGCTGGCGATGGCCCTCAAGGGCGTGAACCAGGCGATCGCCGAGGTCATCCGCAAGAACGTCTCCGAGCGCAACCGCGAGGTGCTGGACGACGAGATCCGGATCATGGGGCCCGTCCGCATGTCCCAGATCGAGGAGGCGCGCGCCGAGATCGTGCGCACGATCCGCGCGCTGGCGAGCGAGGGCGAGATCACGGTGCACCGCACCGACGAGGACGAGTATGTCTACTGAGCCTCCCGCCTTCCCAGCGGGGACCGCAGCCCGGCAGCGGGCGTCCTCGCGCTTCACGCGGGCCGTGTTCCCCCGCATCGCGGGGCGCAGCAGCGAGCTCGAGCGCGAGTTCGAGGCGGCTCGCGTGCGCGGCTACGCGGCGGGGCACGCCGAGGGCATGCGCGCCGCCGCCGAGGCCGCCGCACTGCTGCGCGAGGAGAGCGAGCGGGCGCGCGAGGACGCGCGCATCGCGGCCGAGCGTCGTGTCGCCCAGGCCCTGGTGGCGGTGGAGGCCGCGGCGCTGTCGCTCGCCGACCGCGAGCGGGAGCTCGCCGCGGCCGGACAGCGCTCCCTGGAGCGCCTCGCGATCGAGCTGGCGGAGGCGATCGTCGCGCGGGAGCTGGCCTCGGACGAGGCTTCGGCCCGCGCCACCGTGCGGAGGGTGCTCGCGCACGTCGATCCCGCCGAGGTGCGCGAGCTGAGGCTCAGCGCCGGCGACCTCGAGACGCTGCGCGCGCTCGGCGCGACCCCCGACGGCGTGTTGCTCGCGGCTGACCCGCAGCTCGCGCCCGGCGACGCGATCGCGGTGCTTCCGGACGGATCGGTCGACGCGCGCGTCGCGGCCGCGTTCGCGCGGGCGAGGGCCGCGCTGGAGGATCCGTCATGACGTGGGCGGCGGTGCTCGAGGCCGCGCGGCCCGAGCGGGTCGGCACCGTGACGCAGGTGCTGGGGCTGGGCGTGGAGGTGCGCGGCCTCGAGGCGGCCGTCGGCGACGTGCTGACCCTCGGCGACGGGCTGCCCGCCGAGGTCGTGGCCACTGCGCCGGACGGGCTGCGCTGCATGCCCCTCGGCGCCGTCGCCGGGCTCACGGCCGGAGCGCCGGCGCGCGAGGCGGGAGGACCGCTGCGCGTGCCGACCGGACGGGGGCTGCTCGGCCGGGTGCTCGACGGGCTCGGCCGCCCCATCGACGGCAGGGGGCCGGTCCTCGGGCCGCGCGTCGGGCTGGACAACGAGCCGCCGTCGGCCATGTCGCGCGCCCGCATCGACGTGCCGCTGTCGCTCGGCGTCCGCGCGATCGACGCGCTCAACACCGTGGGCCGCGGCCAGCGCATGGGCCTGTTCGCCGGCTCGGGAGTGGGCAAGTCGTCGCTCATGTCGATGATCGCCCGAGGCACGGACGCCGAGGTCAACGTCATCGCCCTGGTCGGCGAGCGCGGCCGCGAGGTGCGCGAGTTCCTCGAGGACGACCTCGGCGCGGAGGGCCTCGCCCGCTCCGTCGTGGTGGTCTCGACGTCCGACCAGCCCGCCATGACGCGCCTGCGTGCCGCCTTCACCGCCACCCGCATCGCCGAGTCGTTCCGCGACGAGGGCGCGCACGCGATCCTGATGATGGACTCGCTCACGCGCGTGGCCATGGCGCAGCGTGAGATCGGCCTGTCGGCCGGCGAGCCGCCCGCGACCCGCGGCTACCCGCCCTCGACGTTCTCGGTGCTCGCGCGCCTGCTCGAGCGCGCGGGCACGGGCGCATCCGGCTCGGTGACGGGGCTGTACACGGTGCTGGTGGACGGCGACGACCACAACGAGCCGATCGCCGACGCCGCCCGCTCGATCCTCGACGGCCACCTCGTGCTCGACCGGGCCCTCGCCCTCACCGGGCACCATCCCGCGATCGACGTGCTCGGATCGGTCTCGCGCGTGGCCGGCAAGATCACGACCGACGATCAGCGCCGCCTTGCCACCGCGCTGCGGAGCGTACTGGCGGCACGCCGCGCGGCGAGCGACCTGCTCGACATCGGGGCGTACCAGCCCGGCGCGAATCAGCGGGTGGACGCCGCGGTCGCCCACGAGCGGGAGATCTTCGGCTTCCTCACCCAGTCGCTGCACGAGTCATGCCCCGCCCCCGAGGCGTGGCGCCGGCTCGCCCAGCTCGTCACCTCGTTCGGAGACATCTCATGAGCAGCTTCTCCCTGGCAGGACTGCTGCGCCTGCGCGGCGTGCAGGAGCGCGCCGCGGCCGAGCGCCTCTCGCGCGCGCAGGTCGCCGCGCGGCAGAGCGAGGCGCGCGAGCGCCACACGCGCGCGGCGCTCGCCGGCACGGGCGATGACGCGGTGGACGTGCGCACCCTCGCCGCGATCGCGGCCGCCCGTGCCGCGGCGCGCAGCCGGCTCGCCGACCTGTCAGCGCTGACCGAGGCGCAGCGGGGAGCCGTCGAGGAGGCTCAGCGGGAGCACGCCGAGGCCAAGCGCCGTGCGCGCGGCCTGGAGAAGCTCGAGGCCGCCCACGTGGCGCGCGAGCGCACCCGCCTGCTGCAGGCCGAGCAGGCCGTACTCGACGAGATCGCGCAGACCCGCGCGATGCCGGACCGTCCCGGCGCGCGTGCCGGCACGGCGGTGTCAGACCGCGCGCGCCCCGGCACCGCCCGGTGGATCGCATCCGAGTCCCCGAAGGAGGGAGCCGCATGAGCTTCGCCACCGCCGCCGACCGGATCGGCGCCATCCAGACCGCGATCCAGGATCTGCGCACGCCTGCCCCGACGACCGCGGTCACCGCCACCGCCGCGACGAGCGCCACCGCCGCCGTCACTCCGACCGCGGCGGCGAGCGCGGCGGACTTCCAGTCCGTGCTGAACGGCGTGCTGCGCAGCGCGGGCGCCGAGGGCGGCGCGACGGGAGCCGATGTGGTCGCGCAGGCCGAGAAGTACCTCGGCGTGCCCTACGTCTTCGGCGGTGAGGACGCCTCGGGCATGGACTGCTCGGGCCTGGTGCAGCGCGTCTTCGCGGATCTCGGCATCGACGTGCCGCGCGTCGTGCAGGACCAGGCCGACGTCGGCACCGAGGTGCCGTCGCTCGACCAGGCCCAGCCGGGCGATCTCCTCGTGACCAAGGGCGAGGGACACATCGTCATCTACGCCGGCGACGGCAAGATCATCCACGCCCCGCGTCCCGGCAAGGACGTCCAGCTCGTCGACAACTACCTGTCGCCGTCCGAGATCTCCACGATCCGACGCATCGTCCCCGCGGAGGCGACTCCCGTCACGGCGCCCGTCGCGGGCACCGCCCCTGCCGGCACCGTGCCCGCCGCCGCGAGCGCGGAGCCGTCCGTCACGATCACGCTTCCCGTGAGCGCGCTCGGGGCTCTCGGCGCCCCATCCGCACCCGGCGTCGGCGGCGGCGCGGAGGCGGCACAGCTGCTGTCGGTCATGCAGAGCCTGTTCGCCACGCAGACGACAGGACTGTCCTCGGCGGTGCTGTCGTGACGCTCATCGGGCTGTTCACCGGCACGGGCAGCCCTCCCGCCTCCGCGGGCGCGGCCGACGCCTCATCACCCGACACCGCCGCGGCGTTCGCAGCGCTGCTCGCCGCTGCGCCGTCAGGCCAGGGCGAGGGCACGATGCCCGGCCGCGGCGACGCCGGCGCCGACGGCGCCGCGTCGCCCGGGTCCGAGGGCGCTGCGTCTTCCGACACCGACGCCGCGGTGAACCCGGCCGACGGCACGTCGCCCGGGACCGGGATGGACGCCGTGCTGTTCCTCTCGGCGGCCTCCTCCACCCCCGCCCCCGCGATCGTCCCGGCGAGCGCCGACGCCCCCGTTCCGGCGACAGCCGGCATCGGCGCGGCATCCGGAGCCGCCGCGACGAGCGCCCCTTCCCGCACCCCGCCGACGCCCACGGCCGCCGCGCCCGCCGTCGCAGACTCCGCGGGAATCGTCGACGCCTCCGCCGTCCGCTCCCCCGCTCCGCAGCAAACCGTCACGCCCCTGCGCGGGGCGGACGCGAGCGCCGCCGCAGCCGCCGAGGTCACCGGGCCGGCTGCAGACGCCGATCCCGTCGCACCGGCCCCGGCCGGTCACCGAGTGCCCGCGGCGGGGGACGTCCCCGCGGAGGCTGCCCCGCGCAGCGCCGCCGCGCCGAACGCCGCCCCGGCCGCCGCTCAGGACGACCCGCAGTCCGGCGCGCAGGGCGACGACACGCCGGCGTCCGTACGCGTCGCGCGCACCGAGACCGCGGTGGCTCCGGCCGACGCACCGCGAGCCGCGCCGGCGGCGCTCGACGGGCCCGTCCCCGTCACGACCGCCGAGCCGCGTTCGGCCGCGCCCGTCGCGACGGCTTCCGCTCCGGTCGCGCCGGCGGCGCGTCTCCCGCTCGCGCCGCAGCTCACCGCTCCGATCCTCTCGCTCTCGCAGGCGGGCGACGGCGAGCACCACATCACGGTGACGGTCTCGCCCGACGACCTCGGCCCGGTCACCGTGCGCGCGCACATCTCCGGCGACATCCTGCGCATCGAGATGGCCGCGCCGTCCGACGCCGGGCGCGATGCGCTGCGGCACATCCTGGCCGACCTGCGCCGCGATCTGGCCGCCGCCGCGCCGCACGCCACCCTGGCCCTCGCCGCCGGCGACACCTCGCCCGACGCCCCCGCGCCGCAGAGCGGCCAGCCCGGGCAGCCGAACGGCCAGCAGACCGGCGCCGCCTCGGGGGACGCCGGACAGCCCGGACCGCGCGATCCCGCCCGCGAGCAGGCGCGAAAGGGTGCGGGCGACCGCGGCGCCTTCGGGGTCGACGCGAACGAGCCGCATCACGGACCGGCCGCGCCCGGTCCCCTCCCCCTCACCTCCGCGTCCTTCGACGTTCTCGCCTGATCGGAAGGATCCCCATGCCCGCCGTCGAACCCGTCGCCACCATCGGCGCGTCCACGATGACCGAGGTCGTCGTCCCCGAGCGCAAGCAGACGCTCGACTCCGAGGTGTTCCTCCAGCTGCTCGTCGCGCAGCTGAAGAACCAGGACCCCAGCTCGCCGATGAACACCAACGAGATGATCTCGCAGACCACGCAGCTCGCGTCGATGGAGCAGCTCACGGCCCTGGCCTCGACGTCGACCGAGACGTTCGCGCTCACGATGCGGCAGACCGCCTCCGACCTCGTGGGCCGCCAGGCCACCTATCTCGACGCCGACGGCAAGTCGCACACGGGCACCGTCACATCCGTCTCCTTCGCCTCCGCCACGCCGCAGGTGCTCTTCGGCGACGTGTCCGTACCGCTCGACGCCATCTCCGGCGTCGTCGCCGCCACGAAGAACGCCTGACCCCTTCTCTTCCCTTCCGCCTCACACGAAAGAAGCCAGCATGCTCCGCGCCCTCTACTCCGGCATCTCGGGTCTCCGCTCGCACCAGACGATGCTCGACGTCACCGGCAACAACATCGCCAACGTCAACACCACCGCGTTCAAGGGCTCGTCCGTCGAGTTCCAGGACACGCTCTCGCAGCTCGTGCGCAACTCGACCCTCCCGCAGGACGAGACCGGCGGCAGCAACCCCGCCCAGGTAGGGCTCGGCGTGCAGGTCGCCAGCGTCTCGACCAACTTCGCCCAGGGCGCCTCGCAGTCGACCGGGGTGCCGACGCACCTGATGATCGCGGGCGACGGGTTCTTCGTCGTCAGCTCCGGCGCCGAGACCGCCTACACGCGCAACGGCGCGTTCAAGTTCGACGCGCAGGGCCGCATGGTCACCTCGGACGGCGCGTTCGTGCAGGGATGGACCGCGCAGAACGGCGCGATCACTCCGGGCGCCGCCACCGGCAACATCACCCTCCCGGTCGGCGCGGTGTCGCCCGCCGCTGCCACGACGACCGCGCGCGTCACGGGCAACCTGCCCTCGAACGCCGCGGTCGGCTCCGAGCTCGTGCGCGACGTCACGGTCTACGACGACGAGGGCACGCCCGACACCCTCTCGCTCACCTTCACCCGCACGGCCGGCGGATGGACGGTCGCCACCGACGGCGGCGCCACCTCCAACCTGACGTTCGCGGACGGCGCGCTCACGGGCGGCGGCACGCTCACGGCCGGCCCGATCACGATCGACATGACGGCGCTGACGGGCTTCGCCGAGCTGTCGACCGTCACGGTCAGCGGTCAGAACGGCCGCCCGGCCGGCACCCTGCAGTCGTACGCCCTGTCGGAGGACGGCAGCCTCGTCGGCACCTTCAGCAACGGCCAGACCCAGGTGCTCGCGCGCGTCGCCCTCGCGACGTTCATCAACCCCGAGGGCCTCGAGAAGACCGGATCGTCGCAGTACCGCCCCACGGTCAACTCGGGTCAGCCGGCGATCGGCGAGGCCGGCGTCGACGGGATGGGATCGCTCATCAGCGGCGCCCTGGAGATGTCGAACGTCGACCTCTCGCAGGAGTTCACCAACCTCATCGTCGCCCAGCGCGGCTTCCAGGCGAACGCGCGCATCATCACCACCAGCGACGAGGTGCTGCAGGAGCTCACGAACCTCAAGCGCTGATAGGACGGGGGCTCTCGACCGCACGACCATTCGATGCGTGCGGACGCGCACGCCTTCTCGTCGGCGCTCGCCTGCCGAGCGGGCGTGCGGATGCCGCCGCGCTCACCAGCGGGCGAGCTCCGGCGCCAGCTGCTCGCGCTCGTGCTCCGGGAGCGCGAGGGCGATCGCCTCCGGCACCGTCAGCTCCGCGCCCCGCCGCTCGCCCGCGGCGACCGCGTCCGGCTGCGCCGAGCGGATGGCGTCGAGCTGGGGCATGTGCACGGTGAACGCCTCTGCGTCGAACACGCCGATGCGCTGCCGGATCGCGTGGGCGATGGCCGAGAGCATCCCCGCCCGCTCCGCGTCGCCGCGTGCCGCCGCGACCGCGCAGAGCCCCTCGAGCCCGTACGCGATCCCCTCCTCGAAGTGCAGTCGCACCGAGACGAGCAGGGTGCGCACGCAGCCCGCCTCCGCGGTGTCGATGTCTCCCCGCACGAGCTGCAGCCTCGCCTGGTGGTTGCCCGCGACCGAGACGGTGAACTGGTCGCCGACCGACTCGGCGACCTCCGTCGCCCGGTCGAAGCACGACTGCGCGTCGTCCGTGAGGCCGCGCAGCCACGCGAGCCGGCCGCGTGAGACCTCCGTGATCGCCTCCGCCCACGCGTTGCCGAGCTTCCGCAGCTGCTGCACCGCATCCGCGAGCTCCCGCTCGGCGGCGTCGAGGTCGGGCAGCGGCAGCTGCAGCCGCGCGGTCGCGCGCGCCGCGGTCGCCATCGCGGCCGCGTCGCCGTCGCCGCTCTCGGTGAACAGCCGCACGCACTCGCCGAGTCCCGCCACGACCTCCTCCGTCGGGTGCTGCCACATCTCGCTCCACAGCGCGAAGAACCACGCGACCGCGCGCGTGTGGGGCGTGATCGGCTGGTCCTTGCCGAGCAGCTCGAGCATCCAGACCCGCACCTCGCCGAAGAATCCGGCGATCCACCAGTAGACGAGCAGGCGCCACGCGAAGTCCCCCGCGTCGTCGAGCCGGTCGATGTACACGAGGTGGCGCACGGCGGCGCGCAGATTCGGCAGCTCGAGGCCGAGCTGCACGACGGCCTCGCTCTGTCCGGCGCCGCGGAGCCCCGGCGCGATCGCGGCGACGAGGTCGCTGTAGTAGTCGGCGTGTGCCGCACGCATCCGCCCCGCCTCGCCGTGCTCCTTGAGCCGGCCGAGCGCGTACTCCCGCACGACGGCGAGCAGCGACAGCACCGACCGGCCGCCGACCGACGTCTGGCGCACGAGCGAGGCGTCGATGAGGCCGGCGATGCCGTCGATCGCCTGCCCCTCCCACGCGCGGCCGGCACCGAGCGCCTCCACCGCCTCGAGCGTGAACTGGCGGGCGAAGACGCCGAGGTCCTCGAGCTGCGCGCGCTGCTCGGGGGCAGCAGGCTCACGCTCCAGTCGATCGTCGCGCGCATCGTGCGGTGGCGGTCGGGCAGGTCCCGGGCGGCCGCGGTGAGGAGCGGCAGGCTCTCCTCGAGCCGCTGCGCGATGCCGACCGGGGTGAGCAGCCGCACCTTCGCGGCGGCGAGCTCGATCGCGAGCGGCAGCCCCTCGAGTCGTCGGCAGATGTCGGCGACCGCGGGCGCGTTCTCGGCCGTGAGCTCGAAGTCGGGCTTCACGGCTTGCGCCCGGTCGACGAAGAGGGCGCCGGCGGAGGAGCGGCGCACCCGCTCGACGCTGGCGTGGGCGACGGCGTCCGGCACGCCGAGCGCCTTCACCTCGAAGACGCGCTCCCCTCGGATCCGCAGCACCGTGCGGCTCGTGACGAGCAGCGACACCGACGGCGCGACGTCGAACAGCCGCACGAGCAGCGGTGCCGCCTCCACGATCTGCTCGAAGTTGTCGAGAACGAGCAGCACGCGCCGGCCCGCGAGCGCTCGCGCGATGCGCTCCTCGAGCGCCGCCTCGCCGGTGTCGCGGATGCCGAGCACGTATGCGACCGTCGGCAGCAGCAGTCCCGGCTCGAACACCCCCTCGAGCGGAAGGAAGTACCGTCCGTCCGGGAACAGATCCGCGGTCTCCCGCGCGACCTCGATCGCGAGCCTGCTCTTGCCGATGCCGCCCGGGCCGACCAGGCTCACGAGCTTCGTGCCGCGCTCGAAGAGCGACCGCACATCGGCGATCTCGTGGTCGCGGCCGATCGTGCTCGTCGGGGGCACGGGAATGCGCGACTCGGGGGTCGGCGGGATCTCCTCCGGCCCGCCCTCGCTCTGCAGCCGCGACTCGTCGAAGCGCTCGGCGAGCAGCGTCGCGAGGTCGTTTGACACGAGCTCCTCGAGCTCCGACGCCGTCGCGAACGGCAGGTAGGCCGCGGTGTCGTCCGAGCGGATGCGCGCGATGAGGTCCGCGAGCCGCGGCTCCCGGTGCTCCGAGGCGCGCACGTAGATGAGCTTCGGCATGTCCCGCGGTGCGAGCGCGTACTCGTCCTCCAGGCCCGAGACCTCCTCGTCGGGCGCGACCCAGCCGTAGCTGTCGCCGTAGATGCCGACGAACACGTCGCTCTGCGCGAGGTACGAGCGGTAGAGCGCGCGGGGCGGATGCGGCCGCGCGCCGAGCTCGAACATCACGGGCGCGAGCCGCATGCGCTCGATCGCGGCCCGAACGGCGCGGCGCTCTTCGGCGAGCTCGCGCAGGGTCGAGCTCACGAACACCCGGATCCGCTGATCGGGAGTGCGGATCACAGGCCGGTGCGCGCCGGTCATGCCGACATCTTGGCCCCGCGGGGCGCTGCGCGCCAGGACTTTGCTCGCGCGAGGCGTTCGCGACGGATGCGGCGGGCCGGGCGCCCGGCGCGTCGCGACGGCGTGGAGTCGGTCAGGGCCGGGGCATCGACGTGTGCGCCACGTCGATCGATCCGAACGGGAACGGGCTGAAGAAGGAGAACGAACCCGTCATGAGGTCCTCGAGCGGGATCAGCTGGAACCACACGTTCGACACCACGATCGCGATCACGATGAGCGCGCACACCGCGATCGCCGCGCGATCGAGGACACGCAGTGCGGCCGCTTCGTCTGCGGCTCTGAGCACTCGGCCGAGAGCGAGCAGGACGATCAGGGCGATGCCGAGGAAGACCAGCGGGCTCGGACCGAGCGTCAACTGGACGCACGGCGGCGCCTCGTCGACCGGCCGGCCTGCCGCATCGAGGAACCCTCCGGCGGGGTCCGTCCCGCCCGCGCAGTAGCCCTTGCTGCCGCGCATGAGAGCCGCATAGATCAGCGCGCCGATCACCGACAGGATCGCGACGCGGCGGATCCTCTGCACCAAGGCCGCCCCGGGAAGTGCGGCGACCCCGGCGACGGTCGACTGAGCCTGACTGCGCGGCACGGGGCCCTCTTCGACGTCGTGTTCGCCTCATCATCGCGCACCGGACGGCGCGCGCCGCTCAGGGCGATGCCGAAGCGAGCCAGTCCGTGACAAACCGGCTGAACCACTCGGGACGCTGAAGCGGGATGCCGTGACCGCAGCCGTCGACCACGGTGAGCGTGCTCGTCGGAAGCGCCGCGTGGATGGCGGCCGCGGAGTCCCGCATCAGAGGGCGCTCCCGCTCTCCCACCATGACCACGCTGCGACCCGTGAACGCGGACCATCCGGAGGGGATGCGGAACCGCATGTTGGCTGCCACAGCGGCGAGCAGGCTCTCCCTCGTCATGGCGGCACTCGTGTCGATGTACGCCTCCAGCAGCCGTGGCGGAATGAAGAGCTCCCGGGCCTGCAGCTTCGCGAACCACCTCTGACGAGCCAGCGGCGCAGCGATGCGCAGCAGAGCGAGAGTCGCCGGCGTGAGGGGTGCCGCATTCGCCTGCGCACTGACCACGACCACGCCGCCGACCAGTGCGGGGTGCTCGGAGGCGAGAAGGATGGCGAGCTGCGCGCCAAGCGAGAACCCCACGACCGTCGCGGGCCGCCCTTTCGCCTCGGTGCGCAACAGCGCGGCGATCGCTCGGATGGTCTCGCCGTGCGACAGGTACGGCTGATCGACCGAACGACCGTGACCCGGCAGATCCACGACGAGGACCCGATACTGGTTGCGCAGGTGGTCGCGCAGCGACTCCCACATCCACCCGGCTACCCCGCCCCCGTGCAGCAGGAGAACGGTCGGGGCATCGTCGCGGTCGGGGCCGAAGCGGGCATAGAACATCGGTTCACAGCTTCGCAGAAGCCGGTCGCAGCAAACGCGTCGTGCGGCGCCCGCCTAACCGCTCCGGCCGCCTGGCCGACAGTCACCTCTGACAGCCCAGGACGGGCCGTCGCATCCGCGACCCAGGACGGGGCGCGGCAACAGCGATCCGCACGGATCGCACACCGGCCCGGCGCGCCGCAAGAAGCGCCACCGGCAATTCCAGGATGGAGCCATGATCGTCGTCACGCGCCTGAACCGCACTCGGTTCGCGGTGAATCCGGACCTCATCGAACGGATTCACGCTTCGCCCGACACCACGCTGATCATGGTGGACGGGGCCACCTTCATCGTCCTCGAGACCATGGACGACGTCATCGACCGGATCGCCGACTTCCGCGCCCGCGTGCTCGCGTCGGCTGCCGACGCACGTCGCTCCGGGGACGTCGCGGGGGTGATCGCCTGATGGATCCCGCATTCCTCATCGGAGTGGTGCTCGCGTTCGGCTCGCTGTACGCGATGATCACGCTCGAGCACGCGAGCCTCGCCGGGCTGTTCCTGCCGGCGCCGATGATCCTCGTCTTCGGCGGCACGATCGCGGTCGGCATCGCCAGCGCGACCATGCGCGACGCGCTGGTGTCGTTCAAGGCGCTGCCGCGGGCGATCCGCGGCGACCGTCGCACCGCCGCCGCGATGATCGATCAGGTCGTGGAGTACGCCGAGAAGGCGCGCGCCGAGGGCCTGCTCTCGCTCGAGCAGCTCGTGCCCGACGCCGACGACCCGTTCGTGCGGCAGGCGCTGCAGAGCATCGCCGACGGCACGGACGCGGAGGAGCTGCGCATCGTGCTCGAGGACGAGATCGCCTCGACGGCGGCGCGCAACCGCACGGCGTCGCGCTTCTTCGCCACGCTCGGCGGCTACGCCCCCACCGTCGGCATCATCGGCACCGTCGTGTCGCTGACCCACGTGCTCGAGAAGCTCGACACCCCCGACACGCTGGGGCCGATGATCGCGGCCGCGTTCGTCGCGACACTCTGGGGCCTGCTCTCGGCCAACTTCATGTGGCTGCCGATCGGCAACCGGCTGCAGCGCCTCGGAGAGCTGGAGCTCGAGCGCATGACGCTCGTCATGGAGGGCATGCTCGCCGTGCAGGCCGGCAGCCCGCCGCATCACGTGGGCGAGCGCCTGCAGGCCCTCGTCGCCGACAAGCCCGTCAAGCGTGCGGACAAGCGCGAGAGCGCTCCGGTGCCGGAGACCGCGGACGCATGAGCACGCGCCGCGCAGGCCGCCGACGCGGCGCCGCCGACCACTCCTCCGGGGGCCACGACGGCCCGGACGAGCGCTGGATGGCGTCCTATCTCGACATGGTGACGGTGCTGATGTGCCTGTTCATCGTGCTGTTCGCGATGTCGAGCGTCGATCAGCAGAAGTTCGATGCGCTGCGCGATTCGCTCGCCACCGGCTTCGGGCAGGAGCCCAGCGACGACGTCGACTTCTCCGGCCTCGTGCTGCCGCCCGAGCTGCGCGCGGAGGACGTCGGTCACGCCGCGAACGTCGACGCGGATCTGCTCGCGGCGCAGGCCGAACTGGACGATCTCGAGGACCTGCGCGCGCAGCTCGAGGGCGCGCTCGACGCCAAGGGGCTCACCGGCACGGCCGAGTTCACGATCGACGACCGCGGACTCACGGTCGGCCTGATCGGCGCGGAGACCTTCTTCGCCACGAACAGCACCGACCTCAGCGCCAAGGCGGTCTCCGTGCTCGACGCGATGGGCCCCGTGCTCGAGAAGGTCCCCAACGAGATCTCGGTCGAGGGACACGCGGATCGCCGCGATCCGGCCGCGCCGTTCCCCACCAACTGGGAGCTCTCGTCCGGGCGCGCGACGCAGGTGCTGCGCCATCTCGTCGAGGTCAACCGCCTGCGCGGCGACCACGTGCAGGCCGTCGGCTTCGGTGCGATGCGCCCGATCGCCGAGGGCGACGACGACGCGGCGCTCGCCCGCAACCGCCGCGTCGACATCGTCGTGCTCTCCGACGCCGAGGAGGAGGTGCGCGCCCTCATCCCGGATCTCGTGACCGACGACACGCACTCCTGACCGGCCCCTTTGCCGGTCGCCTTACGCGCGCCCTCCCCCGCCCGATAGTCGGGTTCGTGGTGATCGAGGAGCACGCGGACGTCGCCGTGGCGACGCGGGACGCACCCGTCGTCGAGGTGTACGACTTCGGTCGCGCCGCGACGCTCGCCCGCGAGCACGCCCGGACGCTCGAGCTGTCCTTCGAGACGTTCGCGCGGCAGTGGGCGACGCAGCTGACCGACAAGATCCGCGTCCGCGCGCACGTCGGGCTCGAGCAGGTGTCGATGCTGACCTACGCCGAGTACGCCGACTCGCTGCCGCCGACCACCGCGATCGTGGTGTGCGCCCCCGCCGGGTCCGATTCGAGCGGCGACGCGAGCAGCATCGTGCAGTTCCCCCTGTCGGCGGCGCTGTCGTGGATCGTGCAACTCGTCGGCGGACGTCCCGTCGACATCACCGAGGAGCGCGCGCTCACGCCCATCGAGCAGGCGCTGATCCGGTACCTCATGACGGACGCGCTCGAGAACCTCTCGCACGCGCTGGGCGGTCTGCTGCCCCGCGGCCTGATGGTCTCGGGCATCCAGTACAGCCCGGCGTTCGCGCAGCTCGCCTCGGCCGGCGACCTCGTGATCGTCGCACGGTTCTCCATGCGCTTCGGGGAGCGCGTCGTGCCGGCGAGCGTCATGCTTCCCGCCGCGCCGGTGCTCGAGCGGCTCAGCAGCGCCACCCCGGCCGCCCCGATCGACAACGCTCCGGCCCTCATCCGCCGTCAGGTGGAGGACACGCCGCTGGAGCTCGCCCTTCGGCTGGCGCCGCGCGCCGTGCGCCCCACCGACGTCCTCGGGCTGTCGGTCGGCGACGTGCTGCGGTTCCCGCACGCGCACGACCGCCCGCTCGAGCTCGTGAGCGGCGACGTGCCGGTCGCGACGGCCGCGGTCGGCACGAGCGGCGCGCGCCTGGCCTGCGTCATCACGTCCATCAGCGCGTCCGGCGCCGCAGAAGCCGACGCCGCGGATCCCATCCCCGAGGAGCTCAGGTGACCCCCACCGCACACGAGTCCGCCGTCGCCGCCGCGTTCGCGTCGCGGATGCCGACGACCGCCGAGATCAGCGCCCGCGCCTCGCACGCGTCCGGCGACACGGGCGACGCCGTGATCGCCACGTACGTCGGGGAGACGAGCGCGGAGCTCGCGGCGCTGGTCCTCGACCCCACCGCCCTCGTCGACGGCGTACCCGATGCATCGCTCGTGGACCGCCTGCACGACGCGATCGACGCGGCCGCCGCCACGCTCGGCCCCGGCGTGCTGGGGGACGCGAGCATCGGCGACGCCTCCGCGCTGTTCTCGCACCCGCAGGCGCAGATCTTCGACCTGCAGGACGAGGCCGGCCGCACCGTCGGACGCCTCGCCGTGCGCGTCACCCGCACGGCGGCGGATACCGGACACCTGTCCTCCCGTCGTCTGCAGCGGATCGCGGGGGTCGAGATGGACCTCACGGTCGAGATCGGACGCACCCGCATGGCGGTGCGCGACGTGCTCGACCTCACGCCCGGCCGGATCGTCGAGCTCGACCGATCGGCCGGAGCGCCCGCCGACATCAAGCTCAACGGGCGCCTCATCGCCCACGGCGAGATCGTCGTCGTCGACCAGGACTACGCGGTGCGGATCACCCGCATCCTCGAGAACGCCGAGGTCTGAGCTGGACGATCTGCTGCTCGCCCTGCGCGTCGCGGTCTCGCTCGCGGCGGTGCTCGGCGCGCTCTGGTACCTGCAGCGCCGGCTGACGCGCGGCGGCGCCGCGCGACGCCGCCGGGACGAGGGCATCACCGTGGTGTCCCGGCAGGCCCTCGGCGGCAAGGCGCAGCTGGTCGTGGTGGAGGTCGAGGGCACCCGCTACGTGCTCGGCGTCAGCGAGCAGGGCGTCTCGGTGGTCGATCGCGTCCGTTCGCCGCATCGCATCGACGCGGGCGCGCCGCGCACCGAACGCAGCGACGTCGTGGGCGGCTTCGAGAGGCTGCTCGCGGCCGCCGCCGCCGACGCCGCTCCCGTCGACGCCCCTCCCCGCGACGGCGACGTCGCCCCGGAGCCCGTCGCTCCGCTGCGTCGCGACCGCCGTGCGGCGGCCGCGCCCGCCGATCCGCTCCACGGGTCGATCCTCTCCCCCGGCACCTGGCGGCAGACCGCCCGAGCGCTTCGCCGCGTGCGGTGAGAGGACGCGCGCGATGAGGGGCCGCCCGCGTCTCGCGCCGCCGCGCGTCGCACGCGCGCGCGGCCCTCGCGAGGGGAACGTGCAGGATCACGCGGCGCGCGCCGCCGTGGTCCTCGCCGTGGCGGCGCTGGTGGGCGTGACGCTGATGCTGCTGTCGCCGGCACTGGCGCACGCGGCGCCGGTGCCGCCCACCGACCCCGTCGCCCCCACCCCCGTGCCGACGCCCACGCAGGGCGAGGGGGTGACGGTCGAGATCAACGGCATCAACGGGTCGCCCTCGGGGTCGATCCTCACGCTGCTCGGCATCACGCTGCTGTCTGTCGCCCCCGCGCTGCTGCTGATGATGTCGTCGTTCACGAAGATCTTCGTGGTGCTGGCGATGGCCCGCAACGCGCTCTCGCTGCCGTCGATCCCGCCGAACCAGGTGCTCGCCGGCCTGTCGCTGTTCCTGTCGCTGTTCATCATGTGGCCCGTGCTGACCGAGATCAACACGGTCGCGGTGCAGCCGTATGTCGACGGCGCGATCACGTTCCAGCAGGCGTTCGATCTGGGACAGGGGCCGCTGCGGGAGTGGATGCTCGCCTACACGCGCGAGGAGGACCTCGCGCTGATGACGCGGGCGTCCGACCAGCCCAACCCCGACGATCCGGCAAGCGTGCCGATGTACACGCTCATCCCGGCGTTCATGATCTCGGAGCTGCGGGCCGCGTTCATCATCGGCTTCGTCGTGTTCGTGCCGTTCCTCATCATCGACCTCGTCGTCGCGTCGGCGCTCATGGCGATGGGCATGATGATGCTGCCGCCCGTCATGATCTCGCTGCCGTTCAAGATCCTGCTGTTCATCCTCGTCGACGGGTGGGGCCTGATCATCCGCTCGCTGCTGGAGTCCTACGGGGGCGGCGGATGACCCCCGAGGCGGTCCTCGACATCGGCATGCAGGGCCTGATCGTCGCCGCCAAGCTGGCCGCTCCCCTGCTGATCACGGCGCTCGTCGTGGGCTTCGCCATCTCGCTGCTGCAGTCGATCACGCAGGTGCAGGAGGTGACGCTGTCGTTCGTGCCGAAGGCCGTCGCGGTCGGCGTCGCCCTGCTGGTGTGCGGCAACTGGATGATCGCCGAGATCATCGCGTTCACGAACGACATGTTCGCCCGGATCCCCGTGCTGCTGTCGGGCGGATGACATGCACATCCCGATCGACTTCGCCTGGCTCGAGGCCACCATGCTCGCGGCGGTGCGCGTCACGGTGTTCCTGATGATCGCGCCCCCGTTCTCGCACGGGGCGATCCCCGCACGCATCAAGGCGATGCTCGGGATCGGCCTGGCGCTCGCGATCGGCACCTCCGTCGCGCCGGGGTATCAGCCGCTCGACACCGCGCCGTTCCTGGGCGCGCTCGTGCTGCAGCTGGTGTGCGGCGCCCTGCTCGGGTTCCTGGTCATGGCGGTGTTCTCGGCCGTGCAAGCGGCCGGCAGTCTCATCGACGTGTTCGGCGGCTTCCAGCTCGCGCAGGCCTTCGACCCGCAGTCGATGGTCAACGGCGCCCAGTTCACCCGGCTCTTCCAGCTCACGGCCGTCGTGCTGCTGTTCGCCTCCGACGGCTACCAGCTGATCATCGCGGGCCTGGCGCGCAGCTTCACCGCCGTGCCGGTCGACGGCATGTTCGACATCGCGGGGCCCGCGGAGCTGATGACCGACGTCGTCGGCCAGCTGCTGCTGGCGTCGGTGCAGATCGCCGGTCCGCTCGTCCTCGTGCTGTTCCTTGCGGACGTGGGGCTCGGTCTCGTCACGCGCGTCGCGCCGGCGCTGAACGCCTTCGCCCTCGGCTTCCCCCTGAAGATCGCGCTGACGCTCGTGCTCGCCGGCGTCGTGTTCGTCACGCTGCCGGGGATCGTCGGCGCACTGGCGCGCGACGCGCTCGGCCTCATGCAGGGGGTGAGGTGACGTGGCGGAGTCCGACAGCGGCGAGCGCACAGAGAAGGCCACCGACCGGCGCCTGCGCGATGCGCGTCGCAAGGGACGCCTCACCCGCAGCCAGGACCTCACCGCGTGGGTCGGCATCGCGGCCGCCGGAGCGATGATGTCGAGCGCGATCTCCACGGGGGCCTCCGCCGGCACCGAGCAGCTCATCTCGATCACCGCGATCGCGAACGACCCCGACCCCCTGCGCGCCGTCGCCGTGCTCGCGGACGGCCTGGAGTCGATGGGCGCCACGCTCGGCCCCCTCCTGGCCGCGGTGATGATCGCGACCCTGCTCGGCGCGGCCGCGCAGGGCGGCATCCACCTCCGCCCGCTCACCGGACGCGTCGAGCAGTTCAATCTCGTCACGGGCCTGCGCCGCGTGTTCGGGACGCAGGCGCTGTGGGAGGGCGTGAAGGCGCTGCTGAAGACCCTCGCCATCGGCGGTGCGCTCTGGCTTGTGATCGCGAGCCTGATGCCCACGCTCGCTGCCAGCGGCGGGCAGTCGGTCAGCCATCTGCTCTCCGAGGCGGCCGGCGCGACCGCCGCCGTGCTGCAGGTCGCCGTCGCGGTGGGCGTGGCCCTCGCCATCGCGGACGTGTTCGTCGTGATGCGCCGCAACGCCAAGCACACCCGCATGACCAAGCGCGAGGTCAAGGACGAGTCCAAGAGCAACGAGGGCGATCCGCTGATCCGCTCGCAGCGCCGCGCGCGACAGCTCGCGATGAGCCGCAACCGGATGATCGCCGCCGTCGGCGGCGCGGACGTCGTGCTCGTCAACCCCACGCACGTCGCGGTCGCGCTCACGTACGAGCCCGGCCGATCCGCGCCCAAGGTCGTCGCGAAGGGCGCCGGCGTCATCGCCGACCGCATCCGCGAGAAGGCGACCGAGGAGGGCGTGCCGATGGTGCGCGACATCCCCCTCGCCCGCGCCCTGCACGCCGCGTGCGAGCTGGGCCAGGAGATCCCGACCGACCTGTACACCGCCGTCGCCCGCGTGCTCGTGTTCGTCGACGCGCTCCGGCGCCGCGGCTCCGCCCGCGGTGTGCACTCCATGCCCGAACGACCCGCCCCCGCCGGGAGGACCTCATGAGAACAGTGCTGAAGAACCTCGCCGTCCCCGTCGGCGTGGTCGGCATCATCCTGCTGCTGGTGGTGCCCGTGCCGCCGCCGCTGCTGGACCTGCTGATCATCCTGAACATCATGTTCGCGCTGGTGATCCTGCTGACCACCATGTTCGCCAAGCGCCCGCTGGACTTCTCGGCGTTCCCGTCGCTGCTGCTCGTGGCGACGCTGTTCCGGCTGGGCCTCAACGTGGCCTCGACGCGCCTCATCCTCGGCGAGGCGCACGCCGGCGCGGTGATCGAGGCGTTCGGCACGATCGCGGTGGGCGGCTCGATCATCATCGGCGCGGTCGTCTTCCTGATCCTCGTCGTGATCCAGTTCGTCGTGGTCACCAAGGGCGCCGAGCGCGTGGCGGAGGTCGGCGCGCGGTTCACGCTGGACGCCATGCCCGGCAAGCAGATGGCGATCGACGCCGACCTCAACGCGGGCCTGATCACCGACGCCGAGGCGCGTTCGCGCCGGGCCGAGGTCGCGGCGGAGGCCGACTTCTACGGCGCGATGGACGGCGCGTCGAAGTTCGTCAAGGGCGACGCGATCGCGGGCCTGGTGATCATCATCATCAACATCATCGGCGGCATCTGCATCGGCATGCTCAACCACGGCATGGCGATCGACGAGGCGCTGAACACCTACGCGATCCTCACGATGGGCGACGGCCTCGTGACGCAGATCCCGGCGCTGCTGATGGCGGTCTCGACCGGCATGATCGTGACCCGCTCGAACGCCGAGCACGAGATGGGCACGCAGGCGGCGACGCAGCTCGCGCAGTCGCGCGGCGCGCTCACGATCTCCGGATGCGCCGCGATCGCGATGGCGCTCATCCCGGGCATGCCGATGCTGCCGTTCCTCGCGATCGGCGCGGCGCTGCTGCTCATCGCGCAGCGGATCAAGGTGGGCGAGCAGCGGCGCGAGGCCGAGCAGCTGCAGGCACCGCCCGCTCCCGCGTCGGATCGCCCCGAGGAGCTCATGGAGAAGATGCGCGTGCACGCGCTGGAGATCATGCTGGCGCCGAACCTCGTCGACCTCGTCACGGGCGGACCGGACGACCTGCTCGCGCGCGTCAAGGCGCTGCGCCGCAAGATCGCGCTGGAGCTCGGATTCGTCGTGCCGCCCGTCCGCACGCGCGACAACATCGAGCTGCCGCCGTCCACCTACGCGATCCGGATCGCGGGTGTGGAGGCCGGCCGCGGCGTCGCCCCGCCCGGCGCGGTGCTCGCGCTCGGAGGCGGCCTCGACGGGCTGCCCGGTCCCGCGGTGCTCGATCCGGTGTTCGGCCTGGAGGGCAAGTGGATCCCGCAGGAGATGCGCCACAGCGCCGAGCTGTCCGGCGCGACCGTGATCGACCGCGCCAGCGTGATCGTCACGCACCTGTCCAACGTCGTGCAGACCGGGGCCGCACGCCTGCTCAGCCGGGAGGACGTGCGCCAGCTGACCGACGGGCTCAAGCAGGTCAGCCCCGCCGCGGTCGAGGAGCTCACCCCCGCCCTGCTCTCGCTCGCCGAGATCCAGCGCGTGCTGACGGGCCTGCTCGCCGAGCGGATCCCGATCAACGACCTCGCCCGCATCTACGAGGCGCTCGCGCTGCGCGCCAAGGTCTCCACCGATCCGGAGGGGCTCATCGAGGCGGCCCGCGCGGCGCTCGGCCCGGCCGTCGCGGCGCGCTTCGCGCAGGACGGCGCGCTGCGGGTGATCATGATCAACCCGCTGCTCGAGCAGGCGATGCTCGAGGGCCAGCGGCAGGGCGAGGACGGCACCCACATCGTGCTCGACCCCGCGCGGCTCGAGGGCGTGATCCAGTCGTTGAAGCAGGCGGTGGACGACGTCGACCCGGTGCTGGGCGAGCCCGTCCTGGTGTGCGCGCCGTCGCTGCGCCCCGCCGTGCGGCGCCTGGTCGCCGCGCAGACCGACGGCATCCCCGTGCTGTCGTACAACGAGGCCACCGCCGGCGGTTTCGCCATCGAGACTGTCGGCGTCGTGCGGGACGGCGAGGCCGCGCGCGCGACCCCGTCGCTGTCCGCCTGAGACGGCGCGCGCGACGCCTGCACGGCGCCTGCACGGCTGCTGCCCGGGGCCCGCACGGCGACGGGCCTGCACGAGCGACGGAGATCTGCACGGTCACGGAGCATCCGCGCAGGATGCGTCCGCATCCGTGCAGATCTCCTCGCTTCGTGCCGGCGCTCCCCCGCCTCACCGCCCGCGCTCGGCGGCCGATAGTCTGGCGTGATGCTGGTGTTGACGAGGCGGATCGGTGAGCGCATCCTGATCGGCGACGACGTCGAGGTGACGATCCTCGACATCAAGGGCGACAGCATCCGCATCGGGATCGACGCCCCGCGCACCACGCGCATCCAGCGCGCCGAGATCGTCGAGGCCGTCCGCGACGAGAACGCCCAGGCGGCGGTCGTCGGCGACGAGGCCGAGCAGGCGCTGCGGGCCGCGCTCGCGGGCCGCACCGAACCCGCGACCTGAGCATCGGCGGCCGCGGACCGTACCGTCGCGCGCCGGATCCGCCAACCCCGTCGACACGACCCGTCCCGGCCCCTAGCGTCGCGAGTGTGGAATCGCCCCGTCCTGCGGAGGCGAGCCATCTCACGCACAGTCACGTCGAAAGGGGCGTTCGATGACCGACGTCGCATCCCAGGGACCCGAGCCGAGCGAAGAGGGTCGCCCGATCCTCACCGACCGCCAGGGTCACGCGATCTACGACAACCAGAACCAGCGCACGGTCGGGGCCCGCGGCCCCGCGACGCTGGAGAACTACCACTTCCTCGAGAAGATCAGCCACTTCGACCGCGAGCGCATCCCCGAGCGCGTGGTGCACGCGCGCGGCGCGGTCGCGTTCGGGCACTTCGAGGCGACCGGCACGTGGGGCGACGAGCCGATCGAGAAGTACACGCGCGCGAAGCTCTTCTCGGAGGCCGGCAAGAAGACCGACCTGGCGATCCGCTTCTCCACCGTGATCGGCGGCCGCGACTCGTCGGAGGCCGCCCGCGATCCGCGCGGCTTCGCCGTGAAGTTCTACACCGAGGACGGCAACTGGGACCTCGTCGGCAACAACCTCGCGGTGTTCTTCATCCGCGACGCGATCAAGTTCCCCGACGTCATCCACTCGCTCAAGCCCGACCCCGTCACGTTCCGCCAGGAGCCGGCCCGCATCTTCGACTTCATGTCGCAGACGCCCGAGGCCATGCACATGCTCGTGAACCTGTTCAGCCCGCGCGGCATCCCCGCCAACTACCGCACGATGCAGGGCTTCGGCGTCAACACGTACAAGTGGGTGAACGCGCAGGGCGAGACGCACCTCGTGAAGTACCACTGGATCCCGCGCGCGGGCGTGGCGAGCCTGACCGAGGCGGACGCCGCCAACATCCAGGCGGGCGACCTCGGGCACGCGTCGAAGGACCTCTACGAGCACATCGAGCGCGGCGACCACCCGCAGTGGGACCTGTACGTCCAGCTGATGAGCGACGACGAGCACCCCGAGCTCGACTGGGATCCGCTGGATGACACCAAGGTCTGGCCGGAGAACGACTTCGAGCCGAAGCTCGTGGGCACCATGACGCTGACGAGCAACGTGTCGGATCACCACAACGAGAACGAGCAGATCGCGTTCGGCACCGGCGTGCTGGTCGACGGCCTGGACTTCTCGGACGACAAGATGCTCGTCGGCCGCACGTTCTCCTACTCGGACACGCAGCGCTACCGCGTCGGCCCGAACTACCTGCAGCTGCCGATCAACTCCCCGAAGCACGCCCGCGCGGCCACCAACCAGCGTGGAGGCCAGATGTCCTACGGCGTCGACCTCGGCGAGGGGCAGAACCCGCACGTCAACTACGAGCCGTCGATCACGGGCGGGCTGCGCGAGGCGCAGTACCCGACCCATGACGAGCAGGGTCCGGAGATCACGGGGCGCCTGACGCGCAAGCGCATCCCGCGCACGAACGACTACCTGCAGGCCGGCCAGCGCTACCAGCTGATGGAGCAGTGGGAGAAGGACGACCTCGTCCACAACTTCGTCACGCTGATCGGTCACGCGGCCCGGCCCGTGCAGGAGCGCATGGTGTGGCACTTCCTGATGGCCGACGACGAGCTCGGTCTGCGCGTGGGCGAGGGGCTCGGCATCGGCGTGGACGACGTCAAGGGCCTGCCGCCGCTGCAGAGCCAGACGCTCAGCGACGAGGAGCTGCAGCGCCTCGCGAACCTCGGCAGCAACGGCCCGCGCGACGTCACGGGCTTGAAGATGACGCACGTCGTGCCCAACGAGCACGTGGTCGTCGAGCGCTGACGTCGCTCTGTCCGCAGGGGCCGCCGGTTCGCCGGCGGCCCCTCGCATGCCCGGGTACAGGAGCGGGATGTCGTCCGTGCCGGGCAGGATGAGCTCATGACGGATGAGCAGTTCCTCGCCGACCTGCACCGGCTCGTGCGCCGGATCAACGAGATGCCCGACACGCGGGAAGCGCAGCCGACGCCGCTCGGCCACGCCGTCGAGGCGTTCCTCGGGCGAGATCCCGAGGAGCTCCCGGTGACGCGCGATTCGTTCGCGGCGCATCGGCTGGCGGACGTCGGCATCGCGCTCCAGACGCTGGTGGCCGAGGATCCTCGCGGGCACGTCGTCGGAGTGGCGGGTGGGCAGGAGAAGCAGCACGAGGATCTCCCGGGACTGCTGCGCCACCGCTACTCGACGTTCGCTCCCGGCCCGGTCGAGTATGCGACCGTGGCGACCGGTCCCGACGAGTCACGACAGGCCGTCGCGTTCGGCCTGCACCTCCTGCACCACGCCGACGCGCCGGCCGCTGTGCTCCTGCGCGCGCCCGCGCCGATGTTCGGCCGCGAGGAGGTCGCGCTCGAAGTGCTCGCACGCGACGCGGACGCCGGCTCGACCCTGCTCGCGGAGATCCGCCGTCGCGCGAACGAGCACAGCGTGATCCGGGGCAAGGTCGTCAGCTTCACGCCGGACGAGTTCGGCCACCGCTTCGGCGGGCTCTCGTTCCTGCAGCGTCCCACCGTGCCCGCCGAGAGCGTCGTCCTGCCCGACGGCATGCTCGAGCGGATCCGCGCGCACGTCGTGGACATCGGAGCGCACGCCGACGAGCTGCTGCGCCACGGGCAGCACCTCAAGCGCGGCGTGCTGCTGTACGGGCCTCCCGGAACGGGCAAGACGCTGACGGTGCAGCACCTCACCTCGGTCACGGCGGGGCGCACGGCGATCCTGCTGCAGGGCGGCGGGCTCGCCTACGTCGCGGAGGCGGCGCGCCTCGCACGAGCGATGTCGCCCTCTCTGCTGGTGTTCGAGGACGTCGATCTCGTCGCCACGGAGCGGGGCATGTTCGGCGGTCCGCAGCCGCTGCTGTTCGAGATCCTCGACGCGCTGGACGGCGTCGGCGGCGACGCCGACATCGCCTTCGTGATGACGACCAATCGCGCCGATCTGCTCGAACCCGCCCTCGCGTCCCGGCCCGGTCGGGCCGACCTCGCCGTGGAGGTCCCGCTTCCCGACGCGGCGGCGCGGCGCCGGCTGTTCCGACTGTACGGCGGGTCCACGCCGCTGTCGGCGCAGGCACTGGACGCGGCCGCGGATCGGGCCGAGGGCGTGACCGCCTCGTTTGCGAAGGAGCTCATCCGGCGTGCGCTGCTGCGGGCGATCCTGGACGGGCGCGAGGCCTCCGACGCCGATCTCGACGCCGCCCTCGACGAGATGCTCGAGGCCGGCGCCCGGCTCACGCGCTCGCTGCTCGGATCGGCCGGAGAGGCGCCGCCCGCCGACGACGAGCCGGAGTCCGCGGGCGCGACGTTCGGCTGGACGAGGTGAGCGCCGGCGCGACCGCCCGCACGCCCGCCGGCGGCCCGTCGCGCGATCATCGGAGGATCTTCGGCGAGGCGGCCCGTGCCGCCCCTGTCGCGGGACGCCACGCGGGCCCTATTCTGTGCTCGTCCCCCACCCTCTCCCGAAGGGATCCCGCATGAGCGACAGCACCGGCGCGTCACAGATCGATTCGACCGCGGGCACCCTCCGGTCCCGGCTGCACGGAGTGCGAGGAGCTGGAGGGCTGGTGGGTGCACCTGCGGCGCTGCGCCACCTGTGGGCACATCGGCTGCTGCGACACGTCGCTCGGCCGGCACGCCACCGGGCACTTCCGGCAGACCGGCCACCGGTACGTGCGCAGCTTCGAGCCAGGTGAGGCGTGGTTCTGGGACTACGTCGACGAGACGACGTTCGAGGGCCCGGTGCTCGCCGACCCGCAGAGCCGCCCGGACGACCAGCCGTCGCCCGGGCCGCGCGGCCGGGTGCCGCTCGGATGGCGCGCTCTCCTCGCCGAGCGCGACCGGGCGGAGGCGTCGTGACCGCACGCGGCCTCGCGCAGCTGTACGGCGGGCGGCATGACCGCAACACGTACGAGATCCGCGACTTCCTGACCCGCACGGTCGTCCAGTACGAGTGGACGCCGATCGACTCCGATGCCGAGTGCTTCGACGCGCTGGGCACCACGCTGGCATCCGCGCGTCTGCCCATGCTCGTGCTGCCGGACGGCGCCCAGCTCGTCGAGCCGAGCCTCGAGCAGATCGCCCGGAGCCTCGGTTGGATCTCCGAGCCGCACGTGTCGACGTACGACCTGGCGATCTACGGCGCCGGCCCGGCCGGGCTGTCGGCCGCCGTGTACGCCGCGTCCGAGGGCCTGCGGGTCGTGCTCGTCGAGCGCGAGGCGGTCGGCGGGCAGGCGGGCTCGAGCAGCCTGATCGAGAACTACCTGGGCTTCCCCAGCGGCGTCCGCGGCGCCGAGCTGATGGAGCGCGCGCGGCAGCAGGCCGTGGCCTTCGGTGCCGAGCTGCTGCTCATGCGGCAGAAGATCCGCGGCGAGATCCGGCAGCACGGCAGCCGCAGCGCCTTCTCCGACGGCACGCAGATCGCCGCCACCGCGGTGATCGCCGCCACCGGCGTCGCCTGGCGCCGCCTCGGCCTCGAGAACGAGGACCGGTTCCTCGGTGCGGGCGTCTACTACGGTGCCGGCACGAGCGAGGCGCTCGCGTGCGTGGGCGAGGAGGTCTTCATCGTCGGAGGCGCGAACTCCGCGGGGCAGGCGGCGATGAACCTCGCGACGCACGCCTCGCGCGTGACCCTCGTGGTGCGCGGGCCGAGCCTGTCGAGCACGATGTCGTCGTACCTCGCCAGCCGGATCGCGCAGGAGCCGAAGGTGCGCGTGCTCACCGACACGCGCATCGTCGAGCTGCACGGCGGCGAGGAGCTCGAGTCCATCGTGCTCGAGAACGGCCGCGGCGAGCGCGAGGAGTGCCCGACCGGGCGCGTGTTCGTGTGCATCGGCGGCGTGCCCGACACGCACTGGACGACGCACACCTCGATCGTGTGCGATCCGCGCGGCTTCCTCATGACGGGGCCGGATCTCACCCCCGAGCTGCTCGATGGACGGTGGGACCTCGACCGCTCCCCCTTCCACCTCGAGACCAGCGTCCCCGGCACGTTCGCGGCGGGCGACGTGCGATCCGGATCCGTCAAGCGCGTCGCGTCCGCCGTCGGCGAGGGCGCCATGGCGGTGACGCTCGTGCACCGCTACCTGAGCGAGACCTTCGGCACGGAGGGCACCCTGGGCGCGCCTCCCCCGCCCCTGTTCGACGACTTCGCGCGTCCGGTCGCCTGACCCCGCTCAGCCGCGCACCGGATTCGGGGCGGCCTCCTCGAGCGCCCGGATGAGCGAGCGCGCGTCGTACGGGCCCACGTGACGGCGCCCGTTGATGAAGAACGTCGGGACGCTCGTGATGTCCATCGCCTCGGCGTCGAGCAGATCGTCGCGCACGTGCGCCGCCACGTCCCCGGAGCGCAGGTCGTCCTCGAAGCGCTCGACGTCGAGCCCCAGCTCCTCCGCACGGCGGATGATGTCCGACGGACGCTGGTGCTCCTGGTCGGCGAACAGGCTGCGCTCGTACTCGAAGAACCGCCCCTGCTTGGCGGCCGCCTCGGAGGCCTCGGCTGCCGCGAGTGCGTTCGGGTGCTTGCGCGTCAGCGGCGCGTGCCGCCAGACGTAGCGCAGCCGGTCGCCGAGCTCCTCGTGGACCTCCTGGATGACGCCCGACGCCTTCGAGCAGAACTCGCACTGGAAGTCGCCGTACTCGACGATCTCGAGCGGCGCGTCCATGGAGCCGAAGACGTGGTCGCGCCGGGGATCGACCGGACGCTGCAAGACCTGACCGGTCTCCTCCGCCGGACGCGCGGCATCCGAGATCCGGAACACGATCGTGGCGATGATCAGGGCGATGACCGACGCGGCCAGCACGCCCACGCGTGCCTCGTTCTGCACCTCCGGATCGTCGATCGCGAGCTCGATGATGAACAGCGAGATCGTGAAGCCGATGCCGCACAGCGCCGCGCCGCCCGCGATGCGGTCGAGGGTGAGGCCGGGTCCGAACTCGCCGATGCCCAGGACCCGCATGAGCGCGACCGGACCCAGGATGCCGACGAGCTTGCCCAGCACGAGCGCGATCACGATGCCCCACGCGACGGGCGAGCGCACGGCGGCCGAGAGGATCTCGCCGTCCAGGCGCACGCCCGCGTTCGCGAGGGCGAACAGCGGCAGCACGGCGTACGCGACGTACGGACCCCACGCGCTCTGCAGCCGCTCGTTGATCGAGATCGACTCGCGCAGGCTGTTCGCCGCGGCGCGCGCGTACTCGGTGTTCGGCGACTGCCGGAACGTGCGAGCGAGGTCGAGCGCGTGCTCGATGTCGCGGCGATTGGGCCGGTAGACCGGCACGAGCAGGGCGATCGTCACGCCCGCGAGCGTCGGATGCACGCCGGAGGCGAGGAACGCCAGCCACACGACGATCGCGAGGGTCGCGTACACGGGACCGCGTCCGTTCGGCAGATAGCGCGTGAAGTAGATCGCGGCCAGACCCACCGCCGCGATGACCAGCGGCATCGGGTCGAAGCTCTCGGTGTAGACGAGCGCGATGATGCTGAGCGCGCCGATGTCGTCCACGACCGCCAGCGTCAGGAGGAAGACCCGCAGCCGACCGGGGACGCGCGGGCCGATCAGCGCGAGCGCGCCGACGAGGAACGCCGTGTCGGTGGAGATCACGACTCCCCACGCGTGCTCCTGCCCGGTGCCGGCCGTGATGGCGACGTAGACCAGCGCGGGGACGGCGAGGCCGACGACAGCCGCGATGACGGGCACCATGGCGCGCGACCAGTCGGTGAGCTCGCCGATCGCGAACTCGCGGCGCACCTCGAGCCCGACCGTGAAGAAGAAGACCGCCATGAGGGCGTCGTTCACGAGGGCGTGCAGCGTGAAGTCGAGCTGCAGATCCCCCACCCCGATCGTGAAGTGCGTCTCCCAGAACTCGCGGTAGAGATCGCCGAACGCATTCGCCCACACGATGGCGATGACCGTCGCGATCACCAGCAGCAGCGCGCCCATCCGGGTCTGCCCCATGTTCTGGATCCACGACGCGATCGACTCCTTCGCGCGCCGTGCTCCGCCCGGCCGAGCCGTGCCGATCGTGCTCATACTCGTCATCGCGACCTCCCGCTGTCTGAGAGGTATTCTGCCGCGCACTGGAGGGGTGTGGGGCGGACGCGACGACGCCGCCGCGCCGGTCGGAGACCGGGCGCGACGGCGCCGTGGGTGGCGGCCGGGTCAGCGGCCGAAGCCGGCCCGGTCGACCTTGCGGTGGTAGCGCATGCCGGCGAGGCCGCCGAGCACGGCGCCGAGGAGGCTCACGAGCAGCGCGCCGACGGCGGTGATGATGCCGGCGGTCGTCAGCTGACCCTCGCTGAACGGCAGGCGCGGGAAGGTGTTGATGTTCGCCAGGATGTTCCACTGCGCGCCGCCGATCGCCGCGATGATGGCGACCACGATCGCGATCACGATCGCCCAGAGCCACACGGCGATGCCCTGCTTGGCACCGCTGAAGCGCGCCATCCGGCCGGCGACGTAGCCGCCGCAGTAGTACGCGATCAGCAGGATCACGAGCACGGCGATCGCGCCCGCGATGCCGATCGTGCCGGCGTTCTCCTGCGCCGCCTGCTCGGGGTCGACCTGGGCGCCGAGTCCCAGAGCGGCCCCCGCCCCGGCGACGAGCGCCGTCAGCAGGACGGTCATGCCCATGGCGCTCAGCCAGCCGAAGAAGGCCGACCCGAACTTCATGCCGCCGAACTCCTGCTTCTCACGCTCGACCACCTCGTGCCGCGCGTTGCGCGCCGCCTCGGGCGACACGGCCCCCGCCACGGGCGCCGCGACCGTGGCGTCCCGATCCCGGTCCATCGCGCGGTCGCTGTCGCGGTCGCGGTCCAGGTCGCGGTTCCGATCCCTGTCGCGGTCGCGGTCCAGGTCGCGGTTCCGATCCCGGTCACCGTCGCGGTCCTCAGCCGCCTTCCTGTCGCGATCCGGATCGACGCCCTGGTCGCCGTGGTCGCCGACGATCTGACCGCGGCCCGTCGGTCCGCCTGCCACGTAGTCGCGATCCGCGAAGTCGCGCTGCACGACCTGCGGGTCGCCGCCGTCCCCGCGCTGATCGGCCCGGAGCGCACCGCTCGTCGTGCGGTCGTCGACGGGTGTGGCCTCGTGCACGACCGTCGGCTCGTCGCTGCCGCGCCCGGCGTCGAGGTCCGGCGAGGAGTGGCCCGTCGTCACGCCCGTGTCGTGCTCGCGGTCCCCCCGGTTTCGCCCTGCGTCGTCTCGATCGATGGGAGTACTCATGGCTGTGCTCCTTTCAGGATTCCCCTGCGTGCCCTCAGTGAACCCGTGTCTGCGTGTTCCCTCACAGGGCATTGCGCAGACGCCGCCGCCGCGCTAGACGCCGAGGATGACGAGCTCTCGCGTCGAGCGCGTCATCGCCACGTATCGGTCGACGGCTCCCTCGATCCCCCCGCCCCACGCGTCCGGACCGACGATCACGACGAGGTCGAACTCGAGGCCCTTCGCCTCCTCGGGCGACAGCGAGCGGATCCGCTCGGTGCCGGGGAACGACGGATCGCCGATCACGCACGCCACACCCTCGTCGTGCGCTGCGGCCCATGCCGCGAGGATCTCGTCGCGCCCGGCGACGCCGGCGCGGTGGACGGGGATGCCGCTCCGGCGGATGGACTTGGGCACGTTGGCGTCGGGAATCGCGGCCCGGATGACGGGTGCCGCCTCGGCCATGATCTCCTCGGGCGTGCGGTAGTTGACCGTCAGCGCGGCGAGCGTCGCGTCCCGCAGACCGACGCCGGCGAGCCGGTCTCGCCACGACTCGGCGAAGCCGTGCCGGGCCTGCGCGCGGTCGCCGACGACCGTGAAGCTGTGTGCGGGATTGCGCCGCAGCAGCATCAGCCATTCCGCTGCCGTGAGCTCCTGCGCCTCGTCCACGACGATGTGCGCGAACGGTCCGGCCAGCCCGTCGTCGCGCGCGGTCGGCGTGGTCGGCGCGCCGAGGGTTCCGCGCAGATCCTGCCCGCGCAGCATCGACATGACGCGCATGTCCGAGTCGTCGGTGGCGATCAGGTCGGCGACCACGTCGTCCATCCGGGCGCGCTCGGCGGCGGCCTCGGCCTCGGCGCGACGCCGCCGGAGCGAGGCGTCGGGGTCGCCCGCCCGCATCCGCGCGGCGTCGAGCAGCGGCAGATCCGGGTGCGTCCACGGCGCATCGGCCGGGCGCTGCAGACGGGCGACCTCCGCGTCGGTGAGCCACGGCGCGCAGCGCCGCAGGAGCGCAGCGTCGGTCCAGAGCGCGCGGACGAGGGCGACCGGGTCCAGCAGCGGCCACGCCGCATCGAACGCGGCCCGCAGCCGCTCGCTCTCGGCCAGGGCGCGCCGGATGACCTCTTCGCCGTCGTCACCGGCGAGGCCGTAGGCATCGAACTCGTCCTCGTGCGGATCCGACCGGCTCTCGGCGCGTCGCTCGTCGTCCCACGCGGTCGTGCCGGCGTCGCCCCACCCCTCGTCCGCCCAGCGGCCGTCCGATCCGGCGTCCCCGCCGTCGTCCTCCCACCCGGCGTCCCCGGCGTGCGGCGCCGCGCTCACCCGATCCACCATGATCCGCATCAGCGCGTCCCACGCCTGCTCGCGGGCCTCGTTGTGGGTGGCGGCGGGTTCGATCGCCCCGAACGCCTCTTCCCAGTCCGCCGCGCCGATGCGCACGTCGCCCCACGCCGTGTCGACGATCACATCGCGCGTCGGCGGACGCTCACGCAGCCGCACCGCCGCGTCGACCGCGCCGGTCATGCGCGCATCCGCCTTGAGGTGCGCCACGCCGGCGTCCGGCTCCTCCGCGGCCGCCGCCCCCTCGGGAACGAGGTCGCGCAGCGTCGTGATCCGCACACCCTCCTCACCGAGCCCGGGGAGGATGTCGGCGACGTAGTCGGCATAGGCGTGCGACGGTCCGACGAACAGCACGCCGCCGCTGCCCTCCTGCAGACGCGGGTCGGCATAGAGCAGGTACGCGGCGCGGTGCAGGGCGACGACGGTCTTGCCGGTGCCCGGGCCGCCGTCGACGACGAGCGTCCCGCGTGATCCGGCGCGGATGATCGCATCCTGATCCGCCTGGATCGTGCCGAGCACGTCCCGCATGCGGGGCGAGCGGCTGGCCCCGAGGCTCGCGATGAACGCCGACTGATCGTCGAGCGCCGCGCCTCCGCCCGCGGCGACCTCGGCGAGGCCCTCGGCCGTGAACGCCTCGTCCCAGTAGTCGGTGATGCGTCCGTCGCTCCAGCGATAGCGGCGCCGGCTCGTCAGCCCCATCGGGTGGGCGTGCGTGGCGCCGAAGAACGGCTCGGCGGCGGGAGCGCGCCAGTCGACGAGCAGCGGCTCGCCCGTCTCGTCGGTCAGGGCGAGCCGGCCGATGTAGAGCGGGCCGCGCTCGCCCACGACGCGGCCGAGACACAGATCGAGGCCGAAGCGACGGAGCATCCGCAGGCGGGCGGTCAGGCGATGGATCTCGAGGTCGCGGTCGAGAGCCGCCTGGCCGTGGCCGGCGGGTGCGCGACGCGTCTCGTCCAGGCGCGCCTCGATGGCGGCGATCTGACGCGCGAGGCTCGCCTCGATCCGCGCGAACCGGTCGATGTCGGCGGCGATGAGCGCGGGATCGGCCTTCGCCGGGTGCGCGTCGAGGAGGAACGGATGGGTGCTGTGGGCGTGCAAGACGGCGGCTCCGGTGCTGAGGGGAACGGCCATTCTGCCCCCTGACCGGGCCCTTGCGGCAAGGCCCCACCCCTGCCGTATCCTGGAGGTGCGGGCGGATCCGCCTCTCGTGCTCCCTCGATCGAGGCACCCCGCGCAGCGCTCATCGCAATCTCATAGCGCGGCCAGCGCTCGCTCCTCACGCTGCCGTCCAGACTCCCGGATGACGCCGCCCCCGGGCGCCATCGAGCGAGGAGACACGCATGCCCGACATCCGCATCCCCGATCCCGAGCAGACGCCGCAGGGACCCGCCTACAAGGGGCGGCTGCTCGCGCGCCCGGACGAGGAGGTCGTCGACCAGGGCGCGGGGTTCGACCTCGGCACTCTGCTCAGTCGCAGGGCGATCTTCAGCGTGCTGGGCCTCGGGGCCGGGGCGACGGTGCTCGCGGCATGCGCTCCGGCATCGGGCAGCGCCGGCACCACCGCGCCCGGGACGACGCCGGCGGAGACGCCGAGCGCGACGGCGTCGCCGTCAGCCTCGCCGTCGACGACCCCGACCGCCCTGCCCGCCGCCGAGATCCCGGACGAGACCGCCGGTCCGTACCCCGGCGACGGCTCCAACGGCCCGGACGCGCTCGCGCAGTCCGGCATCGTCCGCAGCGACATCCGCTCCAGCATCGGCGCCGCCGCGCCCGTGGACGGCGTGCCCCTCACCTTCACGCTGCGCATCACGGACATGCAGGACGGCGACGCGCCGTTCGCGGGCGTCGCCGTGTACGCGTGGCACTGCGACGCGCAGGGCCGGTACTCGATGTACTCATCGGGCGTCGAGGGCGAGACCTGGCTGCGCGGCGTGCAGGTCGCGGACGCCGACGGTCAGGTCACCTTCACCTCGGTCATGCCCGGCTGCTACACCGGACGTTGGCCCCACATCCACTTCGAGGTCTATCCGAGCGTCGACGCGATCACCGACTCGGCGAACGCCATCGCCACCTCGCAGCTCGCGCTCCCCGAGAGCGCGCTCATCCCCGTGTACGAGCTCTCGGCGTACGACGGTTCGGCGCGCAACCTGTCGCAGATCACCCTCGCGTCCGACAACGTCTTCGGCGACGACGGCGGCGCCCTGCAGGTCGCCGCCGTCACGGGAGACGCGACAGCGGGTTATGCGGCAGCCCTCACCGTGCGCGTCGACACGTCGACGGAGCCGACCGCGGGCGCTGCGCCCGGAGGCGGAGGCCCGCGGGGCTGAGCGGCGCCGCGGATCGGGCCGCGCGAGCTGCTGTCAACCCTCGCCCGGGCCGCCGACGGCCGTGGCTACGCTCGGACGATGGGACTCGAGCGACTCGTGATCGTCCGTCACGGAGAGAGCGTCGGCAACGAGGCGGCGAGCGCCGCGGAGTCGGCCGGCGACGAGGTCATCGACCTGCCGTTCCGCGACGCCGACACGCCCCTCTCCGCCACCGGCGAGGCGCAGGCACGCGCGCTGGGCGCGGCCCTGCCGTCGCACGGTGTCGGCGATGAGGCCGCCGTGTGGACGTCGACGTACCGCCGGGCCGCGCACACCGGCCGGCTCTCCCTCGAAGCCGCGGGCATGGCGGGCGCGCCCCGACTCGACGAGCGGTTGCGCGATCGCGAGCTGGGCGTGCTCGATCATCTGACGTCCCACGGCGTCAGCGCGCGCTACGAGGCAGAGGCGGAGCGCCGCGCGCACCTCGGCAAGTTCTACTACCGCCCGCCCGGAGGCGAGTCGTGGGCGGATGTCGCGCTGCGGCTGCGGTCCTTCCTCGCGGATGCGAAGACCGCACCGGCCACGACCGGCGTCGTCTTCGCGCATGAGGCGGTCGTCCACCTCATCCGCTACGTGCTCGAGGACTGGGACGAGCACCGCGTGCTGAGCGCCGCGCTCGAGGAGCCGGCGCCGAACGCGTCGGTGACCGTCCTCGAGGCGGACCCCCGCCCGGGAGCGCCCTGGCGCGCCGTGGTGGTCGGCGACGTCTCCCACCTCGCGCAGCACGGCGTGGCGACCACGATGCACACGGGCAGAAGGGACGTCGATCCTCGTCTGGATGAGATCGATCCGGGGCGGCCCGAGGACGCCGAGGAGGAGTCGCGTGCCGTTGCAGACTAAGGCGATCGGCCGTCGGAGCCTGCGCCGGTGGGCCCTGCCGGATCCCGGCGAATCGAAGTACGACCGCGGCACGGTGCTCGTCGTCGGCGGCGCCGCCCGGAGCCCCGGCGCGGTCGCCCTCGCCGGCGTGGCCGCCCTGCGCGTGGGCGCGGGGCGCATCACCCTGGGCGTCGCCCGCTCGGTGGCACCGGCGCTGGGCGTCGGCGTGCCGGAGGCGGGCGTGATCGCCCTGCCGGAGACGGATGACGGCTCGGTGCGGCCGGACGCGTACACGCAGGTGCTGTCGTCGCTGGGCTTTGCTCAGGCCGTGCTCATCGGGCCGGGCCTGGACGACGTGGAGTCGGCAGCGCAGCTCGTCGAGACGCTCGGCGAGGAGGCGCCCGAGGAGACGGCGTTCGTGCTCGACGCCTTCGCGCTCGCCGCGATCGCCGAGCGGCGCTCGCTGGTCGCGCCGCTGCGCGGGCGGCTCATCCTGACCCCGAGCCCGACCGAGCTCGCGGTGCTGCTCGGTGGCGGAGAGGTGGCGGCCGACCGACCCTCCGACGTGCGCCGCGCGGCGCGCGAGGTGTCGCGCACGTACGGCGCCGCGGTCGCGACGCAGGCGCTCGTGACGGACGAGGACGGATCCGCGTGGCGGATCCGCGCGGGCGGTCCGGGTCTCGGCACGTCGGGCAGCGGCGACGTGCTCGCCGGCGCGATCGCGGGCCTCGCCGCCCGGGGCGTGTCCCCCTCCGTCGCGGCGGTGTGGGCCACGTACCTGCACGCGGCAGCGGGCGACGAGCTCGCGCGCGGCCGCCGGGGCGTCGGCTACCTCGCCAGGGAGCTCGCCGACCTGTTCCCCGCGCTGATCGCGGATCTGTCCTGACCTCGGCGACGGCTCGCCCGCTGCCGCGCCTTCAGCGCGCCGTCACCGTCCGGCGTGTGCGGGCCCTGCCCCGTTCTCCGCGGTGGCGACGATGCGGCTCACCATGCCGCTGAAGATGAACCCGTGGAAGGGCAGCATCGCCAGCCAGTAGAGCCGGCCCGTGAGCCCGCGCGGGAAGAACACCGCGCGCTGCCGGTACTCGGCACCGTCGGGCGCGTCGTCGACCGCGAGCTCGAGCCACGCGCTGCCGGGCGTCCACATCTCGGCACGCAGTCGCAGCAGGCGTCCCGGTTCGAGCGCCTCGACGCGCCAGAGGTCGATCGCGTCCCCCACCGACAGCCGCGCGCGGGTGCGGCGGCCGCGCTGCAGCCCGACGCCGCCGCTGACGCGGTCGAGCCAGCCGCGCACGGCCCACAGCGCGGGCGCCGAGTACCAGCCGTTCGTCCCGCCGATCTGCGTGATGACGGCCCAGACGGCGTCGCGGCCGGCGCGCGTCCTCCGCGAACGGCGATCCGTGAACACCGTGCGGCCGGCCCACGCGGGGTCGCTCGGCAGCGGGTCGCTCGGGGCGCGCGCCACCGTCGCATCCACCCAGCTCGTCTCCACCTGGTCGATCTCGATGCGCGCGAGCGCGAGCCGCACCGACTCCCGGTACCCCGTCAGACCCGCGGGCGGCGGCGGGATGATCGTGTCGATCTCGTGGTCCCGCATCACGCACGGATGCTGCAGGGACTCGACGAGCGGGCGGGCGATCTGCCGCGGGACCGGCGTGACGAGCCCCACCCACAGCGAGGCGAGCCGCGGCGTCAGCACGGGCAGCGCCGCGATGCCGCGCTGCGGCAGCCCCGCCTCGAGCGCGTAGCCGTTCATCATCTGCCCGTAGCGCAGCACGTCGGGGCCGCCGATGTCGACCGCTCGGCTGACCGACGGATCCACGCGCGCGGCGGCCAGCAGGTAGTGCAGCACGTCGCGCACGGCGATCGGCTGGATCTGATTGCGCACCCACTTCGGCGCGGGCATGTACGGCAGCACGTCGGTGAGGTGACGCACCATCTCGAACGACGCGGATCCGGATCCGATCACGACCCCGGCGCGCAGCACGAGGGTCGGCACGCCGGAGGCCAGCAGGATCTCACCGACCTCCTTGCGCGATGCGAGGTGCGCGGACAGGCGCACGCCCTCGGGATGCAGCCCGCCCAGATAGACGATGCGCCCGACGTCGTGCGCGGCCGCGTGCTTCGCGACGTTCTTCGCGATGGCGCGGTCGGCGGCGGCGAAGCCGGAGCCGCTCGTCATGGAGTGCACGAGGTGGTAGACCACGTCGACGTCGGCCGTCGCGCGATCCATCGCCTCGGAATCCGCCGCGTCGCCCGTGACGACCTCCACGTCTTCCGCCCACGGCAGGGCCGCCACCCGGCGGTCCGAGCGTGCCAGGACGCGCACCCGGTACCCGCCGTGCAGCAGCCGCGGCACGAGCCGCCCGCCGAGGTACCCGGTCGCCCCGAGCACCAGCACACGCGGCGCCTGTCCGTCCGGGCGCGGCACCGCGCGCAGGCTCTCCTCCGCACCGGTCGGAGTGCTGAGTTCGCCGGCGGCGAAGGAGAGCCCCTGGCTCACGGCGCGATTCCCGCCGCGGCCGGCTTGAACCCGGCGCGCACGTTCTCGCAGCACGCGGGACGGCAGACGTCGAACCACGGGCCGAGGTCGGTCACGTGCGGGCGGTCCTCGCGCGGCACGGCGGCCATCCGCTCCTCGACGAGGTCGATGATCCCCGAGACGTAGACCGGATCCACGCCCGGCGTGGGCGTCCGGATCGCGCGGAGCCCGGCTTCCTCGGCCGCCTCCAGCGCCTCGTTGTCCAGGTCCCACATGACCTCCATGTGGTCGCTCACGAAGCCGACCGGGACGATCGCGAGGGACGTGACCCCCTCGGCCGGCAGCTCGGTGATGCGATCGACGATGTCCGGCTCCAGCCAAGGCTGCGAGGCGGGGCCCGACCGCGACTGGTACACGAGCTCCCACGCGACGTCCGCCATGCGCGCGTCGCGCTCCGCCGCGCGCCGCATCACGGCCTCCGCGACCGCACGGTGCTGCGCCTCGTATGCGCCTCCCTCTCCCAGGTCGAGGTCGCGCGGGCCGGAGCGGCGGGCATCCTCGGTCGGGATGCTGTGGGTCGTGAACAGCACGCGCGGCGCGGGCTCGCCCTCGCGCCACAGCTCGGAGACCGCATCCACGACGCCGGGGACGAACGCGTCCACGAAGCCCGGGTGGTCGAAGAACTGCCGGATCTTGTCGATCGTGACGGTGCCGGCCAGGCCGGTGGAGGTCAGCACGCGCGCGAAGTCCTCGCGGTACTGCCGGCAGCTCGAGAACGAGCTGTAGGCGCTCGTGGCGAACGCGAGGAGGCGGGTGTTGCCCTCCTCGGCCGCCTGGCTCACGGCGTCCTCGAGGTACGGGCCCCAGTTGCGGTTGCCCCAGTACACGGGCAGGTCGATGCCGCGGCGCGCGAGCTCCGCCTCCAGCGCCTGCTTGAGCGCGCGGTTCTGCGCGTTGATGGGGCTGACGCCTCCGAAGTGCCGGTAGTGGTGGGCGACCTCCTCGAGCCGCTCATCCGGGATCCCGCGCCCCCGCGTCACGTTGCGCAGGAACGGGATCACGTCCTCCTGCCCCTCGGGGCCGCCGAAGCCTGCCAGCAGGATGCCGTCGTAGCGCTGCGGCTCGGTGACGAAAGGCGCTCCCGCTGCCGAGGCGGGCGAGGCGAAGGGGACGATTCCGGTGTCGGTCGTTTCCATTTGAGACTCCATGGTCGAGGGGCGGATATCAGGCTGTGTGGATCGCGTGGACGATCAGCAGCATCGTCACGACGAAGCCGCATGCGTAGTTGATCCAGAGGAAGTGTCGCCAGCCGCGGTTGGCGCGCTCCGAGTCCTCATCGGAGATCCGCGCGAAGGGGGCGGCGGCGAGCAGGTACGGGATGGCGAGCAGCGCGGCCCACGCGCCCGGCGGGCCGGTGATCAGCATCAGCAGACCGGCCGCCGTCCACGCGGCGAGCGCGAGCCGGACGGTGCGTGCGGCGCCGAGGGCCGTCGCGATCGAGGCGATGCCGGCCTCGCGGTCGGGCACGACGTCCTGGACGGCGCCGAAGGCGTGGCTCGCGATGCCCCACAGGAAGAACGCCGCGAGCAGGGCGACCAGCGCCGCGTCGAACGCTCCGCCGGCGAGTACCACGCCGTATGCCGCGGGACTCACGAAGTGCACGCTGGAGGTGACCGAGTCCAGCACGGGCACCTCCTTGAAGCGGAACGGCGGCGCCGAGTAGGCGAGCACGGCGAAGAGGCTGATCGCGAGCACGAGCCACGACAGCGGCGACCCCCACACGACGAGCAGCACGACGAAGGGAAGGCACGCGACCGCCGAGGCGATCAGGACGCCGCGATGGCGCTCGGGCGGCAGCAGGGCTCCCTCCACGCCGCCCTTGCGCGGGTTGGCGAGGTCGGAGGCGTAGTCGAACACGTCGTTCACGCCGTACATCGCGAGGTTGTACGGGATGAGGAAGAAGATCGTGCCGACGATCAGGGCCGCGTCGACCTCCCTCGCCGCGAGCAGGTACGCGGCCGCGAACGGATACGCGGTGTTGATCCAGCTGAGCGGGCGCGACGCCGCGAAGAGGTCACGGATCACGGCGGCTCCTCCGCTCGCGCGCGGCGATGAGCCGCGCCCAGACCGCCGGCAGCAGGATGACCGCCGCAAGCGGGTAGGCGAAGTCCTCGGCGGGCGCGGCGCCGATCCGGATGCCGGAGATGTGCGCGTCGTCGTAGGCGAACAGGCCCGCCGCGATCATGACGTTGTCGAACACGGCCGTCAGCGCGATGAGCGCCGCCGCGGCGAGCGCCAGCGCCGCGAGGGAGATCCTCTCCGGCGCGCCCGCGGCCCCCGCGGAGGCGCGGCCGCCGCGGCGCAGCAGCACCGCAGCGACGACCGCGACCGCGAGGAAGGCGGCGCACAGTCCGAGGTAGGTCATGCGCGGCCCGTCCTTCCGCGCGCGAGCACGCGCTCCGCACCGCACGCGAGCACCATCGTCAGTTCGCACAGGAACAGCAGGAACACCGGCTCCTCGAGCGGCAGCTCGGGGGCGAGCAGGATCCCCGTCATGAAGTCGGTCTCGGCGCGGAAGAAGATGCCGAGGCCGATGCCGAGCAGATCCCACGTCAGGAAGAAGGCCAGGCCGATGCCGAGCACCAGCAGCGCCGGTCCCGGCGCGCGGCCGAGGAACAGCCGGTGCCGCAGGTCGAGCGTGACGACGCCGGCCAGCGACACGAGCAGGCACGCGAGGTACACGACGCTCACGGCTCCTCCAGGGGGCCGGCCGAGCGATCCCCGCGCAGGCGCTTCACCACGAGCTCCGCGCTGATCAGGCACATGGGCAGACCGATCCCGGGGATCGTCGTCGCGCCCGCGTACAGCAGCCCGCGCACGCGCGGCGACGCGTTGGTGCCGCGCATCACGGCGCTCTGCCGCAGGGTGTGCGCGGGTCCGAGCGCTCCCCCGCGCCACGCGCCGAAGTCGCGCTCGAAGTCGGCGGGCCCGATGCTGCGCCGGACGACGATCCGCTCCGCGAGGTCGGGGATGCCCGCCCAGCCCGCGATCTGCTCGATCGCGGCGTCCACCGCCCGCTCCACGGCGGGGCTGCCGGTGCCGTCGCGTCCGCCGTCGCCGATGGCGGGATCGGCGGGGACCGGGATGAGCACGAACAGGTTCTCGTGTCCCTCCGGTGCCACGTCGTCCGTGGCGCTCGGGCGGCAGACGTAGATCGAGGCCGGATCCGGGATCCGCGGGTTCGCGCCGTAGATCGCGTCGAAGCCCTCCTCCCACTCACGCGTGAAGAACAGCGTGTGGTGCGCGAGCTCGGGCAGGGCTCCGCGCACGCCGAGGAGCGCGAGCACGGCGCCGGGCCCCGGGTTGCGCGAGGCCCACCACGCGTCGGAGCGCGTGCGGTACGCCGGCTCCAGTAGCCGCCGCTCGGTCTCGTGCAGATCGGCGCTCGAGACCACGACGTCCGCGGGGACGTGCTCGATGCCGCCGTCGCCGGTCTCGACCTCGACGCCCGTCACGGTGCGGCCCTCGACCGTGATGCCGCGTGCGCGCGTGCCCGTGCGCAGGTGTGCGCCCTCCTTCTCGGCGAGCCGCGCGATCGCGTCGATCACGGCCCCGAAGCCGCCCCGCGGGTAGAGCACGCCCTGCCCGATGTCGAGGTGGCTCATGAGGTGGTACATGCTGGGCGCCGCAGCGGGCGACGTGCCGAGGAACACCGCCGGATAACCGAGCACCTGCTGCACGCGCCGGTCCTCCGAGTGGCGGCGGATGAACCTGTCCAGCGGCTCCGCGAGCAGACGCGACAGCAGCGGCAGGCGCGCGAGGGTGTCCCGCCCGAGGAAGGGCCGCAGCGACGCGAAGGTGCTGTAGAGGAAGCGGGATGTCGCGAGCTCGTACGTCTCGGCCGCGGACGCCAGGTACGCGTCGATCCGGTCCGCCGCCGCGGGATCCAGCGACACGAGCGCGTCGCGCGCGCCGGTCGCGGGCAGATCGAACGCGTCCTGCTCGCCCTCGAAGTACACGCGGTACGCGGGATCCAGCGGAACCAGGTCGAGCTGCTCGGCCGAGGAGGTGCCGAGCAGACGGAAGAAGTGGTCGAAGACCTCGGGCATGAGGTACCAGGACGGTCCGGTGTCGAACGAGAACCCGTCCGCCGACCACCGCCCGGCGCGTCCGCCGAGCTCGTCGCGCGCCTCGACCAGGGTCACCTCGGCGCCCTCGCGTGCGACGAGCGCCGCGGTGGCGAGCCCCGAGATGCCCCCGCCGATCACGACCACGCGCTGCCGCGCGGTCACGCCGGCACCCGCCCGAGAGCGGCGCGGGTCAGCAGGCTCACCTTCGTGCGGGCCGGCACCGAGATCCGGCGTCGGCGCAGCTCCTCGGCCGGGGTCCGCCGCACCCGGTCGTTCAGCTCGCCGAACAGGGCCGCGGCCGCGGCCGTCGCGCGGCGCGATCCCGGTGGCAGCCGCACGATCGCGCGCCGCGCGACCGCCAGGTCGTCATCGATCTCCCGCACGAACCGATCCTTGTCCTTCTCCGTGAAGTGCACCGGGTCGACGCCCGGCAGGTACACGCGCCCGAGGCGCTCGACGTCGTCGCGCAGGTCCCGCAGGAAGTTCACCTTCTGGAACGCCGCGCCCAGACGCCGCGCGCCCTCCTCGAGCTCCTCGTCGATGCGCACGCCCGCGCCCTCCCGCGCGAAGACCCGCAGGCACATCGAGCCGACGACCTCGGCCGAGCCGTGGATGTAGGTGCGGTACGCCTCCGGATCGAACACCGACGCGCCCTGCGCATCCGTGCGCATGGACGCGAAGAACGGACGCAGCAGCTCCTCCCCGATCCCCGTCTCGCGCGCCGTGACGGCGAACGCGTGCACGACGAGGTTCGCGCTGAACCCGCGCGCCAGGGCGCGAAGGGTCTCCTGCTCGAGCTCGTCCAGCAGCGCGAGGCAGTCGGGCGCCGCGAGGCCCGCCTCCGATGCCGGTCCGTCGACGATCTCGTCGGCCACGCGCACGAGGGCGTAGACGTCGGCGATGCGGCCGCGCTCCTCGCGCGGGAGCAGGCGGCTCGCGAGGCCGAACGACGTCGAGTAGGCGCCGATCACGCGCGCCGACGAGGTGTGCGCCGTGCGGGTGTACAGGTCGAGTCCGGATGGGCGCGTCATGCGTCGCGCTCCACGCACATCCCCGCGATCCCCCGCAGCTCGCGGCGGAGATCCTCCGGCAGACCGGCGCCGTCGATGTCGCGTTCCACCTGCGAACGCTGCTCGGCGATGAGTGCCTCCACCGCCGCGACCGCGCCGCTCGTGACGAGCGCGGCGCGCAGCCGCTCGGCGTCCTCCGCCGCGAGCGAGCGAACGCCGAACAGGTGCGCCACGTCGCGCCAGACGTCCTCGCGCTCGGCGAACGCGATCAGCAGCGTGCGCTTGCCCTCGCGCAGGTCGCCCGTGGTGCTCTTGCCCGTGCGCTCCTCGGCGCCGAACACGCCCAGCATGTCGTCCCGCAGCTGGTAGAGCACGCCGAGACTCGTGCCGATGCGCCAGAGCGCTTCGGCGGTCGCGGCGTCGGCCCCGGCAAGCACAGCGCCCGCGCGCAGGGGCGCCGCGAACGAATAGGTCGCGGTCTTCTGCTCCATCATGCGCCGGATGTCGGCGCTCTCCGCAGGCAGGACGCCGAGCGCGTAGCCCACGTCGGAATGCTCGCCCGCGGCCGTGAGGAAGACCGCGTCGTCGACGATCTCGTTGAGCTGCGCGCGCGCGGGGCTGTCGATGCGGGCGATCAGCGCGTGCACGCCGCTGAGCAGCAGGTCGCCCGCCAGCAGTCCGGATGCGGCGCCCCACGCGGTGGCGGTGACCGGGTCGGCGCCGGCCTCCGTGGCGGATCCCGCGAACTCGCCCGCCAGGTTGGCACGGCCGCGCCGCATGAGGTCGCCGTCCAGCACGTCGTCGTGCAGCAGCAGCGCGCTGTGCAGCACCTCGAACGCGGCGGCGACCACGGCGGCCGATGCGCGATCGTGGCCGCCGAGCGCGTCGTGGGCGAGCACGACGAGGCGCGGCCGCAGCCGCTTCCCGCCGCGCGCGGAGGCCGCAGCGCGCCGCCAGAGCAGACTCGCCTGCTCCCCCAGTGCCTCGGCCCGCGCGATGCGGTCGGCGAAGTAGTCCTCGATCACCGCGTCCACGAGGTGCTCGACCGGCGGCGCGTCACCGTGCGCGGCAGTCCGGTCGGCGACCGGTGCCTCCCGCGTCCTGACGGGTGCCTCGTGGGTGCTCACGCGCGCGACTCCGTCCAGGCCGCGGCGGAGATGGCGCCGCCGGCGCCGGACAGCTCCCGCGCCTGCAGCACCAGCCAGGGGCTGAACGCCCACGGTGCGGCCGCGAGCGCCGCGGCGAGCTGAGCGGGCTCGATCCAGGCGGCGTCCATCGCCTCGTCGGGGTCGAGCACGGGGTCCGCCACCGCCTCCGCGGTGTAGACGGGGCAGATCTCGTTCTCGACCACGCCGGAGGCGTCGACGGCGCGATAGCGGAAATCGGGCAGCACGAGCCGCAGGTCGCGAAGCTCGAGCCCGAGCTCCTGGCGGCCCCGCCGCTCCACGGCGTCGGGGATGGGCTCGAAGGGCTGCGGGTGTCCACAGAACGCGTTGGTCCAGGTGCCGGGCCAGGTGCGCTTGGTCAGCGCGCGCCGCGTCAGCAGGATCCTGCCGTTCGCGTCGCGCACGTGGCAGGAGAACGCCAGGTGCAGCGCGGTCTGCGTATCGTGCACCGTGGCCTTCGGGGCGACACCGCACGGATCTCCGCGCTCGTCCAGCAGGACGACGCGTTCGGTCGGATCGCTCACGTAATTCTCCCGGTTTATTACTAGCTTGGCTAGTTACATGTTAGCCATACATTCCGCCGTCCGTCGACTAGCCTCATCGCATGGGTGAGGAGAGCCCGCCGCCGAGGCGCCACGTGGTCCTGCACGACCCGCGCCTGTCCGATCCGGACGAGGAGCTCGTCCGACGCGCGCATCTGTCGGATGCCGAGCTGGCCGAGGTGATGCGCGTTCTCGACGCCATGCGGCGCTGGCGTGAGACGGAGCGCGCCGCGAACGAGGCGTCCCAGCGGTACATGAAGCTGGGCGAGACCGACATGCGGGCGCTGCGGTTCCTGATCGCGGCGCAGCGCCAGGGGGTCGTCGCCACGCCGAGTCGGATCGCCGCCCACCTGGGGGTCTCGACCGCGTCGATGACCAAGCTGCTGGATCGCCTGGCCGAGGGAGGTCATATCCGCAGGATGCCCCATCCGAGCGACCGCCGCAGCCTGGCGATCGAGGTCACGGACGAGACCCGCCTGGCGGCACGGGCGAGCGTGGGACGCACGCACGCGCGGCGCTTCGACGCGATCGCCGCCCTGACGTCCGGGGAGCGCGAAGCCGTCGCGCGGTTCTTCGACTCCCTGATCGCGACGGCCGGCATCCACGACACACCCGGCATCGATGAGACTCTCGGCCTCGGCGCCGCCCCCGACGCCGAGGGCTGACGGACACGGCGTCCGCCGCCTCTCGGGCGCGGTCCGCCGCGGCGCGAGACCGACCGAATGAGCCTTCCGCGGCCCCGGTGCCGCGGTCACGCGCCTAGGGTCGCAGACATGGACGCTCTCTACTCGACCGAAGCTCTCGCCACCGGCGCCGGCCGTGACGGCCGCGTCGCCGTCGCCGGATCGGATCTCGCATTCGACCTCGCGGTGCCCAAGGAGATGGGCGGCTCCGGAGCGGGCGCCAACCCCGAGCAGCTGTTCGCCGCCGGTTACGCGGCGTGCTTCCACTCGGCGCTGCAGGCGGCCGCGCGCGGCCGCAAGATCGCCGTCGACGGCTCCTCCGTGGGCTCCCGGGTCTCGATCGGCCCGAACGGCGACCGCGGATTCCAGCTCGCGGTGCAGCTCGAGGTCGTCATCCCCGACCTCGATCACGAGACGGCGCAGGAGCTCGCCGACGCCGCGCATCAGATGTGCCCGTACTCGAACGCCACGCGCGGCAACATCGAGGTGACCGTCTCGGTCTCCGACGACTGAGCACCGGCACCGGCTCCGGAAGCGCCGGCGCCGCGGCCCGGACGCACCGATTCCGCGCCGGCCCGAATCGGGCCCGCGCGGAATCGCGTCGGATGGCGGCGTGTCAGCCCGCCGACTCCTCGGGCCGCTCGGCCGCCTCGGCCGCGGCCTCGTCGGGCACATAGCCGTCGACGTGGCGCTCGTCCGGTCCGCTGTAGGCGGACAGGGGCCGGATCAGGGCGTTGGAGCCCTGCTGCTCGATGATGTGCGCGGTCCAGCCCGTGATGCGGGCGGCGACGAACAGCGGCGTGAACGTGACGGTGTCGAAGCCGATCAGGTTGTACGCCGGACCGGACGGGTAGTCGAGGTTCGGGTAAATCCCCTTCCGCTCGACGAACTCGCGCTCGAGCGTCTCGTAGAGCTCGGCGACGTCGGGGCGGTCGTAGTGCGCCACGAGCGTGTCGAGCGCGGCCTTCATGGTGGGCACGCGCGAGTCGCCGCGCTTGTAGACGCGGTGGCCGAAGCCCATGATCTTGCGCTTCTCGGCGAGCGCGGCGTCGAGCCAGGGTCCCACGGCGGCCGCGGTGCCGATCTCGTCGAGGATGTGCAGCACGGCCTCGTTGGCGCCGCCGTGCAGCGGCCCCTTGAGCGCACCCATCGCTCCGACCACGGCCGAGTACAGGTCGCTGAGCGTCGACGTGATGACGCGCGCGGTGAACGTCGAGGCGTTGAAGGAGTGCTCGGCGTACAGGATCATCGACCGGTTGAAGGCGTCGACGACGACCTCGTCCGGATCCTCGCCGAACGTCATCCAGAGGAAGTTCGCGGCGTAGTCGAGGTCGTCGCGCGGCGCGACGGGGTCGAGTCCGCGGCGACGGCGCTGGCCGTAGGCAACGAGCGCCGGCAGTGCGGCGAACAGGCGGATCGACCGCTCGAGGTTCTCCTCGGCCGTGCCCACGGCCTCCAGCACGTTGTCGGTGCCGGCGGTGTCGATCGCGCCGAGAACGCTCACGGCCGTGCGCAGCTCGTCCATCGGGTGCGCCGACGCGGGCTGCAGGTCGATGACCGCCTTCACCTCGGGGGCCAGGGCGCGGTGGCGACGCTCGGTCGCGCGCAGCTCGGCGAGCTGGTGCTCGTCGGGAAGCTCGCCGTGCCACAGCAGGTAGGCGACGGCCTCGAACGACTGCGTCGCGGCGAGCTCCTGCACCGGATAGCCGCGATACAGCAGCGAGTTCGTCTCGGGGTTGACCTTGGAGATGGCGGTCTCGTCGGCGATCACGCCCGCGAGCCCCTTCTTGATGTCGCTCATCATGCTCCTCACGTTCACCGGCGCACGTCGAAGTTGAACACCGACGTGTCGAAGTGGTTGTAGCCCTCGTAGTCGATCAGGTCGTACAGGTCGGCGCGGTGCTGCATCTGCTCCAGCTGCGAGGTGAGGTGGCCCTCCTCCAGCAAAGTGTCGAGCGCCCGCTCGGCGGCGCCCATCGCCATCCGCAGCAGCGATACCGGCCAGATCACGATGTTCACGCCGACGTCGCGCAGCTGGTCGACCGAGAACAGCTCGGACTTCCCGAACTCCGTCATGTTCGCGAGGATCGGGACGTCCACCGCGGCGCGGATCGCGGCGAACTCCTCCAGCGACCGCATCGCCTCCGGGAAGAGCGCGTCCGCTCCGGCGTCCACGAGTGCCTTGGCGCGGTCAGCGGCGGCATCCAGACCGTCGACCGCGCGGATGTCGGTGCGCGCCATGATCAGGAAGTTCGCATCGCGCCGGGCGTCGACCGCGGCCCGGATGCGCTTGGTCGCCGTGGACTCGTCGACGACCGCCTTGCCGTCGAGGTGCCCGCACCGCTTCGGGTTGATCTGGTCCTCGATGTGGGCGCCCGCGAGTCCCGCGTCCTCGAGCGTCTGGATCGTCCGTGCGACGTTCATGGGCTCGCCGAATCCCGTGTCGGCGTCGATCAGCGCCGGCAGATCGGTCATCCGGGCGATCTGCCCGCCGCGCGCGGCGACCTCGGTCAGCGTCGTCAGCCCGATGTCGGGAAGGCCCAGATCGGCCGACAGCACCGCACCCGAGACGTAGACACCCTCGAAGCCCTTGCGCTCGATCAACCGTGCCGACAGCGGGTTGAACGCGCCGGGGAGGCGGAGCAGCTCGCCGGAGGCGAGGCGCTCGCGAAACAGGCGGCGCTTCTCGTGCGCGGGCACCTGCGAGTACAGCATCAGAACAGTCCCTTCGGGCCGGCCACGATGACACCCTGCTTGGCGACGATGGTGAGCCGGCGCACCTCGTCCGCGGTCAGCTCCGGCAGGCGCTGCGCGAGGTCGAGGAACCGCTCGATCTCCGCCGGCTCCAGCACCGGCTCGGCCAGCAGGCGGAACTTGCGCACGTAGTCCTCCCGCGCGAACGGACGGGCGCCGAGCGGATGCGCGTCGGCGACGGCGATCTCGTCGACGACGGTTGTCCCGTCCGCGAGCGCGATCTCGACACGCCCGCCGAAGGCCTTCTCGTTCGGGTCCTCCGAGTGGTAGCGACGGGTCCACTCGGCGTCCTCGCGCGTGGTGACCTTGTTCCACAGCTCCACCGTGTCGGCGCGGCCGGCGCGCTCGGGAGTGTACGAGTCGACGTGGTGCCAGGCGCCGTCCTGCAGCGCGACCGTGAAGATGTACGGGATCGAGTGGTCCAGCGTCTCGCGCGACGCGGTCGGGTCGTACTTCTGCGGGTCGTTCGCGCCGGACCCGATCACGTAGTGCGTGTGATGCGAGGTGTGCAGCACGATCGAGCGGATGTGCGCGGGGTCGCGCAGCTCGGGGCGCTCGGTGCCGAGCTTGCGCGCCAGGTCGATCCACGCCTGCGCCTGGTACTCGGCGGAGTGCTCCTTCGTGTACGAGTCGAGGATGCCGCGCTTGGCCTCGCCCGCACCGGGCAGCGGTACGTCGTACGAGGCGTCCTTGCCGTCGAGCAGCCAGGCGATCACGCCGTCCTCGCCCTCGTAGATCGGGCTGGGCGAGGTCTCGCCGCGCATGGCGCGGTCGACGGCCTCGACCGCCATCTTGCCCGCGAAGGCCGGCGCGTGCGCCTTCCACGTGGAGATCTCGCCCTTGCGCGACTGGCGCGTCGCGGTCGTGGTGTGAAGTGCCTGGCCCACGGCCTGATAGATCGTCTCGGCGTCGAGCCCCAGCAGGGTGCCGATGCCGGCGGCGGCCGACGGGCCGAGGTGCGCGACGTGGTCGATCTTGTGCTTGTGCAGGCTGATGGCCCGCACCAGGTCGATCTGGATCTCGTAGCCCGTCGCGAGGCCGCGCAGCAGCGCCGCGCCGTCCTTGCCGGTGTGCTGGGCGACCGCGAGGATCGGCGGGATGTTGTCGCCCGGGTGCGAGTACTCCGCCGCCAGGAAGGTGTCGTGATAGTCCAGCTCGCGCACCGCCACGCCGTTCGCCCAGGCGGCCCACTCGGGGCTCGTGCGCTTCTCGAGCGCGCAGCCGAAGACCGTGGACCCCGCTCCCCCGACCGACACGGGGTGATCGTCGGCCTGCTGGCGCGCGGCCACGACGGGGTGCCGGGTCAGCGACGCCGCCGCGACGGCCGCGTTGTCGATCACCCGGTTGATGATCATGTCCGTCACATCCGCGTCGACGCCCACCGGATCGACCGCGACCTCCGCGATCTTCCAGGCGAGCTGCCCCTCCCGGGCCAGATTCTCGTCGCTGCGGTGCACGCGGACATGGTGGGTGACGGTCATCGGTGATCCTCCGGGCTCGGCTTGTGGCGCTCTGCGCGGTGCTCGGACGCCGTCGTACGGGCCGCCCGGCCTCCACACCCTCCCAGCCTAGGATGTCCCGCATGCCGGTCTCCGATCACCTCGGATCACCGCCGACGGATCTCAGGAGATGACGGGAGCTCAGCGAATCAGCTCGGCGGCCTTGCCGAGGTCGGCGGCGAGCCCGTCGCGCGCGGCCCGGCGGTCCGCCTCGTCGCGCAGGCGCAGGATGCTCGACGGATGGCTCGTGACGAGCGCGGGCGTGCCGTCGGACGACTCCAGGATCATCCCGCGCACCTCGCCGATCCGCACGGTCCTGCCGAGCACGGCGCGCGCCGCCGTCGCCCCCAGGGCCACGATTACGGCGGGCCGGACGACGGCGATCTCGGCCTCGAGCCACGGGTGGCAGGCGACCACGTGGCCGACCGCGGGCTTGACGTGGATCCGCCGCTTCCCGCGCTGCTCGAAGCGGAAGTGCTTGACGGCGTTCGTGCGGTAGACGCCGTGGTCCGCGATGCCCGCGGCCTCGAGGGCCTCGTGCAGCTCGCGTCCCGCGGGCCCGACGAACGGCTCGCCCTCGAGGTCCTCGCGGTCGCCGGGCTGCTCGCCGACGAGCATCAGCGGCGCCGTCGCCGCGCCGCGCGAGAAGACGACCTGCGTCGCGTCCCTCCACAGCTCGCAGCCGCGGCACTCCTCGGCCGCGTCACGCAGGTCTTCCAGATCCGCATCCCGCGGCACCCAGTGCTCGGCGCCGGGCCGCTCCTCGCTCTCCGCCATCCGGTCATGGTCGCGCAGGCGCGGCGGCTCGCCGAGGCGCTTGACTTCCGGGCGCCCGCCCCCGCCGGAATCAGCGCCGGACCCGACCGCGGTGGATGGCCGCGCCGGGCTCCGGCTTCTGCATCACGATGTTCGCCCCGCCGGCCGTCGGCCGCGACACGGCGCGGCGACGGGCCTCGACGCCGCCGATCGTGCGGCCGATCGGCGAGCCGAGGAACAGCCCGAGCGTGGCACCCGCGGCGAGCGCGATGCCGACCATGCCGGCGGTGATGAGCGACGACGTCGCGAACAGCACGTGCTCGGCCTGGCCGCCCGCTTCGACGAGCCCGAGCAGGCCGCGGAACACCGCGGCACCGGGGACGAGGGGCAGGATGGCCGCCGTCGTGACGGCCACGGACGGAACGTGGAGGCGATGCGCGATCATCGCGCCGACGACGCTCGCGACGAGCGCACCCGCGAAGCTCGCCGAGGCCTGGTCCATTCCGGCCGCGCTCACGAGCGCGAACCCGGCCCACGCGATCATGCCGAGCAGGGCGCTCACGATCACGATCCGGGCGCCCGCGCCGTTGAACACCGCGACGGCGACCGCGACGAGCACGGCGCCCGCGAACTGCGCCGGGAGCGGTCCGAGCGGCAGCGGCTCGCTGGGCGGCTGCATGCCGATCGACAGCGTGCCGGCGAGCTCGAGCCCGACGAGGATGCCCAGCACCACGCCGAGCGTCTGCACCGTGAGCTCCAGGATGCGCCCGCCCGCCGTGAGCGAGAAGCCGTCGATCGCGTCCTGCGCCGCGCCGACCACCGCCAGACCGGCGAGCATCAGGACGATACCCGAGGACACGACGATCGTGGCCTTCACGTCGGAGAAGGGCTCGACGCCCATGCGCGCGAACATCGCGACGAGCACCGTGACCGCCGTGAGCACGAACGCACCCGCGATCTGGCTGAAGAACAGCGGCACCTGCAGGCGCGCGAGCCCCGCCTGGGTGAGGGCCACAGCGAGGGCCGCGACGAAGGTGACGGCGAGGATCTGCGCGGAGGCGCCGAACATCATGCCGACACCGACCGCGAGCAGCGCCTGCGACAGGATCACGATGGGCTGGCGATAGCGGAACGGCGTGCGCCGGATCTCCTGGAAGCGGCTGCGAGCGGCACCCAGCTCCAGTCCCTCGTCGATGTCGCGAACGAGCGCCTGCAGAGCCTGCAGCTTCGAGTGATCGGGCACCGCGGAGCGGACGACGCGCATGAGCGTGATCGGCCAGTCCTCGCCGTGCCGGTGATCGGACACCGAGACCGAGTTGAAGGTCACGTCGACGTGCACACTGCGCAGCCCGTAGGCGCGCGCGATGCCCAGCGCGGCGATCACGACCTCCTTGGCGGACGCACCCGCCGAGAGCATCAGCTCGGCCACCCGCATCGCGAGATCCATGGCGCGCAGCGCCATCTGGTCGTCGATGACAGGCAGGGCCTCGGTCAATGCCCGATCCGAGGGATCCGCGTGGATCGCCCGTCGCACCGTGTCGATCATCCGCCAACTGCGCTCGCGAACCATGGGTTCCATCCTCCCCGATCTCGTCGGCGCTCGCCTCCGCGCGGCGGCGTGGCTAGCCGTCCTGCGCTGTCTTCCTGCGCCGCCGCGGCGCCGCCGACCGCGGCGGCGTCTGACGCATGTGATCGCGCGCGCGACCCAGGATGTCGGCGAGCGCCTCGACGTCGGAGCGCGACAGCGCGGCGAACAGCAGCTCGTCCAGCAGCGCGACGTGGCCCGCCAGGACGCGCTCGAGCAGGGAGCGCCCCTCGTCGGTGAGCGCGACGACGATGCTGCGCTCGTCCTCGGCGGACGGCGTGCGCGTGACGAGCCCGCGCTTCTCGAGGGACTGCGCCTGGTAGGTGAGGCCGCTGCGGCTGTACACGACCCCGTCGGCCAGGTCGGTCATCCGGCGACTCCCGGACGGCGCGTCGCCGAGCGTGGCCAGGAGCTGGAACTGCACGTAGCTGAGCCCTCCCGCGTCCTGCAGCTGCTGCTCCACCGCGTGCTTGAGCAGGCTGCTCGCCTCGATCAGGGCGAAGTACGCGCCGAGCTGGACGGGGTCGAGGGAGGGCGTGGACGACATGCGGACAGCGTATCAATGCTTCTCATTCGAAACAGTTGCTTCCAGTTCGAAGCAGTGCTACGGTCTCCTCAGTTGCTTCGAATCCGAAGCACACGATGAGAGGAAGACACCATGAAGGCAGTGCGATTCCACGAGACGGGCGCTCCCGAGGTCCTGCGGTACGAGGACGTCGACCAGCCCACCCCCGGCCCCGGCGAGGTCCGCATCCGCGTCGCCGGATCGGCATTCAACCCGGCGGACGGCGGCATGCGCGGCGGCTTCCTTCCGATCCCGATCACGCTTCCCCACATCCCGGGCTACGACGTCTCGGGCACGGTCGACGCGCTCGGCGAGGGCGTCGACGGCTGGGAGGTCGGCGAGGCTGTCATCGGCTTCCTCCCGATGACGGCCGACGGCTCGGCGGCGCAGTACGTGACCGCGCCGGCCGAGGCGCTGGTGAAGGCTCCGACGCGGATCCCTCTGGCCGATGCGGCGGGCCTGCCGTCGGTCGGCCTCACCGCCTCGCAGTCCCTGTTCGAGGCCGGCCGGCTCACGGCGGGACAGCGCGTGCTGATCAACGGCGCGGGCGGCCCGGTGGGCGGGTACGCCGTCCAGCTGGCCAAGCATGCCGGAGCGTACGTCATCGCGACCGCCAGCCCGCGCAGCCGTCAGCTCGTCGAGGCCGCCGGGGCGGACGAGATCATCGACCACACCGCGACCTCGCTGCGGGAGGCGGTCACGGAGCCGGTCGACGTCCTGCTGAACCTGGCGCCGATCACGGCCGACGGCTTCGCCGCCCTGGTCCCGCTCGTGCGCGACGGCGGCGCGGTCGTGTCGACCACGCCGCGCGTTCCGACGCCCGGCGACGAGGCACGCGGCGTGCGCGCCGAGACGATCTTCGTCCACCCGGACGCGGACGTCCTGTCGGGTCTCGTCGACCTCATCGACGCGGGCGAGCTGCACGTGGAGATCGCGCAGCGCGTGCCGCTCAGCGAGCTCCCCGCCCTGCATGAGCAGGCCGAGGCGGGCACGGTGCACGGCAAGGTCGTGATCATCCCTCCCGCGGCATGACGCCGGGATGCCGGAGACCTCGGACCACCGGATGACGCTCGCCCCGTCCCCGCACGCGAAGAGCCCTCGAACCCGAGCGGGTTCGAGGGCTTCCTCGTTCGGGACGACGCCGTCCGACGAGACGCCAGCGCCGGCAATACGAGGTCAGGGCCAGATCGCGGACGCCGCAAGGAACAGGAGCGCCCCGGCCACGCCTGCGCCGATCAGCGACGCGAGGCCCTTCACGAGCATCGAAAGGCGACGCCGTTCGACGAGACGCCACAGCACGGCCGCAGTCAGGACGGCACCCAGACCGCTCACCATGATCCGTGAGAACCAGTTGTCGAGGTCGGCGGTTCCCGTCGCCACCTGCACGACCAACAGGATCACGCTCGCGCCGAAAAGGATGAGGAGCGACCACACCAGCGCCATCATCACCCACCGGAACTCCGTCATGGCGTCGCGTTTCGATCGTGGTCGACCGCGTGCGATCGTCGCTCCTGTTGCCGGCGGTGCGCTATCGCCGTGATCGAGAACGTCCCCTGCGCCACGGCGACGAGCCCGGCTGCAGCGATAGCCACCCTTGCAGCGGGCGTGCCCGGAAAGAGGATCGCGACGACGACGAGCGCGACGATCGCGACCGGGAAGAGCGCGGCGACCACCCCGCGCAGCCACGTCGCTGAGCCGTCCCGCGTCATCGCTCGGTCTCCCGTCGACGCACCGTCTCGCTGGCCCTCCGTTTGTGTCCGGTGTCCCGCACGCTCACATCCTGCGCCCGACGCCACGAGAAGTCACGGGCCAGGACAGCAGAAAACCCTCGAACCCGTGCGGGTTCGAGGGTTTTCTTCCTCCGGCGAGGACATTGGTCGGGCTGACAGGATTTGAACCTGCGACCCCTTGACCCCCAGTCAAGTGCGCTACCAAGCTGCGCCACAGCCCGATGTCCGCACTCGCGCGCGGACAACTCCCCTAGTCTACCCGGTCGCGGATCGTGCCGCGAACCGAGCCTGTCGCGCGTGTCCGAGGGCGGTCCTAGAGTGACCGCATGGTGGAGATCACGACCAGGCCCGCCACCCTCGCGGAGTGGGACGACGTGCAGGCGGCGCTCACGGGCGGCGGCGACGGGCGCTCGTGCCAGTGCGTGTGGCCGCTCCTCGGGAACCGGGAGTTCGGTGCCGCGGCGGTCGAGCAACGGCGCGACCTGCTGCACGACGAGATCCAGGGCGGCCCGCCGCCGGGCCTCGTCGCCTACGTCGACGGCGAAGCGGCGGGGTGGATCCGGATCGGCCCGCGCCCCGCGCAGCAGCGGATCGTGCGCAGCCGCGTCGTGAAGAGCGGATCGGCCGAGCCGCTCGACGACGCATCCGTCTGGGCGGTCACGTGCTTCTCAGTGCGCAAGGAGCACCGCCGGCAGGGAATCAACGCCGCTCTGCTCGACGCCGCGGTCGCCTACGCGCGCACGAGCGGGGCGCGGGTGATCGAGGGCTACCCGATCGCGACCGACACGACGACGCCCGCCATCAACTCCCTGTTCGTGGGTGCGCTCTCGACCTACCTGAGGGCGGGCTTCCGCGAGGTCGCGCGTCCGACGGAGAAGAGGGTCGTCGTCGCCCTCGAGCTGTAGCGGGTTCGTACGATGGACGGATGAGCGAGGGATCCGTCCGCGTCGACGCGTGGCTGTGGGCCATCCGCGTCTACAAGACGCGCTCGGCCGCCACGACGGCGTGCCGGGCCGGTCACGTTCGGGTGAATGGATCCCACGCCAAGGCGGCCCAGGCGATCCGCCCCGGCGATGAGCTGCGGGTGCGGATCAACGGGTTCGACCGGGTCCTCGTCGTGCGTCAGCCGATCGCCAAGCGCGTCGGAGCCGCAGTGGCCGCGACCGCGTTCGAGGACCGCACGCCTCCCCCGCCGCCGCGCGAGTTCGCGGGTGTCGTCGCCGTCCGCGACCGCGGCGCGGGCCGCCCGACCAAGCGCGAGCGCCGAGACATCGACCGGCTGCGCGGCCGCGACTGAGGCTCAGTCGACGAAAGGTCCGGGCGGTTTCGACTCGCTCCGCTCGCTCAACCAACAGCGAGCCACCTGATCATCGAGCGCGACAGGTAGCCACCTGTTCGTTGAGCGACGAGCGCAGCGAGGAGTCGAAACGGCCAAGCGTTTTCCAGCTCAGGCCGAGAGGAGCGCCGTCAGCCAGCCGGCACCGCGCACGGTCGCGCCGGCTTCCTCGGCTCGGGAGCGCAGCTCGCGGTCGCTCGTGACGACCGTGACCGTGTGCCCCTCCTCGACGAGCGCCATCGCCTCGGACGCGATCGTGTCATCGCCCTCCCCCGCCGCGCGCACGGTGCGCACGCCGTCGACGTCCATCACGTCCCGCGCCTGTCCCTCGACCACGACGACGAAGTCGGGGAACCAGTGCGTCGCGCCGAGCCCGAGCTCCATCGCCGGGATGCCCTCGGCGGCGAGCGCCGCCACGCGCGTGAGCAGGCGCTCCGCCGCGCCCGCGCGATCCTTCCACCAGCCGTCCGGCACCGATCCGACCACGTTGGCCGCGTCGACGACGATCACGGGACGCACGTGCAGCAGGTCGCGCAGGTGCTCCCACGCGACGGCGAAGCCCGGATGCAGCGGACGCCGATCCACATCGTCGACGCGCGCCCACTCGACGGCGAAGCTCTCGGGATCCGTGACGGCCCCCGCGAAGTGCTCCACGACATCCGCGATCACGGTCGTGTACGACCACACCTTGAGATCCAGCACGTTCGTGAAGCGCGGGCGCACCGAGGCGATCGGCACGCCGGCCTCTTCCGCGGCCTCGCGCAGCGCACCCGTGATGGGCGACTCGCCCTCGTGCAGCGCGCCGCCGGGCAGCGCCCAGGTGCCGCCGAAGTGGCTCCACCCGACGCGGTGCTGCAGCAGCACGCCGCGCTCATCGTCGAACGCCATGAGGCCGGCCGCGCCGAAGCGCCCCCAGTACCGGTCGCCCGACTCCGTGACGACCCACGCGTCACCGGGATCGCGCGGCCCCGAGAACCGGGGCGGCTCCCCTGCGCGGGCTGGCTCGATGGTCACCCGTCAAGCCTGACACAGCGCGGGAGGGCACGCCCCGTCGCGGCGTAATGGTTCCGCATACGGGACGGCGGATCGGCTCGAATCGCCGACCGCTGCGCCCGCATGCGGGCTCACTCGCCCGTACGCAGGCTCAGGCTTCCCAGGCCCCGACACCGGTCACACCCCGCCTGGATGCGGGCGCCCGCGGCGCGGCCATCCTGCGACACGCACCTCGCCGGCTCAGATCGCCGCGGGCCGCGCCCGCATACAGGCGCACCGAGCCGTCTGCAGGCTCACGCCTCCCAGGATCCGGCACCGGTCACATCCGGCCTGTACGCGGCCCGGGCGAGGCGCTCCAGCGCGCCCGCCCAGCCCGCAGGACGACCGGCTTACCGCTGCCGGCGCTCGCGCACGCGCATGTTGATCACGATCGGCGTGCCCTCGAAGCCGTACAGCTCGCGCAGGCGGCGCTGCACGAAGCGGCGGTAGCCCGGGTCGAGGAAGCCGGTCGTGAACAGCACGAACGTCGGCGGACGGGTGCCCGCCTGCGTGCCGAACAGGATGCGCGGCTGCTTGCCGCCGCGCAGCGGGTGCGGGTGCTCCGCGACCAGCTCGGAGAGGAACGCGTTGAACTTGCCGGTCGGGATGCGCTGATCCCACGACTCGAGCGCGGTCTCGAGCGCGGGCACGAGCTTCTCGAGGTGCCGGCCGGTCTTCGCCGAGATGTTGATGCGCGGCGCCCACGCGACGTGCGCGAGGTCGGTCTCGATCTCGCGCTCGAGCATGCGCCGGCGGTCGCCGCCGCGGCGGTCGTCCTCGAGCAGCTCGTCCCACTTGTTGAACGCGAGCACGAGCGCGCGGCCCGACTCGAGCACCAGGTCGATGATCCGGACGTCCTGCTCGCTGATCGGCTGGCTCACGTCCAGCACGACGATCGCGACCTCCGCCTTCTCGAGCGCGGCCGAGGTGCGCAGCGACGCGTAGAAGTCGGCGCCCTGCTGCAGGTGGACGCGACGGCGGATGCCGGCGGTGTCCACGAGCGTCCACAGCTTGCCGCCGAGCTCGACGATCTCGTCGACCGGGTCGCGGGTCGTGCCGGCGAGCTCGTTGACGACCACGCGCTCCTCGCCCGCAGCCTTGTTCAGCAGCGACGACTTGCCGACGTTCGGACGGCCCAGGATCGCCACGCGGCGCGGACCGCCGATCTCGTGCTTCGCGACGGCCGAGACCTCGGGCAGAACCTTCATGATGGCGTCCAGCAGGTCCGCGACGCCGCGGCCGTGGATGGCCGAGACGGGGTGCGGCTCGCCGAGTCCGAGGTTCCACAGCGCGTAGGCCTCGGGCTCGTGCCGCGCGTCGTCGATCTTGTTGGCGACGAGGAACACGGGCTTGTCGGTCTTCCTCAGCAGCCGCACGACGTGCTCGTCTGTCGACGTCGCGCCGACCATGGCGTCCACGACGAACAGGATCACGTCGGCCAGGTCGATCGCGACCTCGCTCTGCGCCGCGACGGAGCGGTCGATGCCCTTCGCGTCGGGCTCCCAGCCGCCCGTGTCGACGAGCGAGAACCGGCGGTCGAGCCACTCGGCCTTGTACGTCACGCGGTCGCGCGTGACGCCCGGGGTGTCCTCCACGACCGCCTCGCGGCGTCCGAGGATCCGGTTCACGAGCGCCGACTTGCCGACGTTCGGGCGGCCGACGATCGCCACCACGGGAAGCGCCGGCAGGTACTCGATGCCGTCATCGCCGCGCTGGACGCCCGCGAGCAGCTCGGCGTCGTCCGCGTCGAGGTCGTAGTCCTCCAGTCCCTGGCGCAGCGTGGCGGCGCGGCGCTCGACGAGCTCCTCGTCCAGCTCCGCCATGCGCTCGGCGAGCCGGTCCGGCTTGCCCTCGTACTCGTCCTCAACGGCCATCGCGGCCTCCTAGCTTGCTGTCGATCACTGCGAGCACGGCGTCGATCGCCTGCTCGAAATCCAAGTCCGTCGAGTCGACGACGTCGACCCCCGGGTCCGCCACCGCGAGATCCAGCACGTGGCTGTCCGACTCGTCGCGCGCATTGATCGCGGCCGCGACGGTCGCCGTGTCGGCGCCGAGCTCGAGCCCGCGCCGCGCCGCCCGCACTTCGGGTGACGCCGTCATCAGGATGCGCACGGGCGCGTCGGGGGCGACGACCGACGTGATGTCCCGCCCCTCCATCACGACGCCTGCCAGCCCGGATGCGCCCGCGAGACGCCGGTAGATCGCGTTGAGGTACGCGCGCACCTCCGGGACGCGCACGAAGCCGGCGATCGCGGCGGTCACCTCGGGCGTGCGGATCTCGGTCGTGACGTCGGTGTCGCCGACCGTGACCGTGCGGTCGTCGGGCTCGAGCCCGAGGCGCAGCTCGAAGCCGGCGAGCGCCGTGATCACCGCATCGGCGTCCGTGGTGTCCACGCCCGTCTCGCGCAGGTGCCACGACAGGGCGCGGTAACCGGCGCCCGTGTCCAGGTAGCCGTAGCCGCGGCGGCGGGCGATCTCCTTCGAGACGCTCGACTTGCCGGATCCGGCGGGCCCGTCGATCGCGATGATCGGGGTCAGGTCGTCAGTCATTCGTCGTGCTCGCAATCCGCCATCCGCGCTGTTCGAGGCCCTCGGTCGCCGCGCGCAGCGCACCCGGGATCACGCTGAGCTCTGCGAGGCCGAACTGCGCGCTCGGCGAGTGCTCGAGGCGCACCTCCTCGATGTTGATGCCGAGCTCGCCCAGGTCGCCGAACAGGCGGCCGAGCTGGCCCGGGGTGTCGCCCACCAGCACCACGAGCGTCTCGAAGCGCCGGTTCTGGCCGTGCTTGCCGGGCAGCCGCTCAACGCCCTCATTGCCGCGCCGGATGCTGTCGGCCAGCGTCCGACGCGCACCCGAGGCGTCCGGGGCGCGCAGCGCCTCGGCGAACGACGTCAGATCGGCGGCGAGCGCGTCGAGCACGTCGACGACGGGCGCGGCGTTGGCCCCCAGGATCTGCACCCACAGTTCCGGCGCGGAGTGCGCGATGCGCGTGGTGTCGCGCACGCCCTGCCCCGCAAGGCGCAGCGACTCGTCCGGCGCGTCGACGAAGCGGCTCGCGAGCAGACTCGCCACCACCTGCGGCACGTGCGACACGAGCGCGACCGAGCGGTCGTGCTGATCGGGCGTCATCTCGATCGGCGTGGCGCCGAGATCCAGCGCGAGGTCCTCCACGAGCGCGAGGTCGGCCGCGGGTGTCTCGCCGTCGCGGCAGACGACCCAGGGGCGCCCGATGAAGATGTCGGCGCGCGCCGAGATGGCGCCGCCGCGCTCGCGCCCGGCCATGGGGTGCGAGCCGATGTAGTGCGTGAGGTCGACCCCGCGCGCGCGCAGCTCGGCGAGCGGGCCGAGCTTGACCGACGCCACGTCGGTCACGACCGCGTCCGGGTACCGCTCGAGCTCGGCCTGCACGACGTCGGCGGTCACATCCGGCGGCACGGCCACCACGATCAGGCGCGGGGCGTCGTCCGGGGTCTCGGCGCGACCCGCGCCGTAGTCGATCGCGAGGCGCAGCTGCGTGGGCGAGGTGTCTGTCAGGACGACGTCGACGTCGTTCGCACGCAGGGCGTGGCCGATCGACGCGCCGAGCAGGCCGGCGCCGACGATGCGCACGGTGCCGGAGATGCGGGCGGTCCGTCCGGGGACGAGCGGATCGCGCGCCGTCATGCCGCCCGCGGGCACAGCGATGTCGCTCACGAGTCCTCCGGCCTCTGTATCGAAGGGGGCTCCTCCCCCGTCGGATCGACGGACGCGTCGGCGCCGGATCCCTGGCGCGAAAGAGTCAGCAGCGCGCCGCGTTCCACCTTAGTCAACTCGCGCGCGCGGCCCACAGGGAGGGTTCCCAGGTGCAGGGGACCGAACTGACGCCGCACGAGCTCGACGACGGGATGTCCGACCGCGGCCATCATGCGTCGCACGATGCGGTTGCGTCCGGAGTGCAGCGTGAGCTCCACCAGGCTGTGGCCGGCGGACGTGTCGAGCAGCCGCGCCTTGTCGGCGTGGATCGGACCGTCCTCGAGCTCGATCCCCCGGGTGAGGGTCGCGATCGTCTGCGCAGTGACGGTGCCCTCGACCTTCGCGATGTACACCTTGGTCACGCCGAACGACGGGTGCGCGAGCACCTGCGCGAGCTCGCCGTCGTTCGTCAGCACGAGCAGGCCCGACGTGTCGTAGTCGAGGCGCCCGACGTTGAACAGGCGCTCGTCCCAGTCTTGGGTGAACGCGCGCAGGTCCTTCCGGCCGCGGTCGTCCTTCATCGAGCTGATCACGCCCGTGGGCTTGTTCAGCATGACGTAGCGCTTGCCCGCGTCGAGCTGCACCGCGACGCCGTCGACGTCCACCAGGTCGTTCTCGGGATCGATCCGCGAGCCCAGCTCGGTCACGACCGCGCCGTTGACGCGCACGCGCCCCTCGACGATCAGCTGCTCCGACACGCGGCGCGATGCGACGCCCGCGTTCGCGAGCACCTTCTGCAGCCGGATGCCCTCGGTTCCCTCGGAACTCGAATCGCTCACTTCGCTCTCATCTCACTTCGTCCGACGCCCTCGGCGCCCGTTCTTGTCGGCAGGGGACGCCTCACGCGATCACGTCCTCGAACCCGTCGGATCCGTCATCCAGCAGCGGCGAGATGGGCGGCAGCTCGTCGAGCGAGTTGATGCCCAGCTGCTGTAGCAGCAGGTCGGTCGTGCCGTACAGGATCGCGCCGGTCTCGGGGTGCGTGGAGACCTCTGTGATGAGGCCCCGCGCGAGGAGCGTGCGCACGACGGAGTCGACGTTCACGGCGCGGATGGACGCGACCTGCGAGCGCGTCACGGGCTGCTTGTACGCGATCACGGCCAGCGTCTCGAGCGCAGCCTGCGACAGGCGCGCGGGCGCCTGCCCACCGACGAAGCCGGCGACCATGTCGTCGTACTCCGCACGCACGTAGAACCGCCAGCCGCCGCCCACCTCGCGCAGCTCGAATCCGCGCTCGGGCGTGCCGGCCCGGCCGTCGTAGTCGGCGACGAGCGCGGCGAGCGCCTTGCGCACGGCCGGCACGGGAGCGCCCACCGCCGTGGCGAGCGAGACGACGGACAGGGGCTCGTCCGCGATCATCAGGATCGCCTCCAGCCGCTGCGCGACGCCGCCGGGGAACTCGGCGGGCTCCTCCGCGGGCTGCTCGACGGGCTCGAGCACGGGCGCCTCCTCGGGCGCCTCCTCGGGCGCCTCCGCGGCGGTCGTCGGCTCATCGGTCATAGTCGGCCCCCAGGGTCGCCAGCGTCTCGTCGGACCAGTGATCCGCCGTCCAGGTCAGCGTCAGCTCGCCGAGCGGCTCCAGCTGCTCGAAGCTGATCACGGCGTGCCGGTAGAGCTCCAGCACGGAGATGAAGCGCGCCACGATGATGCCGGCCTCGGCCACTCCGGACACGAGCTCGCGGAACGTCATCCGGTCCGCGCTGCGCAGCAGCGTCACGACGACCGCGGCCTGCTCGCGGATGCTCACGAGCGGCGCGTGCAGGTGATCGAGCCCCACACGGGGGATCTCGCGCGGCGCGAACGCGAGCATCGCGATCGCGGCGAAGTCCTCCTTCGTGAGCGTCCAGACCAGCTCGGGGGTCTTGGCCCGGTACTTCGGATCCAGCGGCACGCTGCGTGTGTGGCGGCGATCCTCGCCCTGCAGGCCCGCGGCGAACCACGCCGACACCTCCTTGAACGCGCGGTACTGCAGCAGCCGCGCGAACAGCAGGTCGCGCGCCTCGAGCAGCGCGACGGACTCGGCGTCGACGAGCTCACCCTGCGGCAGGAGCCCTGCGACCTTCATATCGAGCAGGGTCGCGGCGACGACGAGGAACTCGGACGCCTGATCCAGCTCCTCGTCCGGCCCGAGATCGCGCAGGTAGCCGATGAACTCGTCGGTCACCTTCGACAGCGCGACCTCGGTGATGTCGAGCTCGCGCTGGGAGATGAGGTTCAGCAGCAGGTCGAACGGGCCGTCGAAGTTCGACAGCGAGACGCGGAAGCCCGTCTCCGGGGCGTCCGCGGGCGCGGCGTCGTGATCCGGAGCAGCCCCGGCGTCAGGCGACGGCGCCACGGGCGACAAGCTCCCGCGCCAGCCGCAGGTAGGCCTGGGCGGCCGGGTGCTGGGGCGCGAACTCGGTGATCGGCACGCCCGACACGGACGCGTCGGGGAACTTGACCGTGCGGCCGATGACGGTCTCGAGCACGTCGTCGCCGAACGCGTCGACGATGCGCTCGAGCACCTCGCGCGAGTGCAGCGTGCGCGGGTCGTACATGGTCGCCAGCAGCCCGTCGAGCTTGATCGAGGGGTTCAGGCGGTCGCGCACCTTGCCGATCGTCTCGATCAGCAGCGCGACGCCGCGCAGCGCGAAGAACTCGCACTCCATCGGGATCAGGACGCCGTGCGCCGCCGTGAGCGCGTTGATCGTCAGCAGGCCGAGCGACGGCTGGCAGTCGACGAGGATCACGTCGTACTCGGGCGCGACCTTGCGCAGCACGAGCGACAGGATCTGCTCGCGCGCGACCTCGTTGACGAGGTGCACCTCGGCGGCCGAGAGGTCGATGTTGGCCGGGATCACGTCGAGGCCCGGCGTCGCGGTCTCGACGATCGCCTCGTGCGGGTCGCGCTTGGTGTCCAGCAGCAGGTCGTAGATCGTCGTGACGTCGTGGTTCTGCACGCCGAGGCCCACGGTCAGCGCGCCCTGCGGGTCGAAGTCGACGGCGAGCACCTTGCGCCCGTACGACGCCAGAGCGGCCGCGAGGCTGATGGTCGTCGTCGTCTTGCCGACGCCGCCCTTCTGGTTGCACAGCGCGATGATGCGCGCCGGCCCGTGCCCGTCGAGCTTCTCCGGCGTCGGGAAGCCGTGATAGGGACGCCCGGTCTCGCCCAGGATGACCTCATCCTGCTTCTTCGTCCGGGCCTTGTTGTCCGCCACCGATACTCCTGCCTTAGACATGCTCGCTCGATTGTAGCGACGCGCGTCCGAACGGCCGCGGAGCGGGCCCGGCGATCCGGCGATCCGCGCGGTCGACGGGGTTCGTTCCCTGCGCGTCGGCGACGAGCGGCCCCCGCCTAGCGCGCCCGCGGGTGGCTCGTGGCGTACACGTCGCGGAGGGTGTCGACCGTCACGTGCGTGTAGATCTGCGTGGTCGCGACCGACGAGTGGCCGAGCAACTCCTGCACGACGCGCACGTCGGCACCGCCCTGCAGCAGGTGCGTCGCGAACGAGTGCCGCAGCGTGTGCGGCGACACGTGCGCGGTCAGCTGCGCCTTCTCGGCCGCGGCGCGGATCACGAGCCACGCGCTCTGCCGCGACAGCGCCGCGCCGCGCGCCCCGAGGAAGAGCTTCGGCGTCGCGGTGCCGCGCGTCGCGAGATCCGGCCGCACCCGGGTGAGGTACGCATCGAGCGCCGCACGGGCGTACGAGCCGACCGGCACGATCCGCTCCTTCGATGCCTTGCCCCGCAGGCGCAGGATCTCACCGCTCGCGAGATCGTCGACATCCAGCTGCACGGCCTCCGACACCCGCGCGCCGGTGGCGTACAGCAGCTCGAGCAGCGCCCGGTCCCGGATCCCGATCGGATCCTCCGCGGACGGCGCCGCGAGCAGCCGCTCCACCTGCTCGATCGTCAGGGCCTTGGGCAGGCGGCGCGCCTGTTTCGGCGGGCGCAGCCGCTGCGACGGGTCCGCGTCGGCGATGCCCTCCCGCGCCAGGAAGCGGTGCAGCCCGCGCACGGAGGACTGCAGCCTCGCGAGCGAGGACGCGGCGGGGGCCGGATCCGTCGAGGCGCGCTCGGCGGCGAACTCCGCGACGATCGCGGGCGTGACATCCGTCGTCTCGGAGATCCCGCGCTCGCCGAGCCAGTCGAGATAGCCGGTGAGATCCCTGCGGTACGCCGCGACGGTGTGCTCGGACAGCCCGCGCTCGATCGTGACGTGGCGCAGGTAGGCGTCCACCGCCCTCTCGAGCTTCACGGCAGGCCGGCTTCGCCAGGCGCCTCAGGCGCCGGGGACCGTCCCGCGACGCAGCCTCTCGGCCGTCAGCAGCACGCCGAGCATCATGGCGCCGTTGAGCAGGCGCCCCTCGAGCACCCCCGCGACCGCGTCCTCGAGCGGCACCCACTCCAGACGCAGATCCGCCTCCTCGCTGTGCCGGTCGAACACCTCGGGGGCATCCGACAGCCCGGTCGCGAGATAGATGTGGATGATCTCGTCGCTGCCGCCGGGCGACGGCGCCTGCGACACGAGCTTCTCCCAGTGCTCGGCGACGAGGTCCGCCTCCTCCGCGAGCTCGCGCTTCGCGGCGTCGAGAGGGTCCTCCCCCTCGACGTCCAGCAGGCCCGCCGGGATCTCCCAGTCGCGCGTGCGGATCGGGTGACGGTACTGCTGGATCAGCAGCACGCGACCCTGGTCGTCGAGCGCGACGATCGCCACGGCGCCCGTGTGGTCGACGTAGTGCCGCACGAGCTCGTGGTCGTTGTAGCGGAAGCGGTCCTCGCGCACGTCCCAGACCTGGCCGTCGAACACGCGGCGGCTGTCCGCGATGTCGACCTCGAACGGCTCGTCGCGCAGTTGCGTGGAGCGGACGTCCATATCAGGCGGTCTCCACCTCGAACAGCTCGCTCGCGCGGTGGCGGTCGACCGCCGCGCCGACGAGGCCGCGGAACAGCGGGTGCGGCTCGGTCGGCCGAGAGCGCAGCTCGGGGTGCGCCTGCGTCGCGACGTAGTACGGGTGCACGTCGCGCGGCAGCTCGATGAACTCGACGAGGTTCAGGTCGGGGTTGATGCCGGAGAACACCAGGCCCGCCTCGGCGATCTGCGCGCGGTAGGCGTTGTTGACCTCGTAGCGGTGGCGGTGGCGCTCCTCCACCTGCGTGGACCCGTACACCTCGGCGACGATCGAGCCCTCGTCGAGCTTCGCCGGGTACAGGCCCAGACGCATGGTGCCGCCGAGGTCGCCGCCCGCCAGGATGTCGACCTGCTCCGCCATGGTCGCGATCACGGCCGCCGGGGTCTCGGGATCGAACTCGCTCGACGACGCGCCCTCGATGCCCGCGACGTTCCGCGCGTACTCGATGACCATGCACTGCAGGCCCAGGCACAGGCCGAGCGCCGGGATGCCCTGCTCGCGCGCGAAGCGCAGCGCGCCGAGCTTGCCCTCGATGCCGCGGATGCCGAAGCCTCCGGGCACGCAGATCGCGTCGAGATCGGCCAGCTGCCGCGCGGCACCCTCGGGCGTCTCGCACGTGTCGGACGGGATCCAGCGGATGATGACCTTGACCTCATGCGCGAAGCCGCCGGCCTTCAGCGCCTCGGTGACCGAGAGGTACGCGTCGGGCAGGTCGATGTACTTGCCGACGAGACCGACCGTGACCTCGAGCTTCGGGTTGTGCACCGACTGCAGCACGGTGTTCCAGCGCGTCCAGTCGACCTCGCCGGCCTTCTCGCCGAGCCCCAGGCGGCGCACGATGTACGAGTCGAGGCCCTGGTCGTTCAGGGTCGAGGGGATGTCGTAGATGCTCGGCAGATCGACCGTGTTGATGACGCCCTCGACGTCGACGTCGCACATCAGCGCGATCTTGTTGCGGTTCGACTCGCTCACCGGGCGGTCGCTGCGCAGCACGAGCGCATCGGGCTGAATGCCGACCTGGCGCAGGGCCGCGACCGAGTGCTGCGTCGGCTTGGTCTTCTGCTCGCCGGAGGCGCCCATGAACGGCACGAGCGAGACGTGCACGAAGAAGACGCTGTCGCGCCCGAGCTCGTGACGCAGCTGACGAGCGGCCTCCAGGAACGGCTGCGACTCGATGTCGCCGACCGTGCCGCCGACCTCGGTGATGATCACGTCGGGCTTCGGGTCCGCCTGCGCCTGCAGCCGCATGCGGCGCTTGATCTCGTCCGTGATGTGCGGGATGACCTGCACGGTGTCACCGAGGTACTCGCCGCGACGCTCCTTGGCGATCACCTGCGAGTAGATCTGGCCGGTCGTGACGTTGGCGGCCTGGCTGAGGTTCACACCGAGGAAGCGCTCGTAGTGGCCGATGTCGAGGTCGGTCTCGGCACCGTCGTCGGTGACGAACACCTCGCCGTGCTGGAACGGATTCATGGTGCCCGGATCCACGTTCAGATACGGATCGAGCTTCTGCATCACGACGTGCAAGCCGCGGGCCGTCAGCAGATTGCCGAGGCTCGCCGCGGTGAGTCCCTTGCCGAGAGAGGAGACGACACCACCCGTCACGAAGATCTGCTTGGTGGTGGTCTCGGATCCCGCGCCAGGTGTCTGCATCACGGGCTTCGATCCTATCAGTCGATGCTTCGAGCAAGCCGAGCGGCGCGCCCGCAGGGGATGTCGCACGCACCGCCGTGCGGCGCGGTTCGGGCTATCGTGCCACGCCCACGTACCCGTGGCGGGTCACGCGCGCACCGAGCCGAGGTCGAGCAGCTCGCGCGCGTGCGTGAGTGCGGCCTCGGAGTCGCTGAGCCCCGACAGCAGGCGCGCCATCTCGGCCTCGCGCTCGGCGCCCTCGAGGCGCGTCACACTCGACCGCGTGACGGACCCGTCGTTGGCCTTCACGACGCTGAGGTGGTTGCCCGCGAAGGCCGCCACCTGCGCGAGGTGGGTCACGGCGATCACCTGCGACGTCTCGGCGAGTCGCGCCAGGCGCCGTCCGACCTCGATCGCGGCGGCGCCGCCGATCCCGGCGTCGACCTCGTCGAACACGAACGTGGGAACGGGGTCGGTCTGCGAGATCACGACCTCGATCGCGAGCATCACGCGGCTGAGCTCACCGCCCGACGCACCCTTCGACACGGGCCGCGGCTCGGCACCGGGGTGCGGCGTGAGCAGCAGCCCCACTTCGTCCCGCCCGTGCGTCGACTCCGCACCGGGCGACACATCGACGAGCAGGCGCGCGTCCGGCATCGCCAGGGCGTGCAGCTCCTCGGTGACCGCCTCGGCCAGCCGGCCGGCCGCCGCCGTGCGCGCGGCCGTGAGGGCGTCGGCGCGGACGTCGAGCGCCTCACGCGCTTCCGCCAGCTGCGCGCCGAGCCGCTCGACGCGATCGCCGTCGTCGTCGAGCTCCGCCAAGCGGGCGGATCCGCTCTCGAGCAGCGCGATCGCCTCGTCCAGCGAGCCGTGCGCGCGCACGAGGGAGTTCAGGACGGCGCGTCGCTCCTCTACGGCCGCGAGCTCGGCGGGACCCGATTCGTCGAGATCCGCGAGGAATCCGGACAGCTCGACCGCGATGTCGGCGGCCCGGTAGCCGAGGTCGGCGAGCTGCTCACCCAGACCCGTGAGGGCCGGATCGGCGACGCGCTCGAGCGCCCGCCGGGCGTCCGCGAGCAGCGTGGAGACGTCCACGCCGTCCTCCTCGCTCGAGAGGGCCTCGCGCGCGACGGCCGCCGCGGCACGCAGCTCCTCGGCGTTCGCGAGCCGCTCGGCGCGCTCCGTGAGCGCCACGTCCTCCCCGGCTCGGGCGCCGCCTGCTCGATCTCCGCGAGCGTCTCCCGCAGCGTCGCAGCCTCGGCCGCACGCGCGTCGCGGTCGGTCACGAGGGTCGACAGCTCGCGGTCGAGCGCGCGCCAAGTCTCGTATGCCGCGCGGTAGTCCGCCAGCGCGGCGCGCACCGGCTCGCCGGCGAATCGGTCGAGCGCGTCGCGCTGGGCGGCGGACGACTTCAGCCGCAGCTGGTCCGACTGACCGTGCACGACGACGAGCGCGTCGGCCAGGTCGGCGAGCACACCCGCCGGGGCGGCACGGCCGCCCACGCTCGCGCGGCTGCGCCCCTCCGCCGCCAGCGTCCGCGACAGGTACAGCTCGGCGCTGCCGCCGCCGATCGGCTCGAGATCGCCGCCCGCTTCGCGCACCCGCTCGGCGACCGGGCCCTCCTCGGGCACGATCCACACGCCCTCGACGGACGCCTGCGGCGCGCCGGCACGCACGGCGCCGGAATCCGCGCGCTGTCCGAGCAGCAGCCCCAGACCGGTGACCACCATCGTCTTGCCCGCACCGGTCTCACCCGTGATCGCGGTGAAGCCCGGCCCCATGGGCAGGTTGGCCTCGCTGATCACGCCGAGATCGCGCAGCCGCATCTCCTCGATCATGTCGTCGCCTCCGCGAGAGCTCCGATCATGCGCTCACTCCTTCGCCTCGGGGACGGTGGCGAGCTCCGGCGCGATCGTGTCGATCGCTCCCGTGGCGTCGGGATCGCTCGGGCCGCGCCATCCGGTCACGGGCAGCTTGAACTTGCGCACCAGGCGGTCCGTGAACGCCGCCGGGTGCAGGCGCGCGAGCCGCACCGGCTGCGGCGAGCGCCGAACCGACACCCGCGCACCCGGAGGCAGCGGATGCGAGCGACGGCCGTCGCACCACAGCACGGCGGACGCCCCGGCGCCGCCCTCGAGCACCTCGACCGCGATCGCGTGCTCGGGGCCCACGACGAGCGGGCGCGCGAACAGCGCGTGGGCCGACAGCGGCACGACCGCGATCGCCTGCACGGTCGGCCAGATCACGGGGCCTCCGGCCGAGAAGTTGTAGGCGGTGGATCCGGTCGGCGTCGCGATCACGATCCCGTCGGCACCGAACGTCGACAGCGGCCGCCTGTCGATCTCCATGACGACCTCGATCATGCGCTCGCGACTGTCCTTCTCGACCGTCGCCTCGTTCAGCGCCCACGTCTCGTAGACGACGGTGCCCGAGCGGTCCTTCACGCGGACGTCGAGCGCGAGCCGCTCCTCGACCGCGTAGTCGCCTTCCACGGCCCGCTGCACGGCCGAGTCCATCGCGTCGCGCTCGATCTCGGCGAGGAAGCCGACGTGGCCCATGTTGATGCCGAGCACGGGCGCCGTGCCGTCGCGCACCAGCTCGGCGGCGCGCAGGATGGTGCCGTCGCCGCCCAGCACGATCGCGAGATCGATCTCATCGAGCGGCACGTCGGCGCCGAGCACGGGCACCTCCGCCAGCACGGGCGCGAGGGCCGACAGCTCGGCTCGGTCGTCGTGCGCGAGCACCGGCTGGGCACCGGACCCGCGCAGCAGCGCCGTCACGCGCACGGCGGCATCGACGGTCTCCTCGCGGTGCGCATGCGCGACCACCAGGATCTTCCGCTCCCGCTGGGTGGCGAGTCCGCCGGGAAGTGAGCTGGCACCGTGCGACATCGATCCCCTCTCACTGCTGTTGCGCCTCATCGGGCTCCGTCGGTGTCCATCGGGCTGAGCGTCATCCGGCGCAGCACCGCTCGATCGTGGTCTTCCATTCTGACGGATCCGTCCCACGGCCCGGAGCGATGTGGATGAGCGTCTCCACATTCCCATGCGTGCCGTGGAGGGGCGACGGCAGCACGCCGAGCGTGCCGAGCCCGAGATCCCCGGCCGTGAACAGCACCTCGGTCACCGCGTCGGCGCGCAGGCCCGCGTCGGTCACGACTCCCCCGCCGATCTTGGACCTGCCCACCTCGAACTGCGGCTTCACGAGCAGCACGATGTCGGCGTCGGGGGCGACGACCTGCGCGACCGCCGGCAGGATCTGCGTGAGGGAGATGAAGGACAGATCGCCCGTCACGACGGACGGCGGTGCGCTCACCCCGCTTGCGGACGCGAGGCTCTCGGCCGTCATGTATCGGACGTTGAAGCCCTCCACCGAGCGGACGCCCGCGTCGATCGCGATCTGGGGCGCGAGCTGGCCGTGCCCGACGTCGACGGCGATGACCGGATCCGCGCCGCGCTCGCGCAGCACCTGCGTGAAGCCTCCCGTCGACGCGCCCATGTCGAGAGCGGTGCGTCCGGCCACCTCGATGCCGAAGCCGTCCAGAGCCGCGATGAGCTTGTGCGCGCCGCGGCTGACGTAGTGATCCTGCGCCGTGACGGTGATCTCCGCCGCGTCGTCGACCTTGATGGAGGCCTTGGCCGCGACGCGTCCGGCGACCTGCACGCGTCCCTCGTCGATCAGCGCCGCGGCGTGCGTGCGCGAGCGCGCCAGTCCGCGTGCGGCGAGTGCGGCGTCGAGGCGCTGCGTCATCCGCCGGGGGCCGGCTCCGGCGGAGCCTGGTCGAGGCGCCGGGCGAGCTCGTCGTGCAGGCTCGCGTACGCCGCGGCGCGGCTCGCGAGCGGCTGGCCCTCGATGACACGCACGCGGCTCACGAGGCCCTCGGACCCGCCCCTATCAGTCGTCTCGGTCACTCATCCAGGGTACGTGCCACCTCAGGGCGGGCGGTGTGCCGCGCGGATGGTCCGGTGCTGCCCACTCATCGGGACCCGTTTTTATCAAGGTGATTGATATTCGCGAGGCCGGGTGCCAGAGTCGGATCGGCCGGTCGCGGACGACCGGGTCCCACAACAACGTCGTTGGATCAGGGAGAGATCATGTCCACCGCACATCGGATCAGGAACGCCGCGATCGCATCCGCGGTCGCCACCGGACTGGCCTTCTCGGCGTCGCCCGCCGTGGCAGACGAGGGCGAGCGAATCCTCGAGGGGAGACTGACGGACAGCACGCCATACCGCTTCGTCGTCCCCGACGACTGGAACGGCACCGTGTTCGTCGACATGGACTTCGCAGCCGGGCCGGTCGGCGACGCCGAGCAGGCCCTCGTCGACGCAGGCGCGGCATACGGGGGCACCACGCGGAACGTGACGGGATGGAACATCGGCGGCGCGATCGCGAATCAGCTCGAGGCGCTCGATGTGTTCACCGCCGAGATGGGCGAGCCCGACCGGGCGATCACGATGGGGAACTCGATGGGGGGCTTCGTCGCCGCCGCGACGGGTGAACTGCACCCCGACCGCATCGACGGGGTGCTCGCCGGGTGCGGCGGCCTGTCGGGCACCGTCTCGCAGTGGAATCAGAAGCTCGACACGGTGTTCGTGCTGTCGGAGCTGCTGGATCCTGAGGCGAGCCTCCCCGTCGTCGACATCCCCGCGGATGTTCCCGGCGCTCAGCAGGCGTGGATCGATCACCTCACCGCCGCTCAGGCAACGCCCGAGGGACGGGCCCGCATCGCGCTCGCCGCCGCGATCGGTCAGCTGCCCGCGTGGTCGCAGGCGATCGCGGATCCGTCCCCGCTCGATGCCGAGAGCTACCAACAGGCTTGGTTCGGCGCCCTTGCGGGCGATCCGCTGCCCTACATCGGACAGGCGATGAGCAGCCGCCGAACGAGCACCCTGCTCTTCGGCGGCCTGCCCTCGTGGAACACCGGAATCGACTACGCCGCGCAACTGCGCAAGGCGTCGCCCGAAGCGCGCCGCGTCGTCGCGGAGCTGTACGCACGCGCCGGGCTCAGCCTCGACCACGACCTGGCGACCGTCAATGCCGCCGACCGCTACGAGGCCGACGCCGACGCCGTCGAGCGCTTCGCGGCGACGTACGAGTTCACGGGTGAGATCTCCGTGCCGACCGTGACGCTCAACAACGTCGGAGACCAGATCTCCACGGTCGCGCAGCAGAGCGCGTACGAGGAGCGCGTGAAGAAGGCGGGCAATGCCTCGCTGCTGCGCCAGACGTACGTCGCCTCCGCGGGACACTGCAACTTCACCGCCGCCGAGACTGTCGCCGCTGCTGAGCTCCTGCTGGAGCGGCTCGAGACGGGTCGCTGGGGCGGCGGTGCGACCGTCCATCAGCTGAACCGCGCCGCGGCAGCGCTCGACCTCGGCGAGGCGCGCTTCATCCGCTTCACGCCCGACCGCTTCAACCGAGGCTGAGGCGACGGTGAACAGCCGCACGATCACGGCCAGGCAGCGGATCCTCGCGATCTCCGCCGCCGCCTGCACCGCAGCAGCGACCGCTCTCGCCACCGCTCCCGCCGCGGCAGCGGCCGACCTTCCTCTCGAGATCCCGGCGCCGGCGCCGCCTGCGGCCCTCTTCGACGAGCCCGCGCTGCCCGGCGCCGATGGCTGGGCGTTCTCCGAGGCGTTCTCGCGCACGTCCGGCACGGCCCGGTACGACGACGGGGCGTTGCTGTGGACCGACTGGCTGTTCGACGACACCGGCGACGGGTCCTTCACCTACACCGACGAGGCAGCCCACGCCAACGGCTCGGATGTGTTCCGCGCCGGCGTCGCCGCGAAGGGACGGTCGTCCTTCTGGCGCGTGGACTTCACGACCCTCGCCGATCCCGATCTCCCGATCGCGGTATGGGCGCTGGATACCGATGCAGACCCGACGACGGGCACGGCGACATGGCCGGGGAACGCGGGCGTCACCTCACCCGGCTCGGACGCCTTCCTGATCGTGTCCTCCCGGGGCGTGCGGCTGGAGACGGCCACGGGCCAGCGGCGCGAACTCACCGAGCTGGGCGCCGCCCTGACCGTCGACGAGGAGGCGAAGTCCTTCGTCGCCGAGATCCCCCGGTCCCTCCTCCGCATCAACGGCGTCTGGAACGTGCGCCTTGCCACCGGAATCGCCGACGAGAGCGGCCTCGGGTTCGTCCCGGCACCGCAGCGATCGGATATGCGCGTGTACAACGCCGCGTTCCGCACAGACGTGCAGGAGGGCGCGCGGCTCCCTGGGCCCGGCATGGCGACGAGCTGGAACAACGGCGCTCAGAGCCGGGCGCTCGCGGAGGGAGACCTTGCGCCGTTCGCTCTCGAGCTGGACTGGCGCCGGATCGCCCGGGGCGAGGTCGAGGACGAGCCGCTCCCGACGGGCTTCTCCACGCGGTGGTACGTGTCGTCGGTGGATCTCGGGCCCGGCGTGCATCCCGACGTCCGGCAGCCCCCCGGCCAGCCCCCGACCGCCGACCCGCGCGTGTACGGGCGGGTGCAGCCCTACCTCGTCTACGTGCCGACGACCTACGATCCGTCGCATCCCGCTCCCCTGTCGATCCTGCTTCACGGCGGCGGCGGAAACCACAACGGCTTCCGCGGTGCGAAGGAGGACGACGTGTTCGGCCCGGTCTGCGAGGAGCGCGGCTCCGTCTGCGTCTCACCGCTCGGGCGAGGCGACGGCACGTGGTACGTCAACGAAGCCGAGCTCGATGTCTGGGAGGTATGGAACAGGACTGCGCAGACCTACGCCATCGACGGGACTCGCACCGTGGTCGCCGGCCATTCGATGGGCGGCGTCGGGGCGACCCGCCTCGCCACCAACTATCCCGCCGTCTTCGCGGGCGTCGGGATCGTCTCAGGAGCGGGCTACCGTAACGCCGGGGGCGCGCGAGACGACGCCCAGGACCTGCTGCGGGTCGAGAATCTCGCCAACACGGCAGTGTTCATGGACGCGGGCACGGACGACGTCGCCCAGGGCAACACGCGGTCGTGGGGCGCGGCGTTCGAGGCGGCGGAGGTGCCGTACCGCGTTCACTACTACGGCGGCGCGACGCATGGTCAATTCCAGTGGCTGGGCTGGCGCGAGTTCGCCGAGTACCTCGACGGGGCGGTGATCGACCCGCAGCCGTCGCACATCGCCTTCCGGTGGGATCCTGCTGAGCAGCGGGATTCGCTCGGGCTGACGATCGACGAGGCCCACTGGGTGAACGGCCTGACGGCCCGCGACGCGGACGGCAGGTGGAGCCGCATCGAAGCGCGTTCCGGCGCCCTCGACACGGTGCTCAGCGAGCCTGTGGTCAGCACGGACACCAGGACGTACGGCGACTACGAGACCGAGGTGCGTCAGCTCGTCCTTCAGCCCGTCGGCGCGCGGGAACCGGTCGACGAGCTCGATCTGGCGCTCACCAACGTCGCCACCGCCACCGTGAGCCTGGACGATGCAGGACTCACGGGCGACGTCACGGTTCGGGTCTCGACCGACGGCGCGTCGGAGGTGCGCTTCCGCCAGGGCGACACGGAACGTGTGAAGAGAATCACGGCCGGCGAGCACGTGCTGACCGTGCATCGCGAGTGACGTGAGTGCAGTCGTTCCGCGGTGCGGGCACTTCGCTCGCTCCGCGCCGCGGAACGGCAGACAGGCTTCAGCGACGCGCCGCGCTGAAGGGGTCCGCGTACAGCTGCTCGGGGACGCGGAACCCGAAGATCTGGCGGCCGGTGTCCCAGATCGCCCTCGCCGCGGCGCGGAGCAGATCGATCTGCGCGCCTTCGGCGACGATCCGCACGTCCGGGCCCTCGATCCGGACGGCCGCATCGCGCACCCACACGGTGTCGCCCTTCAGACGCGCCTCGGGGTACGGCTCGAAGAGCTCGCGCAGGTCGGCGACGATGTACGTCGGGCGACTGTCGGGCGGCGCCGCGAGCACGTGCTTGGGCCGGTCGATGCCCGTGAGGACGAGCGCCGACGGCACGCCCGCGCGATTCGCGCCCAGGATGTCGGTGTCGAGCCGGTCGCCGATGAACAGCGGCGACGTGGCGCCGAAGCGCGCGACCGCCTCGTGGAAGATGGGCGCCTCGGGCTTGCCCGCCACGGTCGCCAGCCGGCCGACCGCCGTGTGGACGGCGGACACGAGCGTGCCGTTGCCCGGCGCGATCCCGCGCGCCTGCGGGATCGTCCAGTCGGTGTTGGTGGCGATCCAGGGGATGCCGCCCTCGTCTTCGGGAAGCTGCAGCGCGAAGGCCGCCTCGGCGAGCTCGGTCCACGAGACCTCGGGCGCGAAACCCTGCACGACCGCAGCAGGCTCGTCTTCCGCACTGCGCGTGACGACGAAACCCGCCTTCTCGACCTCGACCACGAGCCCCTCGCCGCCGACGACCAGCACCGTGGACCCCGCCGCGACGCGCTGAACGAGCAGGCGCATGGCGGCCTGCGGGCTGGTCACGACCTCGTCGGGACGCGTGTGCAGACCCAGCTCGACGAGGTGGGCGGCCACGGTGGCATCCGTGCGCGAGGCGTTGTTGGTGATGTAGCCCAGGCGGCGCCCCTCGGACGCGGCGCGCTTCAGGCTCTCGACGGCATGCGGCAGCGCGCCGGGACCGGCGTAGACCACGCCGTCGAGGTCGGCGAGCACCACGTCCACGCCGTCCAGCGGCGTGCGCGCCGCCGGACGCTTAGAAAAGAGCGCCATCGGGGCGGCCCTCGCCGTCGTCCTTGCGCGGGGACGGCGCGCCGTCCGAGGAGGTCTGCTGAGCGGTCTCCGGCGCCGCGTCGGCGTCGGGCTCGGTCTCGATCGCGGCGTCCGCGTCCTCGTGCTCGTCCGGCTCGGCGTCGGCGTCGTCCGGCTCGGCGTCCACGGGCTCGGCATCGATCTCCGCGAGGATCTCGGCGACCTCGTCCTCGACCGTGAACGTCTCGTCCGCCGCGGCGACCGGCTCCTCCGGCTCGGCGACCGGCTCGTTGTACTCGGCCGACGGAGCGGCCGGATCCTCGGCAGCAGCCGCAGCGGGCTGCGCGTCCGAGGCGGCCCCGATCACGGCGGCGGCGTCATCCGCCGCCTCGCCCTCGAGCTCCTCGGAATGGGCGTCGTCGATCTCGATCACGTCGAACTCGTCTTCGTCCACCGAGTGACCGAGCGCGTCGGCGGCGATCTCGGCGCGACGGCGCCAGTCGGCCGCCTCGTCGGCCAGGCCGAGGTCCTCGAGCACCGTCGCGCGCGCCGCGAACAGGCCCGGGCTCCACTCGAAGGCGCGGTCGGGATCGAGCTCGGGGATGTCGAGCTCGACGAGCGCGAGCTGCGTCTCCCCCAGGTCCAGGCGTGCGCCCGACATGGCGATCGCCAGTTCGACGCGGACCGGCGTCGGAAGGGTGGCGCGGTCGACGGCTCGGCCCTCCTCGAGAGCACGCTCGGGGCGGCCGAGTCCGCGCTCGCTGTCGACGATCAGCGCGATGAGGTCGTCGCGCCCCGTGATGCGGCGATGCGTGCGCAGCTCGCGCAGCGCGAGCGCGAAGTCGCCCACGGTGTAGGCGGTGATCGCGAGCGTCTCGCGCGCGATCGCGACGCGGCCCGCGTGGCGGACGGCCGCCTGCGCGTGCTCGTGCGCGAGCTCCGGGTCCTCGTCGAGCGTGCGTGCCGCCATCGCGAGGTGGCGGGCGACACGCTCGGCGTTCTCCTTGCTCAGGGTCTTGAGCTCATTGCGCGCGCCGCCGGGAAGGTCGCGCGGCGTGATGTCCTCGGGAAGCTCCGGATCCTTGATCCGCACCGACTCCGGCGGGCGCGAGTTGGTGCGCTCCCGACGATCGTCCGAGCGCCGGTCGTCGGATCGACGGTCGCCGAAACGACGGTCACCGCCGGGACGGCCGCCATCCCGCTGCGGACGACGATCGCCTCCGTCGCGGAACGATCGCCCACGGTCGCCGTCGCGCTGCGGACGGTCGCCATACGTGCGCGGCTTGTCACCATCACGCGAGTAACGCGGACGATCACCGTCGCGCTGCGGACGATCGCCATACGAGCGCGGCTTGTCACCATCACGCGAGTAACGCGGACGGTCACCGTCACGCTGCGGACGGTCGCCGTACGAGCGCGGCTTGTCACCGTCTCGCGAGTATCGCGGACGATCACCGTCGCGCTGCGGACGGTCGCCATCACGCGAGTAACGCGGACGATCACCGTCACGCTGCGAACGATCCCCATACGAGCGCGGCCTGTCACCATCACGCGAGTAGCGCGGGCGATCTCCATCACGCTGGGGACGGTCGCCGTCCCGCTGCGGGCGGTCGCCATACGAGCGAGAGCGGCCGCCGTCGCGCGAGGAACCCGGACGATCACCGTCACGCTGAGGACGGTCCCCGTACGAACGACGCTGCTCGCCGTCACGCTGAGGACGATCGCCGTCGCGGCGGCCGTAGCCGCCGGCGGCGCGCTGGCCATCCCGCCGAGGGCGCTGGTCACGGTCCCGAGAAGCGTCGCGCCTGCCGTCGCGATCGTCCCGTCCGCGCTGGGGTCGGTCGCCGTCGTCTGCAGCCATGTCGTCCACTCCTCTATGAAAGCCCGGGAAATGCAGAAGGGCCACCCGTCGTTGGGTGGCCCTTCTGTCTTAAAAGAAGTCCGGCGGTGTCCTACTCTCCCACAGGGTCCCCCTGCAGTACCATCGGCGCTGAGAGGCTTAGCTTCCGGGTTCGGAATGTGACCGGGCGTTTCCCTCTCGCTATGACCGCCGAAACACTGTCGATGTTTCGAACGTTTAGCACGCTGTGTAATTGTGCGTTGTTCTCGACCGTACATCGAGAACCACTCAGTGGACGCGAACGCTTCGCAGAAAGCGAGGTGTTATCAAGTCATCGGCTTATTAGTACCAGTCAGCTGCACACATTGCTGTGCTTCCACATCTGGCCTATCAACCCAGTAGTCTGGCTGGGAGCCTCTCACCCGAAGGTATGGAAGTCTCATCTTGAGGCCGGCTTCCCGCTTAGATGCTTTCAGCGGTTATCCATCCCGAACGTAGCTAATCAGCGGTGCTCCTGGCGGAACAACTGACACACCAGAGGTTCGTCCAACCCGGTCCTCTCGTACTAGGGTCAGATCCTCTCAAACTTCCTACGCGCGCAGCGGATAGGGACCGAACTGTCTCACGACGTTCTAAACCCAGCTCGCGTACCGCTTTAATGGGCGAACAGCCCAACCCTTGGGACCTACTCCAGCCCCAGGATGCGACGAGCCGACATCGAGGTGCCAAACCATGCCGTCGATATGGACTCTTGGGCAAGATCAGCCTGTTATCCCCGAGGTACCTTTTATCCGTTGAGCGACAGCGCTTCCACAAGCCACTGCCGGATCACTAGTCCCGACTTTCGTCCCTGCTCGACCTGTCAGTCTCACAGTCAAGCTCCCTTGTGCACTTACACTCGCCACCTGATTGCCAACCAGGTTGAGGGAACCTTTGGGCGCCTCCGTTACTTTTTGGGAGGCAACCGCCCCAGTTAAACTACCCACCAGGCACTGTCCCTGAACCGGATCACGGTTCGAAGTTAGACATCCAGAGTGACCAGAGTGGTATTTCAACAACGACTCCACAGTAACTGGCGTCACTGCTTCAAAGTCTCCCACCTATCCTACACAAGCCACACCGAACACCAATACCAAGCTGTAGTAAAGGTCACGGGGTCTTTCCGTCCTGCTGCGCGTAACGAGCATCTTTACTCGTAATGCAATTTCGCCGAGTTCGCGGTTGAGACAGTTGGGAAGTCGTTACGCCATTCGTGCAGGTCGGAACTTACCCGACAAGGAATTTCGCTACCTTAGGATGGTTATAGTTACCACCGCCGTTTACCGGGGCTTAAATTCTCAGCTTCGCCTTGCGGCTAACCGGTCCTCTTAACCTTCCGGCACCGGGCAGGCGTCAGTCCGTATACATCGTCTTGCGACTTGGCACGGACCTGTGTTTTTAATAAACAGTCGCTACCCACTGGTCTCTGCGGCCCACACACGCTTTCGGAGCAAGTCCTAATACGCGCTGGGCCCCCCTTCTCCCGAAGTTACGGGGGCATTTTGCCGAGTTCCTTAACCACGATTCTCTCGATCTCCTTGGTATTCTCTACCTGACCACCTGAGTCGGTTTGGGGTACGGGCGGCTGGAACCTCGCGTCGATGCTTTTCTTGGCAGCATAGGATCACCCACTTTTCATCCGCATCGTGTCTCAGCCTCATGACTCCCGGATTTGCCTAGGAGTCGGCCTACGCACTTGCACCAGGACAACCATCGCCTGGCTTGGGCTACCTTCCTGCGTCACACCTGTTAATACGCTAACCGCACCAGCATGGGGTCGCGCGCTCCACCACCCGGTGTCACCCGAAGGTGACGATGGATGGTTTCGGGCGCTTAGCACCACTGGATTGATTGGGGCGGTTCTTCGCCGGTACGGGAATATCAACCCGTTGTCCATCGACTACGCCTGTCGGCCTCGCCTTAGGTCCCGACTTACCCAGGGAAGATTAGCTTGACCCTGGAACCCTTGGTCTTTCGGAGGACGTGTTTCTCACACGTCATTCGCTACTCATGCCTGCATTCTCACTCGTGTGGCGTCCACGGCTGGTTTCCACCGCCGCTTCACTCGCCACACGACGCTCTCCTACCCATCAAAACGGCTGGACCACGAAGGCCTGCCAATAGTTTCAATGCCACAACTTCGGTGGCGTGCTTGAGCCCCGTTACATTGTCGGCGCGGAATCACTTGACCAGTGAGCTATTACGCACTCTTTCAAGGGTGGCTGCTTCTAAGCCAACCTCCTGGTTGTCTGAGCAACTCCACATCCTTTCCCACTTAGCACGCGCTTTGGGACCTTAGTTGGTGGTCTGGGTTGTTTCCCTCTCGACTATGAAGCTTATCCCCCACAGTCTCACTGCTGCGCTCTCACTTACCGGCATTCGGAGTTTGGCTGACGTCAGTAACCTGGTAGGGCCCATCGGCCATCCAGTAGCTCTACCTCCGGCAAGAAACACGCAACGCTGCACCTAAATGCATTTCGGAGAGAACCAGCTATCACGAAGTTTGATTGGCCTTTCACCCCTATCCACAGCTCATCCCCTCAGTTTTCAACCTAAGTGGGTTCGGCCCTCCACGACGTCTTACCGTCGCTTCAGCCTGGCCATGGATAGATCACTTCGCTTCGGGTCTAGGACACGCGACTGAAATCGCCCTATTCAGACTCGCTTTCGCTACGGCTACCCCACACGGGTTAACCTCGCCACGTATCGCTAACTCGCAGGCTCATTCTTCAAAAGGCACGCTGTCACACCTACCAGGGGTGCTCCAACGGTTTGTAAGCAGACGGTTTCAGGTACTATTTCACTCCCCTCCCGGGGTACTTTTCACCTTTCCCTCACGGTACTTGTCCGCTATCGGTCATCTGGGAGTATTTAGGCTTATCAGGTGGTCCTGACAGATTCACACGGGATTTCTCGGGCCCCGTGCTACTTGGGATACTCTCCACGCCAGCACACGCATTTCGACTACGGGGCTGCCACCCACTCTGGCCGGCCATTCAAGACCGTTCGTCTATACGCTGCTGTCACGTCGACCCTTCGGCAGAAGAGTCAGGAAAGTCCCACAACCCCGAACGTGCAACGCCTGCCGGCTATCACACACGCCCGGTTTAGCCTCATCCGGTTTCGCTCGCCACTACTCACGGAATCACTGTTGTTTTCTCTTCCTGTGGGTACTGAGATGTTTCACTTCCCCACGTTCCCTCTACCCGCCCTATATATTCAGGCGGGAGTCACCAGGGCTTGATCCTGGCGGGGTTTCCCCATTCGGACATCCTCGGATCAAAGCTCGCTTATCAGCTCCCCGAGGCTTATCGCAGATTGCTACGTCCTTCTTCGGCTCCAGATGCCAAGGCATCCACCGACTGCTCTTAAAGACTTGAAATCACATGAGCCATAAATCAAAAGATCTATGTTCGCTATCTTTAAAGATGCTCGCGTCCACTGTGTAGTTCTCAAAGTACGGGCGGGTACCCCTTCCTCCCCCCACAACCGCGGAGACCAGAAGAGGCCCAGAAGGAGGGAACCAGAGGTTCCGGTCCTTCAGGACCCAACAGCGTGCAGCCGCCCCGCTCCCCGACCCCACCGTTCCAGACCTGCAAGCAGGTCGTACTAACTGGAGTCAGCTGCGCTGACGGCATGTCAAATGTTCCACCCATGAGCTAACCGGCATCACACATTCGGTGATGATCCGGCGCCTGGACACCCGTAGGTGCCAGATGCTCCTTAGAAAGGAGGTGATCCAGCCGCACCTTCCGGTACGGCTACCTTGTTACGACTTAGTCCTAATTACCGATCCCACCTTCGACGGCTCCCTCCACAAGGGTTAGGCCACCGGCTTCAGGTGTTACCGACTTTCATGACTTGACGGGCGGTGTGTACAAGACCCGGGAACGTATTCACCGCAGCGTTGCTGATCTGCGATTACTAGCGACTCCGACTTCATGAGGTCGAGTTGCAGACCTCAATCCGAACTGGGACCGGCTTTTTGGGATTCGCTCCACCTCACGGTATTGCAGCCCTTTGTACCGGCCATTGTAGCATGCGTGAAGCCCAAGACATAAGGGGCATGATGATTTGACGTCATCCCCACCTTCCTCCGAGTTGACCCCGGCAGTATCCCATGAGTTCCCACCATTACGTGCTGGCAACATAGAACGAGGGTTGCGCTCGTTGCGGGACTTAACCCAACATCTCACGACACGAGCTGACGACAACCATGCACCACCTGTATAGAGACCTTGCGGGGGGACTGTTTCCAGCCCTTTCCTCTATATGTCAAGCCTTGGTAAGGTTCTTCGCGTTGCATCGAATTAATCCGCATGCTCCGCCGCTTGTGCGGGTCCCCGTCAATTCCTTTGAGTTTTAGCCTTGCGGCCGTACTCCCCAGGCGGGGAACTTAATGCGTTAGCTGCGTCACGGAGACCGTGGAAAGGCCCCCACAACTAGTTCCCAACGTTTACGGGGTGGACTACCAGGGTATCTAAGCCTGTTTGCTCCCCACCCTTTCGCTCCTCAGCGTCAGTTACGGCCCAGAGATCTGCCTTCGCCATCGGTGTTCCTCCTGATATCTGCGCATTCCACCGCTACACCAGGAATTCCAATCTCCCCTACCGCACTCTAGTCTGCCCGTACCCACTGCAGGCCCGAGGTTGAGCCTCGGGTTTTCACAGCAGACGCGACAGACCGCCTACGAGCTCTTTACGCCCAATAATTCCGGATAACGCTTGCGCCCTACGTATTACCGCGGCTGCTGGCACGTAGTTAGCCGGCGCTTTTTCTGCAGGTACCGTCACTTTCGCTTCTTCCCTGCTAAAAGAGGTTTACAACCCGAAGGCCGTCATCCCTCACGCGGCGTTGCTGCATCAGGCTTCCGCCCATTGTGCAATATTCCCCACTGCTGCCTCCCGTAGGAGTCTGGGCCGTGTCTCAGTCCCAGTGTGGCCGGTCACCCTCTCAGGCCGGCTACCCGTCGACGCCTTGGTGAGCCGTTACCTCACCAACAAGCTGATAGGCCGCGAGCCCATCCCGAACCAAAAAATCTTTCCCACCAGTAACCATGCGATTCTGGTGCGTATCCGGTATTAGACGCCGTTTCCAGCGCTTATCCCAGAGTCCGGGGCAGGTTGCTCACGTGTTACTCACCCGTTCGCCACTGATCCACTCCAGCAAGCTGGAGCTTCACCGTTCGACTTGCATGTGTTAAGCACGCCGCCAGCGTTCATCCTGAGCCAGGATCAAACTCTCCGTAAAGAAACAATGCTGCGATCAGCCGGGAAAACGACCGAAGCAGCGAGTTTGATGCTGACCAAAAACGGATGTCAAAACTGACTTCCAAAATTGATCCAAAGGAATCTCGCAACCAACCAAAAGGTCAGTTGCCGAGGTTATTTGGCATTTGACAAGTGCACGCTGTTGAGTTCTCAAGGATCGGATGCTCCCAGCCCTGCGGCTCCCACCGCAGCCCTCCGGGGCAACTTCTCTATCTTATCCGCCCCTCTCGGCTTGTCAATTCGACACGCCGGGGCGCTGACCGCGCGAGCGGGACGCCGGCATCGTCGAGTATGCCTCGAGGAGCTGGATCCTCCACCCTAGACCCGGGGGTCGGCACGCTCAAGAGCGTGATCTTCGGAGTGGAGTTCGTCGTCGACCTGGGGTGGGAACCTTCCGGCTCTACCTCACCGCTTGGCGGCGACAAGGAAATACATTACGTGGATCCCGGGGACCCGGCAACCCGCGCCAACCCCCGGGCGTGTCGCGCGGCCGGGGTCCGGCTCGTCACCCGACGAAAAGCCCGGCCAGCGCCTTCTTCCCGCGGCGCAGCACCGACACTCCCCCGGGGAGGCCGCCGGTGACCGTCGCCTCCTCGGTCGAGATCTTCTCGCCGTCGAGCGAGACGCCGCCCTGCGAGATCGCCCGCCGCGCCTCGGAGACGGACGACACGAGCCCGGTCGACACGAGCGCCTGCACGACGGGAGTGCCGGCCGGCACCTCCGCGTGCGGCAGCTCGCGCAGCGCCGCAGCGAGCGTGCCGGCGTCCAGCGCGGCGAGATCGCCCGCGCCGAACAGCGCCTCGGACGCGGCGATGGCCGCGGCCGTCGCCTCCTCGCCGTGCACCGTCGTCACGACCTCCCGCGCCAGGCGCTTCTGCGCCGCCCGCCGGAACGGCTCCTCGGCGACGAGCCGCTCGTACTCCGCGATCTCGGCGCGCGTCAGGAACGTGAACACCTTCAGGCGCGCGATCACATCCGCGTCGTCCGTGTTGAGCCAGAACTGGTACATCGCGTAGGGGCTGCACATCTCGGCGTCGAGCCAGATCGCGTTGCCCTCGCTCTTGCCGAACTTGGTGCCGTCGCTGTTCGTGATGAGCGGCGTGCCGATGGCGTGCACCGAGACGCCTTCGACGCGGTGGATGAGGTCCACACCACTCGTCAGGTTGCCCCACTGGTCGCTGCCGCCCGTCTGCAGCACGCAGCCGTACTGGCGATGCAGCTCGAGGTAATCCAGGCCCTGCAGGATCTGGTAGCTGAACTCGGTGTAGCTGATGCCGGCATCGGAGTTCAGGCGCGCGCTGACGGCGTCCTTCTTCAGCATCGTGCCGACACGGAAGTGCTTGCCGATCTCCCGCAGGAAGTCGATCGCGCTGAGCGGAGCGGTCCAGTCGAGGTTGTTCACGATCTGCGCGGCGTTGTCTCCCTCGAAGTCGAGGAAGCGCTCGACCTGCGCGCGCAGCTTCGTGACCCATTCAGCCACGGTCTCGGGCGTATTCAGCGTGCGCTCCGCTGTCGGCCGCGGGTCGCCGATCAGACCGGTGGAGCCGCCGACGAGCCCCAGCGGGCGATGACCGGCGAGCTGCAGGCGACGCATCGTGAGCAGCTGCACGAGGTTTCCGAGGTGCAGGCTCGGCGCCGTCGGGTCGAAGCCGCAGTAGTAGACGATCGGGGGTCCGGCGAGCAGCTCGCGCAGCGCGTCCTGGTCGGTCGACACGTGGATCAACCCGCGCCAGATCAGCTCATCCAGGATGGTGTCGAAAGAGGGGTCGATCGCCGGTGCGGCGACGTTCTCAGCGGTCACCCGTCTAGCCTATGGCGTCGCCGCGGGCGCGCCGTCAGGAGCGCAGGCCCCACCAGACGAGGAAGGCGCACGCCAGCGCCTGCACCCAGCTGACCATGCTGCCGACCAGGAAGTATTCGGCCCGGTCTCCCCCATCGCCGTCGCGCGAGATCTCCGGGAATCGGACGATGCCCTTCGCGGCGATGAACGCGGCCAGCAGCGGGTACGCCGCCGCGAGCGTCAGGCCGAACACGATCGCGCGCTCGAGCGGACCGATCAGGCGCCCGCCCTTCATCACCTGTCCGGGACCGAGCTTGGGCATCACGGTGGGCCGGCCGTCGGCCCCCACCACGGTCTGCGTCTCGCCCGGGACGGGATCCGGCGCGATGTTCTCGCGCTCGAGCGCTGCCCGCACCACGACGTTGGCGGCCTCGAGCAGATAGGCGAGCGCGCCGAGCATCAGGATGACGCCGGGCAGCGTGAGCACGCCGAGCGGCGAGTCGACCTCGACGTGTCGCCCCATGCCGGTGCCGTAGTCGACGGGCACGGCGAGCAGCGCCACGGCGCTCAGCACGCCCAGCCCCGCCGCGGGCCAGATGGAGGCCGGCGAGTTGCCGCGATCGGGCATCGCCCAGTGCCACAGTGCCGCGACGGCGACCGCGGCGAGCCCCGCGACGAATGCGTCCGCCAGCAGCGCCAGCAGGAGGATCGCCGCGGCCACGGCAACCAGGACGATCGCGCGCGTGCGCCTCGTCCGCCGCTGGAACACCGTGCGCACGAGCGCGGCGGACCCCACGGCGAGCAGCATGAGTCCGGCGACGATCATGCGTCCATCCTGCCGAGGGGCTCGGACATCCGCCGCTCGGCGCGCGGGCTAGAGACCGAGCGCGTGCACCGCCGCCTGGGACCGGGTGACGAGCTCGGCGCGCTGCTCCGCGACGCGCTCCGGGGCGGTGCCGCCGGTACCCGTGCGGCTCGCGACGGATCCGGCGATCGACAGCACCTGCCGGACCTCGGGCGTCAGGTGCTCGGAGACCCGTGCGAGCAGCTCGTCCGACGCGTCCTCGAGGCCGATGCCCTCCTGCTCGCACGCGCGCACGAGCGCGCCCGAGATCTCATGCGCGTCGCGGAACGGCACCCGGCGCTTCACGAGCCACTCGGCGACGTCCGTCGCGAGCGAGAAGCCCTGCGGCGCGAGCTGCGCCATCCGGTCGGCGTCGAAGCGCAGCGTCGCGACCATGCCGGTGAAGGCGGGAAGCACGACTTCGAGCGTGTCGACCGAGTCGAACACGGGCTCCTTGTCCTCCTGCAGGTCGCGGTTGTACGCGAGCGGCAGGCCCTTGAGGGTCGTGAGCAGCCCGGTCAGGTTGCCGACGAGGCGTCCCGCCTTGCCGCGCGCGAGCTCGGCGATGTCGGGGTTCTTCTTCTGCGGCATGATGCTCGAGCCGGTCGAGTACCCGTCGTCGAGCGTCACGAAGCCGAACTCGCGCGTGTTCCAGAGGATGATCTCCTCCGCGAAGCGCGACAGGTCGATGCCGATCTGCGCCGCGATGAACGCGAACTCCGCGACCACGTCGCGCGCGGCGGTGCCGTCGAGCGAGTTCTCGGCGGGGCGGTCGAGGCCGAGCTCGCTCGCGACGAGCTGCGGGTCGAGCCCGAGGGTCGACCCGGCGAGCGCGCCGCCGCCGTACGGGGACACCGCGGCGCGGACACGCCAGTCGCCCAGGCGCTCGAGGTCGCGCACGAGCGGCCACGCGTGGGCCTGCAGGTGGTGCGCGAGCAGCACGGGCTGCGCGTGCTGCAGGTGCGTGCGACCGGGGAGGATGACGTCGGGGTGCGCGTCGGCCTGCGCCACGAGCGCGTCGATCAGCGCGAGCACGTCCTTCGCGATCACGCGGGCGTGATCCAGCAGGTACATCCGCACGAGCGTCGCGATCTGGTCGTTGCGGCTGCGGCCCGCGCGCAGGCGTCCGCCCAGCTCTGGGCCGACGACGTCGATCAGCGCGGCCTCGAGCGCGCCGTGCACGTCCTCGTCACCGGGACGCGCCTGCAGCGTGCCGTCCTGGATGCCGCGTGCCAGTGCATCCAGGCCCTCGTGCATGCGCCGCTCCTCGTCGGCCTCGAGGTAGCCGGCCGCGGCGAGCGCCTTGGCGTGCGCGTGCGACCCCGCGATGTCGTACAGCGCGAGGCGCCAGTCGAAGTGCGTCGAGCGGCTCAGCTCCTGCAGCTCGGGCGACGGCCCCGTCGCGAAGCGCGCGCCCCACAGTGCGCCCTCGTTGGTTCCGTGCTGCTCGGCGTCGCTCATGGGCGCGGCCTTCCTGTTCTGGCATTGCTTGGGGGTCTCGACTCGCTCCGCTCGCTCGACCAGCGGGTGGAAGCAGCCTCTGCAAGCCTATCGAGCGGTTTCCCTCGGTCCCGTGCTCGCGATCCGTGCGATCAGCCACTCGAGCGGGCCGCGACCGACCAGCAGCGTCCAGAGCGTACAGACGAGGATCGTGGCGATCGTGAGCGGCAAGAACGGCTCGAGCGCGCGGAAGGAGGCGAGCTCGGATCCGTATGCGCCGGGCGGCGGCTGCAGCACGGCCCACGCGACGAGCTGCGCGGTGTAGGCGGTCAGCGGCATGGCGCCCACCGCGCGCAGCGGCAGCACGAGCCACCGCAGCGGCGTCGCGCACAGCAGGGCGCACAGCCCGATCACCGCGATCGCGAAGCCGCCCGACCCGATCGCCTCCCCCATGCCGCTCGAGTGCGCGGTGCTCGACAGCGTCACGCCCCACAGCGAATCGGCGGGCGCGAGCAGCGACCAGCGTCCGATCACGCCGTACCCGAACGCCGCGAGCACGGCGCCGGCTCCCGCGAGCAGCACCGCGGTCAGCGGACGGGAGAACGCGAGCCGCCCGATCCCGATCCCCGCGATCACGAACGCGGCCCACAGCAGGAACGGGTAGTGCCACCCGAGCGCGTGCGCGACCGTCTGCCCGAGGGGGCGATCCCAGCCGCCCCAGGAGTCGATCGCGAACACCGCGAAGGGCATCGCGACGGCGATGGCCGCGGCCGTGCCGAACAGCCAGGTGACACCCGCGCGCAGCAGCGGCAGCGCGAGGAGGAACAGGATCGCGTACGCCGGCAGGATGACGAGCACCGGCGTCTCGAGCACCACGAGCACGATCCCGAGGAACCAGATGCACCCGGCGCGCAGGGCGATCCGGATGCGCGCGGACATCATCCGCGTGCCCTCGAACGGATGCGTGCCACCCGTCACGAGCGCGAGCGAGACGCCGGCGAGCGTCGCGAACAGGATGGACGAGCGCCCGTTGACCACATCGGTCCACGTGCCGGGATCGCGCCAGTCGAACGCGGTCGTCTCGAGCAGGTGCGCGGCGAACATCCCGATCACGGCGAGCCCGCGCGCGAGGTCGATCCCGGCCTCGCGGCCCGGTCCGTCCAGTCGCGCCAGGTTCGCCGCGAGCCGGCCGGTCGGCCCGCCGCTGCGGCGTGGCGTCAGGGCTGACGCAGCAGCCACACCAGCAGCGCCTTCTGCGCGTGCAGGCGGTTCTCGGCCTCGTCCCAGATCACGCTCTGCGGGCCGTCGATCACCTCGGCGTCGACCTCGTAGCCGCGGTCGGCGGGAAGACAGTGGATGAAGATGGCCTCCGGATCGGCGACCGACATCGTCTCCTGCGTCACCTTGTACGCGCCGAGGTCCCGCAGCCGCGCGAGCTTCTCCTCCTCCTTGCCCATCGACACCCACGTGTCGGTGACCACGACGTCGGCACCCGCTGCTGCCTCGAGCGGATCGGTCAGCAGGGTGACGGATCCGCCCGTCTCGGCGGCGATCCGGTCGGCGTCGGCGATCACGTCCTCGCGCGGCGCGTACGCCTCGGGCGACGCCACCCGCACGTGCATGCCGGCGGTGACGCCCGCCAGCACGTAGGAGTGCGCCATGTTGCTGCGCCCGTCGCCGAAGAACGACAGGGTGAGGCCGGCGAGGGCGCCCTTGTGCTCGCGGATCGTGAGCAGGTCGGCGAGCAGCTGGCACGGGTGGAAGTCGTCGCTCAGCGCGTTGACCACGGGGACGACGGTGTCTTTCGCCATCTCCTCGAGGCCCGCCTGCGCGTACGTGCGCCACACGATCGCCGCGACCTGGCGCTCGAGCACGCGTGCCGTGTCGGCGGGCGTCTCCTTGCCGCCGAGCTGGCTGTTCGCTGTCGAGATGATGAGCGGCGATCCGCCCAGGTCCGCGATGCCCACCGCGAACGACACGCGCGTGCGGGTCGAGGACTTGTCGAAGATCACCGCGACGGTCTGCGGTCCGGCGAGGCTCTTGTCCGCCCAGCGGTCCTTCTTGAGCTGCGCCGCGAGATCCAGGATCTCCGACTGCTCGGCGGGCGTGATGTCGTCGTCGCGCAGGAAGTGGCGGGTCATGCGGGGCTCTCCGGGTTGTGAGTGGCGGCGACCTCGGCGAGCGCGTCGCCGAAGATCTCGAGGAACTGCGCGACCTCGTCGTCGCCGATCGTGTAGGCCGGCGCGATGCGGATCGCGTCGTCCGTGGGAGCGTTGACGATCAGCCCGCGCGCGTGCGCCGCGGCCCGCACGTCCGCTGCGACCGGCGCGCTCAGGCGGATGCCGATCAGCAGGCCCGCGCCGCGCGTGCCGGCCACGAGGGGAAGGCCTTCCACGCCCGCACGCAACTCGGCGCCCCGCCGCGTGACGTTCCCGAGCAGATCTCGATCCTGGATCTCCTGGATCACGGCGTTCGCCACCGCGCTCGCGAGCGGGTTGCCGCCGAACGTCGAGTTGTGCGTCCCGGGGTAGAACAGGTCGCTCGCCGCGCCGAAGGTCACGAGCGCGCCGAGCGGGAAGCCCGCGGCGATGCCCTTCGCGAGCGTGATGGCGTCGGGCGTGATGCCCTCGGCCTGGTACGCGAACCAGTGCCCCGTGCGTCCCATGCCGGTCTGCACCTCGTCGAGGATGAGCAGCGCCCCGCGCGCCGTGGTGAGCTCCCGCGCGCGACGCAGGTAGCCGTCCGGGAGGGGAAGCACCCCCGCCTCCCCCTGGATCGGCTCGACGACGAGGGCGGAGATGCGCTCGTCGCCCGCGAACAGCGCCTCGAGCGCCTCCCGCGTCGGGGCGATGTGCTTCACACCCGGGATCAGCGGGCGGAACGGATCCTGGTACGCGGCCTTCGGCGTGAGCGCCAGCGCGCCGGTCGAGCGGCCGTGGAAGGCGCCCTCGAGACTGACGATCAGGCCGTCGCGATCATGCAGGCGGGCCAGCTTGATCGCGGTCTCGTTCGCCTCCGTGCCGGAGTTCGCGAGGAAGACGCGGCCCTGCTCCCCCGTGCCGGCGAGCTGCTTCAGCCGCGCGGCCAGCTCGAGCTGCTGCGGCGTGGCGAAGTAGTTCGACACATGCGAGAGCGTCGCGGCCTGGCGCGCGACGGTCTCGGCGAACACCGGATGCCCGTGACCCAGCGCGTTGACCGCGATGCCGCCGAGGAAGTCGAGATAGCGCGTGCCGTCGACGTCCCAGACGTAGGACCCCTCGCCCCGCTCGAGCAGCGCGAGGCGCCCGCCGAGGCTCATCAGGTCACGAGCCGCGAGATCCTGCCACCGTGTGGTCGTCGCCATGCTGTGCGGTTCCGTCTCGGTCACTTCGCTCCCTCGCTCGACCTGGTCGGCGAGGCCGACATCACCTGCGTTCCGATTCCCTTGCTCGTGAAGAGCTCCACCAGCACCGAGTGCTGCACGCGGCCGTCGATGATCGCCGCGGCGCCGACGCCGCCCTCGACCGCGTCGAGGCACGCCTGCATCTTCGGGATCATGCCCGACTCGAGCCGCGGCATCATCTCGCGCAGCTCCTCGGCCGTGAGGTGCGACACGAGCGAGTCGCGGTTCGGCCAGTCGGCGTACAGTCCCGCGACATCCGTGAGCACGACAAGCTTGCGGGCCTTGAGCGCGATCGCGAGGGCGGCCGCGGCCGCGTCGGCGTTCACGTTCAGCGAGTGGCCGGGGTGGTCCAGGTCGGGTGCGATGCTCGAGACGACCGGGATGCGCCCCGCGTCGAGGTGATCGAGGACCGCGGTCGGATCCACCTTCACGACATCGCCCACGCGCCCGAGGCTCTCCTCGACGCCGTCGATCATGACGCCGCGCTTGCGGCCGCCGAACAGCCCCGCATCCTCGCCGCTCAGGCCGGTCGCGAGCGGACCGTGCGAGTTGATCTTCGCCACGAGCTGGGGGTTGATATGGCCGGTCAGCACCATGCGGACGACGCTGATCGCCTCGGTGCTCGTGACGCGGTAGCCGCCCTTGAACTCGCTGGGGATCGCCAGGCGATCCAGCATGCTCGAGATCTGCGGGCCGCCGCCGTGCACCACGACGGGACGCACGCCCACGTACCGCAGGTACGCGATGTCCTGCGCGAAGGCGTCCTGCAGCTCCTCGCTGATCATCGCGTTGCCGCCGTACTTCACCACGACGATCTGGTCGCGGTACTTCTTCACCCACGGCAGCGACTCGATGAGCGTCGCGGCCTTCGCGGCCGCCTCCTCGGGGCTGGTGTCCTGCAGGTCTACGGCTTGCTTGCTGCTGTCACTGGTCATGAGGAGTAGGCGCTGTTCTCGTGCACGTAGTCGTGGGTCAGGTCGTTGGTGCGGATGGTCGCGGCCGCGTCGCCGGCGCGCAGATCGATCAGCACGTGCGTCGCACGCGGCGTGAGATCCACGTCCTCGCGCGGCCGGTCCGGTCCGCCCTTCGTGCAGACGCGCACGCCGTTCATCGACACGTCGACGTCGTACGGATCGAACTCCGCCTGGGTCGTACCGATCGCGGCGAGCACACGGCCCCAGTTCGGGTCGTTGCCGAAGATCGCCGCCTTGAAGAGGTTGTTGCGGGCGACGGATCGGCCCACCTCGACGGCGTCGTCCTCGCTCGCCGCGCCCACGACCTCGATCGTGATGGCGTGACTCGCGCCCTCCGCGTCGTCCTGCAGCTTCGCCGCGAGCTCGTCGCAGACCTCGACGAGGGCCGCCGCGAAGGCCGCCTCATCGGGTTCGACACCGCTCGCACCGCTCGCGAGCAGCGTGACCTGGTCGTTCGTCGACATGCAGCCGTCCGAGTCGAGCCGGTCGAAGCTCACGCGCGTCGCGGCGCGCAGGTGCGCGTCGAGCTGCGACGCCTCCAGCACCGCGTCGGTCGTGATGACCACGAGCATGGTGGCGAGGCCCGGTGCGAGCATGCCCGCGCCCTTCGCCATGCCGCCGATCGTCCATCCGTCGCGGCGGCGGACGGCCGTCTTCGCGACGGTGTCGGTGGTCATGATCGCGGCGGCCGCGTCCTCCCCGCCGTCGGGGCCGAGGGACGCGATCGCCTGCTCCGTGCCGTCGAGCACCTTCGTGCGGAACACCTCGTCGCCGAAGCCGATCAGCCCCGTCGAGCACACGAGCACGTCGCCCGCGCCGACGTCGAGCAGCGCGGCGGCCTTCTCGGCCGTCTGGTGCGTGGTCTGGAAGCCGAAGTCGCCCGTGAAGCAGTTGGCGCCGCCCGAGTTGAGCACGACCGCCTCGACGACGCCGTCCGCGATCGCCTGCTGCGACCACAGGATGGGGTTGGCCTTCGCACGGTTGCTCGTGAACACCGCGGCGCCCGCCTTGAGCGGCCCGCGGTTCACGACCACGGCGACGTCCTTCGCACCGGTCGATTTGAGGCCGACGGCGACACCGGCCGCCTCGAACCCCTCTGCTGCGGTCACACTCACGGGGCCACTCCGTTCACGCTGAGCGCGCGACCCTCCGGCAGGCCGAGCGCGATGTTCATCGACTGGATCGCGGCTCCCGCCGTGCCCTTCGTCAGGTTGTCCACGGCCGTCACGACGACCACGCGCCCCGCCGCGCGATCGATCGCGAGGCCCATCAGCGCGGTGTTCGCGCCGACCACGTCGGCCGTGCGCGGCATCTGCCCCTCGGGCAGCAGCTGCACGAAGGTCTCGTCGCCGTACGCGTCCTGCCATGCCCGGCGGATCTCGTCATCCGTCGCGCCGTGGGCGATCCGGGCGCTGCTCGTCGCGAGGATGCCGCGCGCCATCGGGACGAGCACGGGCGTGAAGGAGATCCGCGGATCGACCGCGCCCGCCTCGCGCAGCGCCTGCTGGATCTCCGGGATGTGACGGTGCGATCCTCCGACGGCGTACGGGTTCGCGGAGCCGAGGATCTCGCTGGCGAGCAGATTGGGCTTGAGGCTCTTGCCGGCGCCCGACGGCCCGACCGCGAGCACGCTGACGATGTCGGACGGGTCGATCACCCCCGCCGCGACGCCGGGGACGAGGCTGAGACTCACGGTCGACGCGTTGCAGCCGGGCGCCGCGATGCGCGTCGCGCCGGCGAGGCGGTCGCGCTGGCGGCCGTCGCCGACGATCAGCTCGGGCACGCCGTACGTCCACGGCTCGTGGAAGTCGCCGCCGTAGAACGCGTCCCAGTCGTCCTTGCCGGTGAGCCGGTGATCCGCGCCGCAGTCGATCACGAGCTTCACGTCGGTGAGGGCGTCGGTGTACTGACCCGACTGGCCGTGCGGCAGTGCGAGGAACACGATGTCGTGCCCCGACAGGATCTCGGGGGTCGTGTCCTGCAGCGTCAGGTGCGCGAGGGAGCGCAGGTGAGGCTGGTGCGCGATGAGGGGCTGGCCGGCGTTGGAGTGCGCGGTGACCGTGCGGATCTCGACGTCGGGGTGGTCGGCGAGCAGCCGCAGCAGCTCGCCTCCCGCATAGCCAGAAGCGCCGGAGACGGCGACCGAATAGGTCATGATTCCACCTTAGATGTCCGTGAGCAGAGGGCCGGAGACGGCGACACCGCTCGGCCTGGTGGCCCTGCTCGATCGCGCTCAGGCGCGAGAGCTTCGCGGCGTCGCCGGGATTCGGCGGCCACGCGGACGTCGGCGCAGGACGATGACCCGGGTGGGGTGCAGGATCGCCTCGCGCATGCGGCGAGCGTAGCAGAACGCGCACGGCCGACGTACGGTGGGGCGATGGGCGACCGGGCCGGGCAGGATCGCGCCGACGAGCGTCAGGCGATGCTCGAGTGGCACATCCGGGCGCGCGGGATCGCGGATCCCCGCGTGCTCGACGCGATGGCCGCCGTGCCGCGCGAGCGCTTCCTGCCGCCGTCCGTGGCGGCCGACGCGTACGCCGACTCGCCGCTGCCGATCGGGCACGGGCAGACCATCTCGCAGCCGTACATCGTGGCGCTCACCGCCGAGGCCGGGCTGCTGAAGCCCGGCGACCGCGTGCTCGACGTCGGCACCGGATCGGGCTACGCCGCCGCCGTGTACGCCGCGATCGGTGCCGAGGTGTGGTCGGTCGAGTTCGTGCCGGAGCTCGCCGAGCAGGCGCGCGCGGCACTGGCCGCGGCCGGCGTGCGGAACGTGCACGTGGTCACGGGCGACGGCACGCTGGGGCTCCGCGATCACGCGCCGTTCGACGCGATCCTCGCCGCCGCGGCCGGGCCCGACATCCCGGCCCCGTGGATCGACCAGCTCGCGGAAGGCGGCCGCATCGTCATGCCCCTCGAGCGCAATCCCGGATGGCAGCAGCTCGTGCGCGTCACTCGCCGCGGCGACGACACCGAGCTGGACGACCTCGGCGCCGTGCGCTTCGTGCCGCTCCGCGGCGAGCACGGCCTGCGCTGAGCCGCGCCGGCGCGCGGGCCTCGGCCGCGAGACCTCATGCGCGCCGCGAGACCTCACCGTGCGGCGATGACTCGTCGCGCTGATGAGGTCTCGCGGATCGGGCGGGACCGGACGCGTGGCTATTCGCGCAGCGTCGCGCCGTGGCGCTCGGCCGCGAGCGCGACGCCGGCGAGCTTGGCCTCCGTCGCCTCGGCCGCCGTGAGCGTGCGGTCGGGCGCGCGGAAGCGCAGCGCGAAGGTGAGGCTCTTCGCACCGTCCGGGATGCCCTGACCGCGGTAGTCGTCGACGAGGCGGAGGCTCTCGAGCAGCTCTCCCGCACCCTCCACGAGCGCGGCGCGCAGCTCGGAGGCCGGCAGGGCGGCGTCGACCACGAGCGACACGTCCTGCGTGGCGGCGGGGTAGGTCGACAGCGACGCGACCGTCACGCGCTCCCCCGTGTCCCGCAGGATGGCGTCGAGGTCGATCTCGACGACCGTCACGCGGCCGGGCAGGTCGGCGTCGGCCGCGACGGACGGCAGCAACTCGCCGACGTAGCCGACCTCGGCGCCGTTCACCGTGAGCACGCCCGTGCGTCCCGGATGCAGCGCCGCGCGCCGTCCCTGCGCGACCGCGATGTCCACGCCCGCGGCGGCGGCGATCACGCGCACGGCGTCGAGCGCGACCGCGAGCCCCGCGGCCTCGGCGTCGCGCCCCGGCTGCTTCGGCGCGACGGCGCCCGCCAGCAGCAGCGCGACGTGGCGCGGCTGGGGCGGGATCGAGGCGTCCAGGCGCGCGAGCGTCTCGGCATCCGGGCGCACCGCGAGCGGCGGGATCGTCGAGGTGCCGTACTCGACGCCCGGCTGCGGCAGGAACACGGTGCCGATCTCGAACAGGGCCAGGTCGGTGTGCCCGCGCGACACGTTGCGGTGCGCGATCTGCAGCAGCCCCGGCACCAGCGAGCGGCGCAGGAACGGCGCCTGGCCGTCGAGCGCGTTCGCGAGCTTCACGCTCGGCAGGTGCTCGCCCGTCGCCGAGCCGTGGAGGTCGTTCTGCTCCTGGGTCGTGAAGGGGAACGCCGGAGTCTCGACGAAGCCCGCGGCCGCGAGCGCGTTCGCAACGCGGCGACGCCCCTGCTGGGCGGGGGTCAGACCACGGCCGGACGGCGGCGTCGGCAGGTGCGACGGGATCTTGTCGACGCCGTCGATGCGCGCGACCTCCTCGGCCAGCGTCCACTTGTCGGTGAGGTCGGGCCGCCACGACGGCGGCGTGACCGACCAGCCGTCGGGGGTCTCGTCCACGCGGCAGCCGATCATCGTGAGCGTCTCGGCGATGCGCGCCGCGGTGTAGTCCACCCCCACGAGACCCTGCACGAAGCCGGCCGGCAGCGCGATCGCCGCGCGCGCGGCGTCGACGCCGAGCGCGCCGCCCAGCGCGTCCGCCGTGCCGCCCGCGAGCTCGACGAGCAGGTCGACGACCCGCTGCGCGGATGCCGGCGGCAGCAGCGGGTCGACGCCGCGCTCGAAGCGCCGCGAGGCCTCGCTCGGCAGCTTGTGCCGGCGCGCCGTGCGGGCGATCGAGACCGTGTCGAACACGGCCGCCTCGATCAGCACGTCGGTCGTCGTCTCGCCGATCTCCGTCGCGGCGCCGCCCATCACGCCGGCCAGGCCGATCGGGCCCGACTCGTCCGTAATCAGCAGGTCCTCCGGGGAGAGCCTGCGCACCTGGCCGTCGAGCGTCTCGAGCGTCTCGCCCTCCGTCGCGCGTCGCACCGTGATCCCGCCGGTCAGCTTCGCGAGGTCGTAGCCGTGGATCGGGCCGCCGAGCTCGAGCATGACGTAGTTCGTGATGTCCACGAGCAGCGAGATGGAGCGGATGCCGGCCAGCGTCAGGCGCGAGACCATCCACGGCGGCGTGGGGCGCGACGCGTCCACGCCGCGCACGACGCGCGTGACGAACTCCGTCACGCCGACCCTGCCGCGGATCGGCGCGACGTCCTGCACCGCGACCGGGAAGCCGGATCCGGATCCGATCTCCGGCAGCAGCGCCGGGTCGCGGAACGCCGCGCCCGTGGCGTGGCCGTACTCGCGCGCGATGCCGCGGATCGACATGGCGTAGCCGCGGTCGGGCGTCACGTTCACGTCGACCGCGACGTCGTCCAGCCCGAGGAGCGCGATCGCGTCGGTGCCGGGCGCGGGGTCGAGTCCCAGCTCGACGAGGCGCAGGATGCCGTTGTGCTCGTCGCCGAGGCCCAGCTCGCGCGCGGACGCGATCATGCCGTCCGACACGTGCCCGTACGTCTTGCGCGCCGAGATCGGGAACGGCCCCGGCAGCACCGCGCCGGGAAGCGACACGACGACCTTGTCGCCCTCGTGGAAGTTGGATGCGCCGCACACGATCCCGCGCGGCTCGGCCTCGCCCACGTCGACCTGGCACCAGCGGATGGTCTTGCCGTTCGACTGCGGCTCAGCCTCGAACGACAGCACCGTGCCGACGACCACGGGCCCGCTCAGCTCGAAGCGGACGACGTCCTCCTCCTCGAAGCCGACCGACACGAGGGCCGCGAGGACGTCCTCGGGGCTCGCCTCGGCCGGCACATCCACGTACTCACGCAGCCACGAAAGCGGGACGCGCATCACACCACCATCCCGAACTGCTCGCTGAAGCGGACATCGCCCTCGGCCATGTCGCGCATGTCCTGCACGTCGCTGCGGAACATCAGGGCCCGCTCGATCCCGATCCCGAACGCGAAGCCCGAGTACACCTCGGGGTCGATCCCCGCCGCGCGCAGCACGTTCGGGTTGACCATGCCGCAGCCGCCCCACTCGATCCAGCGCGCGCCGCCCTTGAAGGTCGGGTGCCACAGGTCGAACTCGGCCGACGGCTCGGTGAACGGGAAGTAGTTGGTGCGCAGGCGCGTCTTGGCGCCCTCGCCGAACAGCGCCTGGGCGATGTGGTCGAGCGTGCCCTTGAGGTGCGCCATCGTGATGCCCTTGTCGACCACGAGGCCCTCGGCCTGCGTGAAGACCGGAAGGTGCGTCGCGTCGAACTCGTCCGTGCGGTACACGCGTCCGGGGCACAGCACGTAGATGGGCAGGTCGCGCTCGAGCATCGAGCGCACCTGCACCGGGCTCGTGTGCGTGCGCATGACGAGGTGGCGGGCGACCGGATCCACGAAGAACGTGTCCTGCATCTGACGCGCCGGGTGGTCCTCGTCGAAGTTCAGCGCGTCGAAGTTGAACCACTCGTGCTCGAGCTCCGGGCCCTCCGCGATCTCCCAGCCCATGCCGACGAAGACGTCGCTGATCTGCTCCTGCAGCACGCTCATCGGGTGGCGGGCGCCCACGCGCGTGCGCGACGGAACGGCCGTGATGTCGATGCGCTCGGCCTCGAGACGCGCGGCGGTCTCGGCCTCCGCCAGCTCGGCCTCTCGGGCAGCGAGGGCCTGGTTCACGCGACCGCGAGCCGATCCCACGAGCTTGCCGAACTCGGCCTTGCGCTCGTTCGGCACGTGGCGCATCTGCGCGTTCAGCGCGGCGAGCGGCGACCCCTCCCCCGCGTGCGCGGATCGGGCGGCCTTCAGGGCCGCGGTGTCGGGGGCTTGGGCGATCGCCGCGAGCGCGCCTGCGACCGCCGCCTCCACCGCCTCGGGAGTGATCTCGGGAACGTCAGACACGAGACCCGAGTCTAGTCGGGCGGCCGTGGGCCGCCCGACGCGGGGTCAGAAGGCGCGCCCGCCGCCCGGCCCGCCGCGGTCGTCCGTCCGGGCGAGCTCCGCGGCATCCTGGACGCCGATGATCTCGGTGTTCGTGCCCTCGTGCAGGCGCGGCGCGAGCGCCTCCTGCGCGGCGCGCACGCGCGGCGACTTCTGCATGCGCTTCTCCACGATGCGCGCGACGCCCGACAGGGCGAGGCAGAGGGCGATGTAGATTGCGCCGACCACGATCGCGGACTGCACGATCGGGCGGTCGAGCTGGCTCTGCGATCCGAGGAACTTCGCGTAGAACAGCAGCTCCTCGTACGTGATGATGAAGCCGAGCGCGGTGTCCTTCAGCGTGACGACGAGCTGGGCGAGGATGACGGGCATCATCGCGCGGATCGCCTGCGGCAGCAGGATCAGGCGCATCACGCCCGCCTTGCGCAGGCCGATCGCGTAACCGGCCTCGCGCTGACCGCGCGGCAGCGCCTCGACGCCGGCGCGGATGACCTCGGCGAGCACCGAGCCGTTGTACGCGATGAGCGCGAGCACGACGACCAGGAACTTGTCGAGGCTCACCCCGATCACGGGCAGGCCGTAGTACAGCAGGAACATCATGATCAGCACGGGCACGGCGCGCATGAACTCGATCACGACGGTGAAAGGCCAGCGCACCCACGCGTGGTCGGAGAGCCGGCCGATGGCCAGCACGAAGCCCAGCGCGAGCGCGCCGACCGCGGCGAGAGCGAACGCGCCGACCGTGCGTCCTGTCGCCAGCAGGATCTGCTCCCAGATCCGCGTGTAGGTGAAGGCGTTCCACTTCTCCGGAGCGAACTGCCCGGTGGCGGCAAGGCGCCACAGGAAGAACGCCAGCACCGCGGCGACGACGAGGATCGTGAGGACCCCGAGGATCCGGTTGCGGACGATCGCCCGGGGACCCGGGACGTCGTACAGGACGCTGCCGCTCATCGCGCGACCCTCCATCGGTTCTCGAGCACTCGCTGCGCCCAGGACAGGAGCAGGACGAGCGCGACGAAGATGAACATCACGCAGATGATCACGACGAGCTGGTTCTCACCGCGCTCGCTGAGCCAGTCGCGCGCGGATCCGAGGTTCATGACCGAGAAGCCCGCCGCGACGGTCGTGTTCTTCAGGAGCGCGATGAACACGCTCATCATGGGAGGGATGACCGACCGGAAGGCCTGCGGCAGCACGACGAGCCGCATCACCTGGCCGAACCCCAGGCCGAGCGCCCTGGCCGCCTCGGCCTGGCCGACCGGCACGGTGTTGATGCCGGACCGGATCGTCTCGGCCACGTAGGTGGCGGTGTAGACGCCCAGCGCCGCGACCGCGAACCACACCTGTACGCCGCCGCTCGCGCGCACCTCGAGCAGGGGCGGCAGGGCGAAGGCGAAGCCGAAGAACACGAGCGTGAGCGGCGTGTTCCGGATGGTGTTGACGTAGAACGTGCCCACGCCGCGCGCGATCGGGATCGGCGACACCCTCATGGCGCCCACGATCGTGCCGAGGATGAGCGCGATCGCCCCGCCTCCGAAGAAGAGCACGAGGGTGCCGACCAGCGCTTCACCCCAGAAGTCGAGGTTGTCGGTGATGACTCCCATGCGGGCCTTTCCTGCACTCGGGACGGGATGGCGGGCTCAGAGGCCCGCCGCGGGAGGGGGGTGTCCGGGGCGGCCGGATCGGCCGCCCCGGACGAAGGGTGTCAGTCGACGGCGGGCTGCTCGGCCTCGACGCCCGCGGGCGCGAGGTGCTGCTCGAACAGCGCGGTCCAGACGTCGCCACCATCGGTGAAGAGCGTGTTGATGTGCTCCTGCAGCGCGCTGTCGCCGTCGGTGATGCCGACGCCGTAGCGCTCCTCGCTGAAGATCTCACCCGTGAGCTTCAGGTTGTCGGGGTCCTGCGCGACGTAGCCGGCGAGGATCGCCTCGTCGGTCGTGATCGCGTCGACCTGGCCGGCGAGCAGCTGCTCGACGCACTCGGAGTACGTCTGGCGCTCGGTGACCTCGCCGTTGTACTCGTCGCGGATGCGCTGCAGCGGCGTCGAGCCCGTGACGGAGCACGTCACCTTGTCGGCGAGGTCGTCGGGGCCGTTGATGGTGTCGTCGTCCGCGCGCACCAGCAGGCCCTGGCCCGTGATGAAGTACGGGCCGGCGAAGTCGATCTGCTCGTCGCGCGCGTCGGTCATCGAGTAGGTGCCGACGTAGAAGTCGACGCCGCCGTTGATGATCTCCTGCTCGCGGTTCGCCGACGGAACCGTCTTCCACTCGATCGTGTCGTCGTCCTCGGAGAAGCCGAGCGACGCCGCGATCCAGCGGGCGATGTCGACGTCGAAGCCGGTGCGCTCGCCGGTGACGGCGTCCTCATAGCCGAGGCCAGGCTGGTCCGCCTTGACGCCGATGACGATCTTGCCGGCCTCGGTGGCCCGCTCGAAGGTCGGGCTGTCGAGCTCGACACCCTCGGCGACCTCCCAGAGCGCCTCGCCGCCTTCGGCCTCGCCGCCCTCGGTGGCGCCGGGGGTGGTCGGCGAGCCGCTGTTGCACGCCGTGAGCGCGAGCAGCGCGGCCAGGCCGAGGCCCGCGCCCGCGACGACGCGCGACGTCCGCTTGATGCTGAACATGTGATTCCTCCTTGGTGGGGTGGTCCATCCGTCCGCGTCGGGGCGCGGAGACCGGGTTGGGTCAGTGCGTGATGAGCTTCGAGAGGAAGTCCTTCGCGCGGTCGCTCCGCGCGTTCGTGAAGAACTCCTCGGGCGTCGCCTGCTCGACGATCTGCCCGTCGGCCATGAACACGACGCGGTTCGCGGCCTTGCGCGCGAAGCCCATCTCGTGGGTCACGACGATCATCGTCATGCCGTCCCTGGCGAGCGAGACCATGACGTCGAGGACCTCGTTGATCATCTCGGGGTCGAGCGCGCTGGTCGGCTCGTCGAACAGCATGACCTTGGGGTGCATGGCCAGGGCGCGCGCGATCGCGACACGCTGCTGCTGGCCGCCCGACAGCTGCGCGGGCAGCTTGTCGGCCTGGTGGCCGACACCGACGCGGTCGAGCAGCGCGCGCGCCTCCTTCTCGGCGTCCGCCTTCTTCATGCCGCGGACCTGGATCGGACCGAGCGTGACGTTCTCCAGGATCGTCAGGTGGGCGAACAGGTTGAAGGACTGGAAGACCATGCCGACCTCGGCACGCAGGTTCGCGAGGGCCTTGCCCTCCTTCGGCAGCTCCTTGCCGTCGATCGTGATCGATCCGCTCGTGATGGTCTCGAGGCGGTTGATCGTGCGGCACAGCGTCGACTTGCCGGACCCGGACGGTCCGATCACGACGACGACCTCGCCCTTGTCGACGGTGAGGTCGATGTCCTTCAGCGCTTGGAAGTCGCCGTAGTGCTTCTGAACGTCCTTGACGACGACGAGGGGCTCTGCCATGGGTTTCACCCTATGGTGTGCCCAGGGGGCGAACCAGCAGGGCTCGGGCCGCTTTACCGACTTGTAACAGGACGGGCATGCGCTCCGTGCGGTCCCGGTGGCCGGGAGTCCGGGCGTGTCGCGCCGGTGCGACCACGGCGTCAGGCGCGATGCGCGAATGCGCTCTCGTACAGGCAGACGCTGGCGGCCGTGGCGAGGTTGAGCGACTCGGCTCGTCCGAAGATCGGGAGCTTGAGCACGCGGTCGGCGAGCGCGAGCGCGTCGTCCTGCAGGCCGTGGGCCTCGTTGCCGAACAGCCACCCCGTCGGGTTGCCGAGCAGACCCTCCGCACGCGCCGCCAGGAGGTCGTCGCCCTTCACGTCGGCGGCGAGCACCGTCATGCCCGCGGCGTGCGCGCGCTCGACGACGTCCTCGAGCTCTCCCCGACCGCGATGGGCAGGTGGAAGAGCGATCCTGTCGTCGATCGGACGACCTTCGGGTTGTACGGATCGACCGTGCGTCCGGTCAGGACAACGGCGTCCGCGCCCGCGGCGTCGGCGGCGCGGATGATCGTGCCGAGATTGCCGGGATCGCGCACCTCCTCGCAGATCGCGATCAGGCGCGGCCCCGCCGCGAAGATGTCCTTCAGCGCGGTCGGATTCTGACGGGCGACGGCGACGAACCCCTGCGGGGTGACGGTGTCCGACATCGCCTCGAGCACCGACTCGGAGACGAACTCCGCCTCGAGACCCTCGTCCGTCAGGAGCGTCCGGACATCCTGATGCCGCTCCAGCGCCGTCGGCGTCGCGAACAGCTCGACGATCGTCTCGGGGCGGAAGGTCAGCGCCTCGCGGACCGCCTGCGGGCCCTCGAGCAGGAACAGCCCCGTCTCCTTCCGGGCGTTGCGCTTCGCCAGCTTGGCGACCGCACGCACACGCGGTGATCGGGGGTTCTCCAGCACATCTCGATTCTATGGGCGGGAAGGCATATGGACATGACGCCCCGGTGAAGCGCACGCGCACCGGGCGGGAACACGCGCGGAAAAGGCGCATCCGCTCCCCGCACGGCTCCCCGAGACGGACGAAGAGGGCGCCCCCTTCGCGGGGACGCCCTCTTCGGGAAGCGTGATGCTTACGCGGCCGACTTCGGCGCGTTCACGTCGGCCGGCAGCGCGGCCTTCGCGGTCGCGACGAGCGAGGCGAACGTGGCGGGCTCGTTCACGGCGAGCTCGGCCAGGATGCGACGGTCCACCTGCACGCCCGCGAGGCCGAGGCCCTGGATGAAGCGGTTGTAGGTGATGCCGTTCTGACGCGCGGCGGCGTTGATGCGCTGGATCCACAGACGGCGGAAGTCGCCCTTGCGCTTGCGACGGTCGCGGTACGCGTAGACGAGCGAGTGGGTGACCTGCTCCTTCGCCTTGCGGTACAGGCGCGAACGCTGGCCACGGTAACCCGAGGCGCGCTCGAGGATGACGCGACGCTTCTTCTGGGCGTTGACAGCCCGCTTGACTCTAGCCATTTCTTATCTTCCTAACGAGATTTCGCGTCAGCGACCGAGGAGCTTCTTGACCTGCTTGAGGTCGTTGCCCGAGATGACCTGGTCGCCGTTCAGGCGACGCTTGCGGTGGCTCGACTTCGACTCGAGGTTGTGGCGCATACCAGCCTGCTGCTTCTTGATCTTGCCGCTGCCGGTGATCTTGAAGCGCTTCTTGCTGCCCGAGTGGGTCTTCTGCTTCGGCATCTTCTCTTCCTTCGTAAAGCGCCCAGGGGGCGACGTGTTCCACCCGCCGGGGCGGGAGTCTGCAGTCGCGGAGTTACTCCGCGACCGTGGTCTCTGCGTCCGGGGTCTGACCCTTCGCCTCGCGGGCGGCCTGCTTGTTGGCGGCGCGCTGGGCGTTCTGCTCGGTCTTGACCTCGGACTTGTTCTTGTGCGGCGCGATGACCATCACCATGTTGCGGCCGTCCACCTTGGGGCTGGACTCGACGGTGCCGAACTCGGCGACGTCCTCCGCGAACTTCCGGAGCAGACGCACGCCCTGCTCGGGACGCGACTGCTCGCGACCACGGAACAGGATCATCGCCTTCACCTTGTCACCCGACTTCAGGAAGCCCTCGGCGCGCTTGCGCTTGGTCTCGTAGTCGTGATCGTCGATCTTCAGGCGGAAACGAACCTCCTTGAGGATCGTGTTCGCCTGGTTGCGACGCGCCTCCTTGGCCTTCTGCGCGGCCTCGTACTTGAACTTGCCGTAGTCCATGATCTTGACGACGGGAGGCTTCGAGTTGGGGGCGACCTCGACAAGGTCGAGATCGGCCTCCTGCGCCAGGCGCAGGGCGGCCTCGATGCGGACGACGCCGATCTGCTCGCCGTTCGGTCCGACGAGTCGGACCTCGGGCACGCGGATGCGCTCGTTGGTACGGGGATCGCTGATGCGGAACTCCTTGATAGGTGGGTGACGGAGAGCCACCGCGACATGTTCGTCGAAGACGGTCTGCCGCGGGCGGGAGAAGAGTCAGCATCCACCCGGCAGACGTCACACGTCGGCCTCACCCATCCCCGTCGCGTGCAGCGCACGATCCGGAGCACCCGCGTGGAACGCGAGGGAGTGCATGACCCGGTAGCCTTGTAACGGCAAGCGCGGGTGGGATGTGAATCCTCTTTCGTCCGGGATTCTCATCGAGAACCGCCGGAGCCCGGGAAAGTCTACCAGAGAGCGTCACATGAGCACCAATCCCGGCCACAGCCACTCCTTCGACCGCGACCGTGAGGCCCGCTGGGAGGAACAGGAGCGCGCCGGATCGGACACGTCGGCCGTGCGGGACATCGCCGACGTCGCCGCCGTCGAGGTGATCGGCACCGCGTGCGTGCACCTGATGAGCGCCGCCGCGGTCAAGCTCGGCCTCGCCGACGCCCCGGAGGCCGAGGCGGACGTCGACCTCGACGAGGCGCGAAAGCTGATCAACGCCCTGGCCGGCCTCGTGACGGCCGCCGCGCCCGAGATCAGCGACATGCACGCGCGTCCGATCCGCGACGGCCTGCGCTCCCTGCAGCTGCGCTTCCGCGAGATCTCCTCGATCCCGGATGCCCCCGGCAAGGGACCGGGAGAGAAGTACACCGGTCCCGTCATCTGACGCCTCCCGGGAAATTCCACCGGGGAGGCCGCTGGATCAGGCGCGCTCGAGCTTGACCGAGAGGGAGTCGACGAGCGTCGCGACGCGATCGTCGGCCGACCAGCGGCGCGCGAGCCGGGCCAGCACGGCGTCGAGCTCGGAGCGGTCGAGCCCGGACATGAGCGTCAGGCGCACGATCAGCTCGGGCCCGCGCAGCCGTGCGGTCGGATCGCCCGACTCCACGGCGAGATCGAGCACCGCGAGCTCTCCGCCCACGCTCTCCTGCAGTCCGAGGAACACGTCGGGGTTCGCGAAGCTCGGCGTCCACTCCTCGCCCTGCGCGATCGCCCAGACGGCGGGCCGGCGCACGATGAACTCGGTCTCCGACGCCGGATCGAGCACGATCAGATCGGTCTGCTCGGCGGACGCCGCGAGAGCGGCGCGCACGGCGTCGACAGGGATGGGGCGCGCGGCGGCGTCCCAGCGCCCCAGCGCATCGACCGAGCTGAACACCGGCAGCACCTTGCGGCCGTCGGGGGCGGCGACCGTGACGATCGACAGCTCCTGCGTCTTGTCGACCTTCAGTCCGTGCGCGCCGACGCCCTCGTCGCCCTTCTCGGCGACGAGCGGGATCAGCACGCGGGCGTGACGCAGCGCGTCGATGACCTGCACCTGGTCGCCGTCGCCCGCGCGGAACGCGGTCAGCGCCGCAAGCAGCGCGGGATCGGCGGAGCCGTCATCCGCCGCGTGCGGGTTCGCCTCGAAGTGGCGTCCCTCCCAGGGGACGCCCGCCGAGTCGGCACCGTCGTCAGTCGGATGCGACATCCAGCGCCTCGGCGAGCGTGAACGCGCCCGCGTAGAGGGCCTTGCCGACGATCGCGCCCTCGACGCCGTTCGGGACGAGGCGGCGCAGCGCCGCGATGTCGTCGAGGCTCGAGACGCCGCCGGATGCCACGACGGGCTTCGTCGTGCGCGCGGTGATCTCGCGCAGCAGATCGAGATTCGGGCCGCGCAGCGTGCCGTCCTTGGTGACGTCCGTCACGACGTAACGGCTGCAGCCGGCCTCCTCGAGCCGCTCGAGCACGGCCCAGAGGTCGCCGCCCTCCTGCGTCCAGCCGCGCGCCGCGAGCGTCGTGCCGCGCACGTCGAGGCCCACCGCGATCGACTCGCCGTAGCGGCCGATGACCGACGCGGTCCACTCGGGGTTCTCGAGCGCCGCCGTGCCGAGGTTGATGCGCTGCGCGCCGCTCTCGAGCGCGGCCTCGAGCGACGCGTCGTCGCGGATCCCGCCGGAGAGCTCGACGTTGATGCCGCGCATGTGCTTGATCACCTTGCGCAAGATGCCCGCGTTGCTGCCGCGTCCGAACGCCGCGTCGAGGTCGACGAGGTGGATCCACCGGGCGCCCTGCTTGGCCCAGTTCTCGGCGGCCTCGATCGGGTCGCCGTAGTCGGTCTCGGTGCCGGCGGCGCCCTGCGTCAGGCGCACGGCCTTGCCGCCCTGGACGTCGACGGCGGGCAGCAGGATCAGTCCGGGCGTGGACGCGAAATCGTTCATGGCTCCAGGTGTTGTTCGGGTCTGTCCGCAGTCGGACGGTGCGAACCGGGGATGTCCGGTCGCGGGCACGATCTCAGAGAGTAGCCCCGCGCAGGCTGTTGATCCAATTCCGCAGGAGCCTGATACCCGCCTCGCCGGACTTCTCCGGGTGGAACTGCGTCGCCGACAGCGGGCCGTTCTCGACGGCCGCGAGGAAGCGGCTTCCGTGCTGCGCCCAGGTGACGACGGGCTGGGCGAACGGACCGTGCGCCTCGAGCGTCCAGTTCTGCGCAGCGAACGAGTGCACGAAGTAGAACCGCTCGTCCTCGAGACCGGCGAACAGGCGCGAGCCCTCCCCCGCCTCGACGGTGTTCCAGCCCATGTGGGGCACGATCGGCGCCTTGAGCTCCTCGACCACGCCGGGCCACTCGCCGAGGCCCTCGGTCTCGACGCCGCGCTCGACGCCCTGCTCGAACAGCACCTGCATGCCGACGCAGATGCCGAGCACCGGGCGGCCGCCCGCGAGGCGCCGCTCGATCATCTCGGGCCCGCGCACGGACTGCAGCTGCTCCATGACGGCCTTGAACGCGCCCACTCCGGGCACGAGCAGCCCGTCGGCGTCGCGGATGAGACCACGGTCGCGTGTGAGATGCACGTCGCCGCCCGCGGCCTGCAGCGCCTTGACGGCCGAGTGGATGTTGCCGGAGCCGTAGTCGAGGACGGCGACGACCGGGCGACGCTCCTGGGTGTCGGTCACAGTGCTCCCTTGGTGGACGGGACGCCCTCCACCAGCGGGTCGAGCGCCTTGGCCTGGCGGAAGGCGCGCGCGAAGGCCTTGTACTCGGCCTCGGCGATGTGGTGCGGATCGCGGCCGGAGAGCACGCGGACGTGCACGGTGAGCCCGGCGTTGAACGCGAGCGCCTCGAACGTGTGACGCACGAGCGAGCCGGTGAAGTGGCCGCCGATCAGGTGCTGCTCGAAGCCCGCGGGCTCGCCCTCGTGCACGAGGTACGGACGGCCCGAGATGTCGACGACGGCCTGTGCGAGGGCCTCGTCGAGCGGCACGAGCGCGTCGCCGTACCGGGAGATGCCGGTCTTGTCGCCGAGCGCCTCGCGGATGGTCTGTCCGAGGACGATCGCGACGTCCTCGACCGTGTGGTGGGCGTCGATGTGGGTGTCGCCCGTCGCGGTGACGGTCAGGTCGGTGAGCGAGTGCTTCGCGAACGCCGTGAGCATGTGGTCGAAGAACGGCACGCTCGTGGAGATCGAGCTTTTGCCGGTGCCGTCGAGGTTCAGCTCCAGCTCCACGCTCGACTCGCTCGTGGAGCGGGTGCGGCGCGCGATTCGGGCAGTCGTCATGCCTCGATCCTAGTCGGGGCGCGGGAAGCGCCGGTCCGCCGGGAGCCGGGACTCAGTGGCTTCCGAGGTCCGACAGCGCCTCGAGGAACGCGGTCGTCTCCTCCTCGGTGCCGGCCGTCACGCGCAGGTGGCCGGGGATGCCGATGTCGCGGATCAGTACCCCGCGCTCGTACAGCGCCTGCCATGTCTCCGCGGGGTTCTGCACGCCGCCGAACAGGATGAAGTTCGTCCAGGACTCGTGCGCCTGATAGCCGAGCGCCTCGAGCGTCGCTCCCATCCGGTCGCGCTGGGCGACGATCTCGTCGACCATGCGCAGCATCGTGTCGGAGTGCCGCAGCGCCGCGCTCGCGGCGGCCTGGGTGAGCGCGCTGAGGTGATACGGCAGCCGGACGAGACGGAGTGCGTCGATCAGCACCGGATCGGCCGCGAGGTATCCGACCCGCGCGCCGGCGAACGCGAACGCCTTGCTCATCGTGCGCGAGACCGCGAGCCGCGGTCGCCCGCCCAGCAGGCTGAGCGCCGACGGAGAGTCGTGGGGGGCGAACTCCTGATACGCCTCGTCCACGACGACGATGCCGTCCGCGGCTTCGTAGACGGCCTCCACGACGTCGAGCGTCATGGGCGTGCCGGTCGGGTTGTTCGGCGCGCACAGGAACACGACGTCGGGGCGCGCGTCCGCGACCTGGCGGGCGGCGTCCTCCGGCGTGACCTTGTAGTCGTGGCCGCGCGTGCCGGCGAGCCACTCCGAGCCGACGCCGCGCGTCAGCAGGCGGTACATCGAGTAGGTCGGCTCGAAGCCGAAAGCCGTGCGCCCCGGTCCCGCGAACGCCTGCAGGACGTGCTGCAGCACCTCGTTGGAGCCGTTGCCCGCCCAGATCTGCGACGCGTCGATGCCGTGACCGAGGTACTGGGCGAAGCCCTCGCGCAGCTCGGAGAACTCGCGGTCGGGATAGCGGTTGACGTCACGCAGGGCCTGGGCGATCGCGTCCGCGATGTCGTCGGCGACCTCGGCCGGGACCGGATGCGTGTTCTCGTTGACGTTGAGCGCCACGGGAAGCGGCGCCTGCGGCGCCCCGTAAGGCTTCTGGCCGCGCAGATCGGCGCGGATCGGCAAGTCGTCGAGAGTGACCGTCACCCGGTCAATGCTAGAGGCCCCATCCCGGGCCCGGACGTCGGGCGTCTGGACTGCGGCGTCGAGGCTCAGTCGAAGACGGGGATCGACAGGCGCTCGCCGGCCGCGACCGAGGAGGACGGCAGCTGGTTGAGCGCGACGATCGCGTCGACCACGTCGCGCGGGTCCGCCGTGGGCGCGACGTCCTCGGCGATCGACCAGAGCGACTCGCCGGGCATCACGGTCACGGTGTCGAAGGTGCCCGCGGGCGCGCCCGCGTCGCGCGAGGCGAGCGCGCCGCCGCCGTTCACGATCGCGAGCGCGAGGCCCGCGGCGACCGGGGCGGCGGCGAGAGATGCGAGCACGCGGCGACCACGGCGCGTCAGCCGCAGGCGCGTGGCCGGCGCGATGGCGCGTGCGGGGGCCTGGGCGGCGGTGCTGCGGATCGTGCTCATCGGGTGCTCCTTCTTCGATCGGAGAGGCTTCGCATCCGGCACCTCGGCCGGGAGGCTGGATGCGAAGCTCTGTACCGAATCTATCTTCGAATCTTCGAATGTGTCAACGGCTTCTTCGAAAACCGATCCGAATGGATCCGCGACACGCTCGAACGGATCTTCCGAATCGCGACGCCGTTCGGATACGGTTTCGATGACGTAAGACACCCCACCACGGGCCACCGACATTCACCGTCGGAGGAGAAGGAGCCGGTCAGATGAGCGCCGCCATGACGCCCGCCACGCCCGCCTTGGAGCTCGCAGCGGACGGCGAGGAGAAGCGCCGCACGCGTCGGCGCAAGAGCCTCAGCGACAAGCAGCTCGCGATCCTCGAGGTGATCCAGCGCTCGATCCAGTCGAAGGGATACCCGCCCACCATGCGGGAGATCGGCGACGCCGTGGGGCTGAAGTCGCTGTCGAGCGTCACGCACCAGCTCGGCCAGCTCGAGCTGAGCGGCTACCTGCGCCGTGACCCGGGCAAGACCCGGGCCATGGAGGTGCTGATCGACCTCCCCGGTCAGTCGGGCGAGAACCTCGACGCGGGCGTGCCCTCGGTGGGCGACGCCGCCATGGTGCCGCTCGTCGGGCGGATCGCGGCGGGCATGCCGATCACCGCCGACCAGCAGGTGGAGGAGATCTTCCCGCTCCCCCGCCAGCTCGTGGGCAAGGGCGAGCTGTTCATGCTCAAGGTCAGCGGCGAATCGATGATCGACGCCGCGATCTGCGACGGCGACTGGGTCGTCGTGCGGGTGCAGAACACCGCCGAGAACGGCGACATCGTCGCGGCGATGCTCGACGGCGAGGCGACCGTGAAGGTTTTCCGCCAGCGCGACGGTCACACGTGGCTGCTGCCGCGGAACTCCGCGTTCGAGCCGATCCTCGGCGACGAGTCGGTCGTGCTCGGCAAGGTCGTCGCGGTGATGCGCGCGGTCTGATCCTCGACGGCTCGCCCGCCCCTCAGCGAGCTCGGCGATAGCGTGGGTGTCATGCCGACGCTCCCGTACGGATCCTGGCCGTCGCCGATCTCGGCGTCCGACATCGCGGGCGGATCGCCCCGACTCGACGGGGCGCGCTTCGTCGGGCCGGATGCGCAGATCTGGTGGAGCGAGAGCGTCCCCGCCGAGAAGGGGCGCACCGCGATCCTGCGGCAGGGCGGCGACGGAGTGGAGACGCTGCTGCCCGCGCCGTGGAGCGCGCGGTCGCGCGTGCACGAGTACGGCGGCGGTGCGTGGACCGCGACCGACGACGGCCTGCTGCTGTTCGTCGAGGGCGCGGATCAGCGCGTGCACCGGGTGTCGCCGGGCGGCGCACCCGAGCCGCTCACGCCCGGCGGGCTGGGGATGGCGTTCGGCGACCTGACATGGGCGGAGGGCCGCTTGTGGGCGGTGCGCGAGACGCACGGCGAGGCGCGCGTGCCGACGCGCGACATCGTGGTCATCCCGCTCGACGGCTCCGCCGCCGAGGACCCGTCCGCGCTCGTCAGCGTCGTGGCCGGATCGGACTTCCTCGCCTATCCCGCCCCGCGCGGCGACCGCCTGGCATGGATCGCGTGGAACCACCCCGACATGCCGTGGGATGCGGCAGAGCTGCGGGTCGGCCGGATCGGACCCGACGGGACCGTGGCCGAGCACGCGCTTGTCGCCGGTGGACGAACCGCCGACGGCCCGGTCGCGGCCCTGCAGCCGGAGTGGACGGGCGACGACGAGCTGCTGTTCAGCGCCGATCCGGCGGGCGATGAACCCGGAAACGGGCGGTGGAACCTCCACGTGGTTCACCTGGACGGCCTCACCCCCACCCGCGCCGAGGGGCTCCACCCGGTCGACGCCGACACGGGAGGCCCGCTGTGGAACCTCGGCGCGCGCTGGTTCGCGCCGCTCGCCGACGGCCGGATCCTTGCGGTGCGCACACACGGCACCGACGCCCTGGTGGTGCTCGACCCGGCCGGCGGCGCGGCCGACCTGTGGGAGACCCCGCTGTCGGGCGGCATCCTGGTCCGAGACGTGCGCGGCGCGCGCGTGCTGCTCACGGGCGCCGGGGGCCACGTGCCCGGCGGGCTGTGGCTGCTGGACGTCGATGGCCGAACGATCGCGGCCGTGCGCGGCGGTGCGTCCACGCTGGACCCGGCGTGGCTGCCGCCCTCCCGCGCGGTGACGTTCGACGGCCCGGACGGCGACGTCCACGCCTTCGCGTATCCACCGACGAATCCCGACGCCGACGCACCGAAGGGCGAGCTGCCGCCGTACCTCGTGCTTGTGCACGGCGGCCCCACGGCCCACTCCTCGGGCGTGCTCTCGCTCGCAATCGCCTTCTTCACCAGCCGCGGCATCGGCGTGCTCGACGTCAACTACGGCGGATCGACCGGGTATGGGCGCGCGTACCGCGAGCGGCTGCAGGGCCGATGGGGCGTGGCCGACGTAGCGGACACCGCGGCGGCCGCGCGCGGTCTCGCGTCCGCCGGACTCGCCGATCCGGCACGCATCGCGATCAAGGGCGGCTCGGCGGGCGGATGGACCGTGCTGTGCGCGGTCGCCGACACCGATGCCTTCGCGGCGGGCATCAGCCGGTACGGCGTCGCCGACCTGCGCCGCCTGGCCGAGGACACGCACGACTTCGAGGCCCGGTACCTCGACGGCCTCGTGGGCCCACTGCCGGAGGCGGAGGACGTGTACCTCAGCCGCTCCCCCCTGTCTCGTCCCGAGAGCCTGCGGACGCCGCTGCTGATCCTGCAGGGCTCGGAGGACCCGGTCGTCCCGCCGTCGCAGTCGGAGGCGCTGCGCGACGCGCTCGCGGCGAACGGCGTGCCGCACAAGTACGTGCTGTTCGAGGGCGAGTCGCACGGCTTCCGGCAGGCGGAGACCCTCGTGCGCGCGTTCGAGACGGAGCTGGCCTTCCTCGGCGGGGTCCTGGGATTCGACACCCCGGGCGTCCCGCCGCTCGATCTCGACTGAGCGCGTCACCGCCGGCCGGGCGGTCCCGAAGCGGTCAGGCCAGCGGCATCGCGAAGGCCTGCACACCCGGGTGGGACTCGAGCCGCGTGAAGCCCAGGCGGTCGTAGAAGGCGAGCGCCCCGGTGTTCCTGTCCGACGCGGCGAGGTGAAGGCCCGGCACGCGGCGGCTCCTCAGCGCCGCGACGAGCGTGTCGATCAGCGCGCGGCCGAGACCCTGTCCCTGCGCTTCCGGCAGCAGGTCGATATGCAGGTGCGCCGGATACCCGAGCCCCGCGTACGGCTCGGCGCCCGCGCGGCGTCCGTACGCGTAGGTGACGGTGCCGTCCTGTCGCGTGCGCTCGGACTCCGGCTGCGGGAAGCGCTCGGCGAATCGCGGCCACCACTCGTCGCGGAACCAGTCCTCGAACGAATCGGTGTCGTCCGTGCCGATGACGTAGCCGACGACCCGGCCGTCCAGCGCCTCGACGACGAACGCGAGATCCGGATGCCGCGTCACGTACGGCAGCGCGAACACCAGCGCCCAGAGGTCGTCGTCCTCGAAGACGCCCGTCGCATCCGATCCGTGATCCGCCGTGCGCAGGCAGACCTCGGCCACCGCGTCGCGATCGCCGGGCCGATAGGGCCGGATGCGCACGCTATGCGACCCGATACGGGTCGAGCGCGGCAGCGAGCCGCTCCGACACGTGCGCGTGCACGAGCGTGCCGCCCTCCTCGTGCGAGCGCTCGAGCAGGTGGCCCTGCTCGTGGATCGCCGAAATGAGGTCGCCGCGGTCGTACGGCACAAGCGCGCGCAGCTCGACGTCCGGCAGCGGCAGCGCCTCCTCGATGACGCGACGCAGCTCCTCGATGCCCGCCCCCGTCCGGGAGGACACGAACACGGCCTTCGGCTCGAGACCCCGCAGCACGAGCTTCGTGTCCTCGTCCACGAGGTCGGCCTTGTTGAACACGATGATCTCGTGGATGTCGCGCGCGCCGACATCGCCCATCACGTCGCGCACGGTTTGGATCTGACCGGCGGGATCGGGATGATGCGCATCCACCACGTGCAGGATGACGTCGGCGTCGGCGACCTCCTCGAGCGTCGAGCGGAACGCCTCCACGAGCTGATGCGGCAGGTTGCGCACGAAGCCGACCGTGTCGGCGAGCGTGTACACGCGCCCGTCGGACGTCTCGGACCGGCGCACGGTGGCATCCAGCGTCGCGAACAGGGCGTTCTCGACGAGCACGCCCGCGCTCGTGAGCCGGTTCAGCAGGCTCGACTTGCCGGCGTTGGTGTAGCCCGCGATCGCGACGGACGGGATCGTGTTGCGCTTGCGCTCGCCGCGCTTCGCCTCGCGGGCGGGCGCGAAGTCGCGGATCTGCCGCCGCAGCTGCGCCATGCGCGTGCGGATGCGGCGACGGTCCAGCTCGATCTTCGTCTCACCGGGACCGCGCGAGCCCATGCCCGCGCCGCCGGCGCCGACCTGGCCACCGGCCTGGCGGCTCATCGACTCACCCCAGCCGCGCAGACGCGGCAGCAGGTACTCGAGCTGCGCGAGCTCGACCTGCGCCTTGCCCTCGCGGCTCTTCGCGTGCTGGCTGAAGATGTCGAGGATGACGGTCGTGCGGTCGATGACCTTGACCTTGACGACGTCCTCGAGCGCACGCCGCTGGCTGGGCGCCAGCTCGGTGTCGGCGATCACGGTGTCGGCGCCCACGGCCGCGACGATGTCCTTGAGCTCGCCGGCCTTGCCCCGACCGACGTAGGTCGCGGGATCCGGATGCGGGCGTCGCTGCAGCACGCCGTCGAGCACGACCGCACCGGCCGTCTCCGCGAGCGCCGCGAGTTCGCGCAGCGAGTTCTCGGCGTCGAGCTGCGAGCCCTGCGAGTAGACGCCGACCAGCACGACGTTCTCGAGTCGCAGCTGCCGGTACTCGACCTCGGTGACGTCCTCGAGCTCCGTCGACAGGCCGACGACGCGGCGCAGCGCGGCGCGCTCCTCGCGGTCCCACTGCTCGCCGTCGGTCGTGCCCTCACCCGTGGTCGCGCCATCCTGCAGCGCCTGCGCAGCCCCGAAGACCCGTGCTCCGGTGCGGTTCTCGGCGCGCGAGAGCACGCGATCCACCAGGTCGGTCGTTCCCGCCTCGCGGCCGCGATCGTCATCGACGCCGCCCAGAGAAGTGGGATCGGGGGTGGTGGTGTCAGTCATCCAAACCTTTCGTTCCGACGCTTCGCGGCTGATCCGCGCGCATCGAGTTCTTCAGCTTATTCTTCCGCGTGTCGCGCGGCTATGGGACGGGTTGTCCGGGCCGATCCGGCGACGCCTGCCCTCGCCCGGGCGGCGGCTCCTCCGCTACGCTGGCCCCCTATGGTGGACCATTACTTCTCCGCGAGTCCCACCAGTCCCGAGAACCTCCGACGCATCCGGCTTTCCCTGGCCGGGCGCCCCGTGGAGCTCACGACGGCCGCCGGAGTGTTCAGCCCCGAGCGTCTCGACGTGGGGACCTCGGTGCTGCTCGCGAACACGCCCGAGCCGCCCTCCGGCGGCGACTTCCTCGACCTCGGCTCCGGCTGGGGCCCGATCGCACTCTCCATGGCGATGATGTCCCCCCGCGCACGCGTGTGGGCCGTGGACGTCAACGAGCGTGCCCTCGACCTGGTGCGACGCAATGCGGCGTCGCTCGGCCTCGACAATGTCAACGCCGTGCTGCCCGAGGATGTTCCCGAGCACGTGACCTTCCGCGCGATCCGCTCGAATCCGCCGATCCGGGTCGGCAAGTCGGTGCTGCACGACCTGCTGGAGACCTGGATCCCGCGCCTGGCCGAGCGCAGCGACGCGCACCTCGTAGTCAAGCGCGACCTCGGCTCGGATTCGCTGCAGCGCTGGCTCGCCGCGACGTTCGCGGACGGCTTCAGCGTCCATCGCACGGCGACGGGGAAGGGCTACCGCGTGCTCAAGGTGCGCCGACACGGCTCCCCTCCCACCGAGCCGGTGCAGCTTCCCGAGGTCTGACCCTCACTCCCCCGCCGCGTCGGCCTCGGCCAGCGCCGCGCGCAGGAGGTCGGGGGTGTCGACGTCCATCGCCTCGCGCGCGCCGATCGTCACGCGCGCCGGCTCGACGTCGTCGTACAGGATCCGCAGGGGGCGGTCGGCCGGATCGCCCAGCCGCGCGAGCCGCTCGCGCAGCAGCGCCTCGGGCCACGCGGCGCACAGGGGCTGCATCCGCCCGTCCCCGTCGACGGCGACCGCGGGCGCAGCCTGGGCGAGGGCATGCAGCGTGGCGGGCGTGACGTACGGCATGTCGCCGCCGAGCAGCAGGATCACGCCGCCGCTGGCCGGATCGAGCGCCGCGACGCCCGCGGCGACGGCCGCGAGCGGTCCTGCGAAGGGCGGATCCTCGCGGACGACCGCGACGCCGTCCGGCACACCCGCCGGGTCGCCGACCACCAGCGGATCGGCCCCCGCGGCGCGCAGCGCGGAGATCGCGCGCGCCACGATCGGGACGCCGCCGATCGAGATGGCGGGCTTGTGCCTGCCGCCCAGGCGCGACGACCGCCCGCCCGCCAGCACGATGCCGCGCAGGGGCGTCATGTCAGGCCAGGGTGACGGTACCGGAGTAGACGAGCACGGCGGGCCCGGACAGCGCGACGTGCTCGCCGTCCTGGGCGGGGAACATCCGGACGCCGAGCGTCCCGCCCGGCACCTCGACGCGCCAATGGTCGGGCGCGCTGCGCCCGGCCCAGTCGCGCACGGCGAGCGCCGTCGCGGCGACGCCCGTGCCGCAGCTGAGCGTCTCCCCGACGCCGCGCTCGAAGACACGCATCCGGACGTGTCCGACGCCGTCCTTCACGAGCGGCTCGCGCGGCACGACGAACTCCACGTTCGCGCCGTGCGGCGGCTCGGGATCGATGATCGGCCGGGAGGCGAGCTCGAGGCCGTCGAGCTCCTCGTCCGATGCGAGCGCGACGACCACGTGCGGGTTGCCGACGTCGATGCCGAGCCCCGGACGCGCCACGCTGAGGCCCTTCGCCGCGACGAGCGGATCGCCCGGCTCGGCGCGCCAGCGGCCGAGGTCCACCTGGTAGCCGCTGTCGCTGCGCATCACGTCGCGGACGCCGGCGCGCGTGCCGATGGGCAGCGTCGATCCGGCGGGCAGCTCGGCAAGCCCTGCCTGCAGCAGGTAGTGGGCGAAGACGCGCACGCCGTTGCCGCACATCTCGGCCTTCGAGCCGTCGGCGTTGCGGTAGTCCATGAACCACTCGGCGTCGGGCTCCTCGGCGAGCGACGCGGCGCCCTCCGGGATGCGCGCCGAGCGCACCACCCGCAGCAGGCCGTCGGCGCCGATGCCGAACCGGCGATCGCACAGGGCGGCGATCTGCGCGTCGCTCAAGTCGAGCTCGCCGTCGGGGTCGGCGACGATCACGAAGTCGTTCCCCGTGCCGTGGCCCTTGGTGAAGGCGATCTCGGTCATTCGTCCAGTCTATTTGCGCTCGGGAGCGGAAGATCCGGCCGGCTCAGCGGAGCACGTACACGGCATGCGCGTCGTCGCCCTCCCCATCGGTGCCCCAGCCCGCGCTGCGTCGCGCTCGGCTCAGTCGTCGGGGATCAGGCGGCGGCCGGTCACCCGTGTCATCTCGCGCCGGTAGCCGATCGCGTCGTAGTACTCCAGCACCGGTTCGTTGTCGGCGCGCACCATCAGCATGACCTTGGGACAGCCGAGCGCCTCCAGCCGCGCCTCCGCCTCGGCGATCAGGCGGCGGCCGATGCCCTCGCCGCGGCGCTGCGACGCGGTCGCCAGGTAGTAGAGCCAGCCGCGATGCCCGTCGTACCCGGCCATGACGGATCCGACGACCTCGCCGCCGTCCGCCGCGACCAGCAGCAGGTTGGGCCAGACCGCGCGCGCCCGCGCGATATCGGCGTGGGGGTCGTTCCAGGGCCGGGTCAGCCCGGCCTCGCGCCACAGGGCGACGACCGCACCCTCATCCGCGGCGGCGAAGGAGCGGATGTCGACGGTCACGCGATCGAGTCTGCCAGGGACTGCGGATCCGCCGCGCCGGCGTCGAACCAGCTGACGTCCACGCCCGGTGAGGGCGAGTAGCGCTTGAACCACGACACCTGCCGGCGCGCGTAGCGGCGGGTCAGGGCCTGCGTCTCGGCGATCGCCTCCGCCTCGGTCGTCTCGCCCTTCAGCTGCGCCAGCGCCTGGGCGTAGCCGATCGCACGGGCGGCCGTCTTGCCGCGCTCGAGCCCCTGCTCGCGCAGCCGGGCGGTCTCCTCCAGCATCCCGTCGGCCCACATCCGCTCGACGCGGCGATCGAGGCGGTCGATCAGGGCGGGTCGCTCCATCCGCAGCCCGACGATGGTCACCGGCCGCCAAGCCACAGGCTCCTCCGGCAGCGCGGCGCCGTGCGTGCCCTCCCCCAGCGCGAGGATCTCCAATGCGCGGACGATGCGCCGCCCGTTCTGCGGATCCACCCGGGCGGCGGTGGCCGCATCCTCGCGCTGCAGCCGGGCGTACAGCGCGCCCGCGCCGTGCTCCGCCAGCTCCGCCTCGAGCCGGGCGCGCAGGGCCTCGTCACGGGGCGGGAAGCGGAAGTCGAACAGCACGCTCGAGACGTACAGCCCCGATCCGCCGACGAGGATCGCGTGGCGTCCGCGATCCTGGATCGCCCGGATGGCGGTGCGCGCGTCCCGCTGGTAGCGCGCGACCGCCGCGTCCTCCGTGACGTCCAGGACGTCGAACAGGTGATGCGGAATGCCGCGCCGATCCTCGACCGGGAGCTTCGCGGTGCCGATGTCCATGCCCCGATAGAGCTGCATGGCGTCGGCGTTCACGATCTCGGCGGGCTCGCCGCGCGCCGCGAGAGCGTCGGCGAGATCGAGCGACAGGTCGCTCTTGCCCGTGCCGGTGGCGCCGACGACGGCGAAGAGACCGGGGTCGTGGGTGCCCTCCCGGGGTGTGCGCGGCGGCGGGTTCACACGCCGATGCGCAGCGTGGGAAGGCCCAGCTTGACCGCGCCGCCCGCCGTCGTGGAGCCGGGCGCCGGCACGGCGCACGACTCCGCCTGCGAGCGGTCCCAGGCATCGCCGGCACGCGTGCGGCGGATGCGCAGCGGCGCGCCGTCGCGCGAGTCGGCGAGCAGGTGCGAGGGCGCGGCGTGCGTGACCTCGACCGTGACGACGTCGCCGGGCCGCGGCAGCTCGGAGCCGGCGGGCACCTCGAAGTGCACGAGGCGGTTGTCCTCCGCGCGACCCGTGAGCCGATGCGTCGCGGCGTCCTTCTTCCCCTCGCCCGTCGAGACGAGCACCTCGAGCGAGCGGCCGAGCTGCTTCTGGTTCTCCTCGAGCGTGATGCGCTGCTGCAGCGCGATCAGGCGGTCGTAGCGCTCCTGCACGATCTCCTTGGGCACCTGGTTCGGCATGGTCGCCGCCGGTGTGCCCTCGCGGATCGAGTACTGGAACGTGAAGGCGCTCGCGAAGCGGGACTGCTCGACGACGCGCATGGTGTCCTCGAAGTCCTCGTCGGTCTCGCCGGGGAACCCGACGATGATGTCGGTCGTGATGGCGGCGTGCGGGATCCGCTCGCGCACCCGTTGGAGGATTCCGAGGAACTTCGCGCTGCGGTAGGAGCGGCGCATCTCGCGCAGGATCCGGTCGCTCCCCGACTGCAGCGGCATGTGCAGCTGCGGCATCACGGCGGGCGTCTCCGCCATCGCGTCGATCACGTCGTCGGTGAAGGCCGCAGGGTGCGGGCTCGTGAAGCGGATGCGCTCGAGCCCCTCGATCTCCCCGGCGGCGCGCAGCAGCTTGCCGAACGCCTGGCGGTCGCCGAACTCGACGCCGTACGAGTTCACGTTCTGGCCGAGCAGCGTCACCTCGATCGCGCCGTCCTCGACGAGCAGGCGGATCTCGTTCAGGATGTCGCCGGGCCGGCGGTCCTTCTCCTTGCCGCGCAGGCTCGGCACGATGCAGAACGTGCAGGTGTTGTTGCAGCCGACCGAGATCGACACCCAGCCGCTGTAGACGGAGTCGCGCTTGGTGGGCAGCGTCGAGGGGAACGTCTCGAGCGACTCGAGGATCTCCAGCTCGGCCTCGCCGTTGTGCCGCGCGCGCTCGAGCAGGCTCGGCAGCGAGCCCATGTTGTGCGTGCCGAAGACGACGTCGACCCACGGCGCCTTGGTCTGCACCGCCTCCTTGTCCATCTGCGCGAGGCAGCCGCCGACGGCGATCTGCATGCCGTCGTGCTTGTCCTTGCGGGACTTGAGGTGACCGAGCGTGCCGTAGAGCTTTCCGGCCGCGTTGTCGCGCACGGCGCACGTGTTGATGATGACCACGTCGGCGTCGACGCCGGCCTCCGCGCGCACGTAGCCGGCGCTCTCGAGGGAGCCGGCCAGGCGCTCGGAGTCGTGCACGTTCATCTGACAGCCGAAGGTGCGCACCTCGTACGAACGCGGGCGGCCGTCGACGGTGAGGGCGGCGGGCGACGGCTCGATGAGTGTGGGGGCGCTGGATGGTGTGGTCATGGCCAGGCCATTGTACGTTTCGCCGACCGCGACGGCCCTGCGAGCGGGATCAGTCGAAGCGGACCGAGGAGCGCGGGCGCCGTGCCTCCTCGAGGGCGGCCCGGGCCGCCGACAGAGCGAGTCCCCCGCCGTACCCGCGACGCGCCAGCTGGCCGCTCAGTCGCCGCAGCGCCGTGTCGTCATCGAAGCGCAGCAGGGACGACGCCTTTCCACGCGCGTACTCCAGTGCCCGCTCGAAGTCGTCGTCGGGCAGCTCCGCGAGCGCCTGATCGATCACGGCGCGGTCGATGCCGCGTGCCGAGAGCGCCTGCGCGATCGCCCGGCGCCCCTGGTTCTTGCGCTCGACGCCCGCGTACACGAGCTGGTCGGCGAGAGCGGCGTCATCGAGCGCTCCGAGGCGGACCAGCCGCTCGACGATCTCATCGATGTCGTCCATGTCGAGCTCGTCCTCGCGGAGCTTGGCGCGCGCTTCGGAGACCGACAGCGATCTCCGCCGGAGGGCCTTGACGAGCCGTGTCTCCGCCTGCGCGCGCCGCTCGTCCTGGTCGGGCTCGGCCGTGTCGTCCTCCGGCAGCTCGACGAAGCGGACGCCGGCTTTGCTCGGAGTGACCTCGAGTGGCTTGACGGGCTTGGGCCGCCGATCGCCCGGGCGCGACCCGAGGTCTCGCCACGTCGTGTGCCAGCTCTCGCCCTCGGGCGCTCCGCCGCGCGGAGCCTCCTCCGGCGAGGGCGCAGGTCCGCCGAAGAGCGGGATGACCGGCGCGATGCCGTCATCCCGCTCGTCAGCCACGGTTCACCCCTGGTGCGCGGTCCACATCCATCACGCCGTGCGGCGGGCCGCCACCTGGTCGGCCGGAGCCTCGGACGGGGCCGCCGCGCCACGCTGTCCGATGCCGAGCTTCTCCTTGATCTTGTTCTCGATCTCGAGCGCGACGTCGACGTTCTGCAGGAGGAAGTTGCGGGCGTTCTCCTTGCCCTGCCCGAGCTGGTCGCCGTCGTACGTGTACCAGGAGCCCGACTTCTTCACGATGCCGTGCTCGACACCGAAGTCGATCAGGCTGCCCTCGCGCGAGATGCCCGTGCCGTAGAGGATGTCGAACTCGGCCTGCTTGAAGGGCGGGGCCATCTTGTTCTTGACGACCTTCACGCGCGTGCGGTTGCCGACCGCGTCGGCACCGTCCTTCAGGGTCTCGATGCGGCGGATGTCGAGACGCACCGACGCGTAGAACTTCAGCGCCTTACCACCGGCGGTGGTCTCGGGCGATCCGAAGAACACGCCGATCTTCTCGCGCAGCTGGTTGATGAAGATGGCCGTCGTCTTCGTCTGGTTCAGACCACCCGTGAGCTTGCGGAGTGCCTGCGACATCAGGCGGGCCTGGAGACCCACGTGCGAGTCGCCCATCTCGCCCTCGATCTCGGCACGGGGGACGAGCGCCGCGACGGAGTCGATCACGACCAGGTCGATCGCGCCCGAGCGGATCAGCATGTCGGCGATCTCGAGGGCCTGCTCACCCGTGTCGGGCTGCGACACGAGCAGCTGGTCGATGTCGACGCCGAGCTTCTTGGCGTACTCGGGATCGAGCGCGTGCTCCGCGTCGACGAACGCCGCGATACCGCCGGCCCGCTGGACGTTCGCGATCGCGTGCAGCGTGAGCGTGGTCTTACCCGACGACTCCGGGCCGTAGATCTCGATGATGCGGCCTCGGGGCAGGCCACCGACGCCGAGGGCGACGTCGAGCGCGATCGATCCCGTGGGGATCACCTCGACCGGGGCGCGCTCGTCGCTGCCCAGCCGCATGACGGATCCCTTGCCGAACTGCTTGTCGATCTGGGCGAGGGCCGCGTCGAGGGCCTTCTCGCGATCGGCTGCTGATGCCATGACCTGCTCCTACTCACTCGTGTGTCCGTCGCCTGTAGGCTGTCGCGCCCCGTGCCGTCTGGCCGGGGTCTGCGACAAGGCGCGTGGCTGATGTGCCACCTGCCACGCTAGGGAGGGCCACCGACATCGGATGCGGCGTGCGCCCCGAGAGGAGCAGATGGGCGGCATTCGCCACCTGTGGACGACACTACGCCGACTTCGAACGCATCTTCGATGACACGCCGCGAATCGCGGAGCGGGATTCGAACCGACTCAGCGGCGCGGTTCGAGGCGGCCGACGCCATAGCGGCGCTCGACCGGAACGTCGGTCTCCTCGCACAGCGAGAGCCAGATCTCGCGCGGCGGCACGCCCGCCTCCAAGGCGTCGAGCGCGGACCGCCCGATGCCGGGCAGCACGAGATCGCTCAGGAGCGTCGTCGCGCGAGCGCCGAACTCGTCGTCGACCGCGCGCAGGAACTCGCTGCGCCTCAACGCAGCGACAGCTCGGGGCCGACCTCTGCGACGAGGTCGTAGGGCACCACGTCGGGGAAGGGCTGCACACCCTCGAGCACGGCGATGCGGTCGCCCACCTCGCGCATGATCGACGAGATCGGCACGTCGAGGGCCTCGGCCACCGACGCCAGGATCTCGCTCGACGCCTCCTTCTGCCCGCGCTCCACCTCGCTGAGGTAGCCGAGCGCGACGCTCGCCCTGCTGGCGACCTGACGGAGGGTCTGGCCCTTCTGCTGACGCATGTCACGCAGAACATCGCCGATCTCTTGACGAACCAGGATCATTGCGGCCCCCTCCTCACTGCTCCCACCGGGTGCACAACAGTACAACACCCATGAGCCCAATTTAATCCCGCGCGCATATGTATCGGGTGGGAATCGGCGAAGTCCCTGCCGGCGGGACGCAAGACGGACGCGACCATCAGCCCGCGCCGCCCCCCATGCGCACGGCGTCGGCCACATCTGCGAGCGCCTGCGCGCACGCGGCGCTCCGGATGGCGGCGCGCCCCCCGGGGAAGACCCACGAGCTGACCGTCGCTCCCCCTGGCGTCGCGACGCCGACGTGCACCGTGCCGACCGGCTGGCCGTCGGGCGAGCCCGGGCCGGCGATACCGGTGGTCGCGACGCCGACGTCTGCGGGCCTGCCGCCGACCGCCAGCGCCCGGCGCACGCCCTCGGCCATCTGGCGGGCGACGTCCGGGTGCACCGCGCCGTGCGCGGCGAGCAGGTCGTCATCGACGCCCAGGACGGACGCCTTGATCGCGGTGTCGTAGGCGACCACTCCTCCGCGCAGACTCGCGGATGCGCCCGGCACGTCGACCAGCGCCGACACCACCAGCCCGCCGGTGAGCGACTCCGCGACCGCGATGCTCCATCCGCGCTCGCGCAGCGCGGCGAGCACGGCGACGGCGGCGGATGCGGCGCTCACCGCGCCGCCCTCGCCCCCCGCACCTGTGCGACGACGTAGTCGATGCCGCTCGCGATCGTCAGGAGCACGGCGAGCGACATCAGGACCAGCGAGACGACCGAGAACGCCTGCACGCCGATCAGCAGCCAGAACGGCAGCAGCGCCCACGACAGCGCGATCGCCTGCACGACGGTCTTGATCTTGCCCATCCAGGCGGCGGCGACCACGTGCTCGTTCGCGATCATGAGGCGGTGGACGGTGATGCCCCACTCGCGGATCAGGATGATCACGACCATCCACCACCACACCTCGCCGAGGATCGCGAGGCCGATGAAGCCCGCGCCGGTGAGGAACTTGTCGGCGATCGGATCCCACAGCTTGCCGAAGTCGCTCACGATGTCGTGGCGACGCGCGAGGTAGCCGTCGACCCAGTCGGTCGACATCCCGACCACGAAGATGATCGCCGCGGTCCACCGCAGCGCGAGGTTCGAGTCCCCCAGCATCCCGCCGAGCAGCAGCAGGATCAGCGAGAGCACCGCGAGCGGGATGCGCGCGACCGTGATCGCGTTCGGCAGCTGCCGGGGAATCGCCATGTGTATCAGTCCCGTCCGGTCAGCTGCCAGGCGTCTTCGTCGCCCTCGTCGTCCTCGACCGGATGGCCGCGGAACTGCGCCTCGATCGGGTCGTCGCCGTAGCGATCGTCCGCGTGGCCCTCGCCGCTCTCGGGAGCGGCGGCGGGACGCGCGGGCGGCTCCTCGCCCTTGATGCGCGCCAGCACCTCGGGCAGCTGCTCGGGCGTCACGAGCACGTCGCGGGCCTTGGATCCCTCGGACGGCCCGACGATCTCGCGCGACTCCAGCAGGTCCATGAGGCGACCCGCCTTCGCGAAGCCCACGCGGAGCTTGCGCTGCAGCATGGAGGTCGAGCCGAACTGGCTCGTGACCACGAGCTCTGCCGCGGCGAGCAGCACCTCGAGGTCGTCGCCGATGTCCTCGTCGATCTCCTTCTTCTTCGCCTCGATCGCCTCGGCGACGTCCGAGCGGTACTCGGGGCGGGCCTGGCCGGTGACGTGCTTGACGACGCGGTCGATCTCGTCCTCGGTGACCCAGGCTCCCTGCACACGCAGCGGCTTGGACGACCCCATGGGCGAGAACAGCGCGTCACCCTGACCGATGAGCTTGTCGGCGCCGCCTTCGTCGAGGATCACGCGGCTGTCGGTCACGCTCGTGACCGCGAACGCCAGACGCGAGGGCACGTTCGCCTTGATCAGGCCCGTGACGACGTTCACGGACGGGCGCTGCGTCGCGAGCACCAGGTGGATGCCGGCGGCGCGCGCCAGCTGCGTGATGCGCACGATCGAGTCCTCGACGTCGCGCGGCGCGACCATCATCAGGTCGGCGAGCTCGTCGACCACGACGAGAAGGTAGGGGTACGGCTTGAGCACCCGCTCGCTGCCGACGGGCACCTCGACCTCGCCCTTCGCGAGCGCGGCGTTGAAGTCGTCGACATGGCGGAACCCGAACGACGCGAGGTCGTCGTACCGCATGTCCATCTCCTTCACGACCCACTGCAGGGCCTCGGCGGCCTTCTTCGGGTTCGTGATGATGGGCGTGATCAGGTGCGGCACACCCGCGTAGTTCGTGAGCTCGACGCGCTTGGGGTCGACGAGCACCATGCGCACCTCGCTGGGCTTCGCGCGCATCAGGATGCTCGTGATCATCGAGTTGATGAAGCTCGACTTGCCGGAGCCCGTCGAGCCCGCCACCAGCAGGTGCGGCATCTTGGCGAGGTTCGCGACGACGAAGCCGCCGCCGACGTCCTTGCCGACGCCGACCGTGAGCGGGTGCGAAGACTTCTGCGCGGCGGCCGAGCGCAGCACGTCGCCCAGCGCGACCGTCTCGCGGTCGGTGTTGGGGATCTCGATGCCGATCGCGCTCTTGCCTGGGATCGGCGCCAGGATGCGCACGTCGTTCGACGCCACGGCGTAGGAGATGTTGCTCTGCAGCTGCGTGATCCGCTCGACGCGCACGCCGGGCGCCAGCTCGATCTCGTACTGCGTGACGGTCGGTCCGCGCGAGAACCCGGTGACCTTCGCCTCGACCTTGAACTCCGCGAGAACACGGGTGAGCTGCTCGACGACGCGGTCGTTCGCCTCGCTGCGCGCCACGGCCGGCGGGCCGGACGACAGCGACGCGGGCGACGGCAGCACGTAGGGGGCGACGGGCGGCTGCGGGCCGCGTCCGCCCGGGCCGTCGGTGCCGAAGCCCATCAGTCCCGGCAGCTCGCCCGTCTCGGAGTCGTCGCCGTCGCCGACGAGCCCCGTGGAGCCGTGTTCGGCGAGCGATCCGGTCACGCCGCTGATCGAGCTGAGCACCTGCGTCGCGGAGTCGCGCGGGTCCTCCTCGGGCTCGGCCACGACGATCGCCTTGTCGTAGCCCCCGTCGCTCTGCTCGGTGAGCAGCTCGGTGAGATCCTGGGGCGAGTCGACGACATCCGGGTCCTCTTCGCGACCCGACTTGTTTCGGCGCCACCACGGGACGTGCTCGTCGTCGCTCTCGGTGAGCACCTCGGTGGGCGCCGTCTGCGCCTTCGCGTTCGCGTTCGCGTTCTCCTCCGCGTGCTCCGCCCCGAACATCCATGCGTACAGCTCGCCCAGGCGGCGGCCGATGCGGTTCGGCGGCGTCTTGGTGATGATCAGCACGCTCAGGGCTGCGACCAGCGACAGCAGCACGTAGGCGCCGATCGGGCTCAGCAGCATGGCCGTCGGCTCCCCGACCAGCCAGCCGAACAGGCCCCCGGACCGGCTCAGTGCCGGCATGCCCTCGGACGGCTGGGGGCGGGAGCCCGCGATATGGCAGAAGCCCGCGACCGTGACGGTCAGCAGGGTGAAGCCGATGCCGATGCGGCCGTTGTCGTGCACGGAGGAGGGATGGCGGAACAGCCATCCCGCGAGCAGGAGCAGCGCGACCGGGAAGACGAACGCCGTGCGCCCGATCAGCATGCCGAACGTGTACGCGCTGATGTTCATCGCGATCTCGTTGCCGATGAAGAACCACTCGGTCACGGCGCCCGCGATCGCGAGCATCACGAGCAGCAGCGGGAAGCCGTCGCGGCGGTCGTCCTTCTCCAGCCCCTCGGGCCCGAACGCGCGGAAGAGCGCGCCGACCGCGTGGCCGAGCCCGTTCCAGGCGCGCACCACGACGGACGGGCGGTCCGTCTCCTCGAAGTAGGGCTTCGCGGCCGGCTCAGCCTTCTTGCGCGCGCGCGAAGGTGCGGCCTCGGGCTTCGAGGCCGCCCGGCTCTTGCTCGCGGCCTGACCCTTGGACGCGGCGGACGTGCGTGGCATGCCTCCACGGTACGCGCGAGGGCCGACATCGCGCGGCAGCGACGCCGGGCACTGCCCGGATCCGCGCCGCGGGACCCGCCCGGATCACTCCGGGTCGGCGCAGAAGCCCACGACGTCGTCGGTCGCAGCGATGCCCGTGGGCTCGCGATCGGCGCCGATCACCCTGAGATAGACGACGGTGTCGGCGTCCTCCTGCCAGTACGCGAGATCCGATCCCGCCACCTCGATCAGCAGCTGCCCGGTCTCCCCCGGCACCACGAACAGCGTCGTCAGGCCGGCGTCGTCGACGCGCTCCGCGTCGGGATACGCCGCCTCGACGTCGCTCCGCGGAGCACCGACCCGGATCCCCTCCTCGGTCGCGATCTCCTGCCCGAGCACGTCGATCCGCTGCAGCGGCGCGTCCGGCGCCTCGGACCGGACCGTGAACGCCGGCCCGCCCGCGCCGCCATACCCACCGTCCGGAACGGTGTAGGCGTCGACGGTCTGCCAGAACGGCCGCGAGCAGTCCTCGACGAGCTCGACCATCTCGAGCCCCTCGCCTGCGACGGCGCTCCCCAGCAGGAGCGGACCGAGCCCGTCGGCGGACACGGTCAGCTCCGCGAGCCCCGGCGCGCCCGTCGGCACGGCACTCGGCGTCGGCACGGCAGTCGGCGTCGGCGAAGCGCTCGCCGACGGCGACGGGGCGGTGGACGACGGGCTCGCCGCGGCGGAGTTGCCCGGTGATGGCTCTCCGCCGCACGCGGCGAGCACGAGCATCGTGGCGAGGAGCGGAACGGCCGATAGGCGCTTCACGCGAGCGAGCCTATGCGGTCGAGCGACGCCGAGGCGACGCCGGGTCCGCGCCGCGGGACGCGCTGCTACGCCTCGATGACGAGCGGCACGATCATGGGCCGACGTCGCAGCGACTGGTTGACCCAGCGGCCGATCGTGCGGCGCACGGTCTGCGACAGCGCGTGATTGTCGCGCACGCCCGCGGCGGCCGCCTCCTCGAGCGCCTTGGCGATCTTCGGCTTGACGGCCTCGAACACCGCGTCGTCCTCCGCGATGCCGCGCGCGTGGATCTCGGGCCCCGTGATGATCCGGCCCGTCGCGGCGTCGACCACGATGATGACCGACACGAAGCCCTCCTCGCCGAGCACGCGGCGATCCTTCAGGTCGGCGTCCGTGATCTCGCCGACCGTGGAGCCGTCGACGTAGACGAAGCCCAGGTCGAGCTGACCCACGATGCGCGCAACGCCGTCCTTGAGGTCGACGACCGCGCCGTTCTCCCCGAGGATCGTGCGCTCCTCCGCGATGCCCGTGTCCTGGGCGAGCTTGGCGTTCGCCATCAGGTGACGGTACTCGCCGTGCACCGGCAGCACGTTCTTGGGCTTGAGGATGTTGTAGCAGTAGAGCAGCTCGCCCGCCGCGGCGTGGCCGGACACGTGCACGCGCGCGTTCGACTTGTGCACGACGTTCGCGCCCAGCTTCGTGAGGCCGTCGATCACGCGGTAGATCGCGTTCTCGTTGCCGGGGATCTGGCTCGAGGCCAGGATCACGGTGTCGCCCTCGCCCGGCTCGATCGCGTGGTCGAGGTTCGCCATCCGACTCAGCACGGCCATGGGCTCGCCCTGCGATCCGGTCGACATGTAGACGATCTGGTTGTCCGGGATGTCCCGCGCCTTCTTGTAGTCGATCAGCACGTTCTCGGGCACGTTCAGGTACCCGAGGTCGGCCGCGATCGTCATGTTGCGCACCATGCTGCGACCGAGCAGCGCGACGCGGCGACCGTTCGCCGCCGCGGCGTCGAGCACCTGCTGCACGCGGTGCACGTGGCTCGAGAAGCTCGCGACGATCACGCGGCCCGGCGTCTTCGAGATGACCTGGTCGATCACGGGCCCGATCGCCCGCTCGGTCGGCGTGAAGCCCGGCACGTCGGCGTTGGTGGAGTCGGGCAGGAACAGGTCGACGCCCTCCTCGCCCAGGCGGGCGAAGGCGCGCAGGTCCGTGATGCGGCCGTCGAGCGGCAGCTGGTCCATCTTGAAGTCGCCCGTGTGCAGGACGAGGCCCGCGGGCGTGCGGATCGCGACCGCGAGCGCGTCCGGGATCGAGTGGTTCACGGCGACGAACTCGAGCGCGAACGGCCCGATGTCCCACTCCTCGTCCTCCTTGACCACGGTCAGGACGGGCTTGATGCGGTGCTCCTTGAGCTTCGCCTCGACGAGCGCGAGCGTGAGCGCAGAGCCGATCAGCGGGATGTCCTGTCGCAGCTTGAGCAGGTACGGCACCGCGCCGATGTGGTCCTCGTGGCCGTGGGTCAGGACCACGCCGACGATGTCGTCGAGGCGGTTCCTGATGGGCTCGAAGTCGGGCAGGATCAGGTCGACGCCCGGCTGGTGCTCCTCGGGGAAGAGCACGCCGCAGTCGACGACGAGGATCTTGCCGTCGAACTCGTAGATGGTCATGTTGCGACCGACCTCGCCGAGGCCGCCGAGCGGTGTGACGCGCAGCGCGCCGTTCTCGAGCGCGGGGGGATCGTAGACCGGAGTGGACATGGTCCGCCTTTCACGGGCGCGGCGCGAGGCGGCACCCGGTTTCGGGTCGCATGCCGAGTCGGGCATGCGACCTCGGTGTCGTGTTCTCTTGTGTGGGTGCGGCGTTCTCCGCCGCGGGGAATCGTGGGCCGACGTCGCGTCAGCGGGTGGTGCCGGCGATCTTCGGCAGTGCGCCGCCCGCGGCCGCGTTGCGGTCGGGGCGGAAGTTCGAGAGGTCGACGCCGGCGACATCCTTCACGAGGGCCAGCTCGTCCTCGATGATCGCGGCCTCCCACTCCTCCGGCCCGACGAGCGGCAGGCGCACGCGCGGGCTGGAGATGCGGCCGAGGCCGTGCAGGATGTACTTCGCCGACACCGTGCCCGGCACGTGCGTCATGACGGCGCGCACGAGCGGCTCGAGCTTCATGTGCTGCTCGGTCGCCGCGGCGAGATCGCCGCGGTTCACCGCGTCGACGATCATGCGGTACGGCGCCGCCGCGATGTTCGCGGTCACGCCGATCAGCCCCGATGCGCCGATCGCGAGGTGCGGCAGCACGTTCGCGTCGTCGCCCGAGAAGTACAGCAGGTCGGTTTGGTTCAGCACGCGGCTGACCTCGCTGAAGTCGCCCTTGGCGTCCTTGATCGCGAGGATGTTGGGGTGCTTCGCGAGCCGCAGGATCGTCTCGTATTTGATGGGGACGCCCGTGCGGCCCGGGATGTCGTAGAGGATGACCGGCAGGTCGGTGGAGTCCGCCACCAGCCGGAAGTGCGTCAGGATGCCCGCCTGCGTGGGCTTGTTGTAGTACGGCGTGACGATCATGATGCCGTCGGCGCCGGCCTTCTCGCTCTTGCGGTAGAGCTCGATCGCGTGCGCGGTCTCGTTGGATCCGCCGCCCGTGATGATCTTTGCGCGCCCCGCCGCGACGTCCTTGCCCACCTCGACGAGGCGCAGCTTCTCGGGGTCGGTGAGCGTCGAGGTCTCGCCCGTCGTGCCGGTCACGACGATGCCGTCGGCACCCGACGTGATGACGTCGTCGATGTGCTTCTCGACGGCGGGCCAGTCGACCTCGCCGTCGGCCGTCATCGGAGTGACGAGCGCGACGAGCACCTGTCCGAAGGGGTTGCCCGAGTGCGTCATGCTCCCCAGGCTATCGTCCCGCGCTCTCAGGCTCCTGCGGATCCCGCGCGCTCGAGCACCTCGAAGCGGTAGCGCGTGCCCGTGCGGCTCGTGTGCCACTGTCCGGGCGCGGGGTCGGCGCGACTGAGTCGCCAGGAGGCGTCGACCTCGGGCGCGAAGGCGTCGCCCTCGACGTCGACGTCGATGCGGGTGACCCAGAGCTCGTCGAGCAGCGGCATCGCCTGCCGGTAGATCTCGGCGCCGCCGATCACCCACACGTCGTCCCCCAGCTCACGGGCGCGGTGCAGCGCGTCATCGAGCGCATGCACGACCTCGGCGCCCGGTGCGTCGAACGACTCGTCGCGCGTGACCACCACGTTCGGCCGGCCCGGCAGCGGGCGGAACCGATCCGGAAAGGACTGCCACGTGCGCCTGCCCATCACGACGGGCGCACCGGTCGTGACCCGCTTGAAGTACGCCATGTCCTCCGGGAGGTCCCACGGCATGCCGCCGTCGGCGCCGATCGCGCCGTTGGCCGCCTGCGCCCAGATCGCGCGGACCGCCATCAGACCGCGACGGCCGCGCGGATCGGCGGGTGGTGCTGGTAGTCGTGCACCGCGAAGTCCTCGAACTCGTAGTCGAAGATCGACGCGGGCTTCCGGGTGATCTCGAGCGTCGGGTACGGGAACGGATCGCGCGAGAGCTGCTCGGCGACCTGATCGCGGTGGTTGTCGTAGATGTGCACGTCGCCGCCCGTCCACACGAACTCGCCCGGCTCCAGGCCCGTCTGCTGCGCCATCATCATGGTCAGCAGCGCGTACGACGCGATGTTGAAGGGCACACCCAAGAACATGTCCGCACTGCGCTGATAGAGCTGGCACGACAGCTTGCCGTCGGCGACGTAGAACTGGAAGAACGCGTGGCACGGCGGCAGCGCCATGTCGGGGATCTCGGCGGGGTTCCACGCCGAGACCACGATGCGGCGCGAATCGGGGTTGCTCTTCAGCAGGTCGACGGCCTGCTGGATCTGGTCGATCTGCTCGCCGCTCGGGGTGGGCCACGAGCGCCACTGCACGCCGTACACGGGCCCGAGCTCGCCGTCGGCGTCAGCCCACTCGTCCCAGATCGTCACTCCGCGCTCCTGCAGCCAGCGCACATTCGAGTCGCCGCGCAGGAACCACAGCAGCTCGAGCGCGACGGACTTGAAGTGCACGCGCTTGGTCGTGATCAGCGGGAAGCCCTGCGAGAGGTCGTAGCGCAGCTGCCGCCCGAACACGCTGGTCGTGCCGGTGCCCGTGCGGTCGTCCTTGTGCGTGCCGTGCGCGAGCACGTCGCGCAGCAGGTCTTCGTACGGTGTCGGGATCACGCGATCCAGGGTAGACCCGGCTTCGGACATCCGGATCAGGCGCGCGCGAACCGGGCCGCCGGGCGCGAGGACGTCGCCGCGCGCGTCGCGGACATCCCTGCCTGGGCAGTTCTGCCCTCGTTCACCGGACGGTCGTCCTCCGGTGACGCGGGGAGAGAAGCGTCGCGCGGGTGACGATCACTCCCCCGCAGCGCCGCCGGCACACGTCGCCCGCCGCGCTCATCGCCCTCTCCGCCGCGGCGTCGCTCATCGCCGCGCTCCTGCCCGCCGCGGCGTCCGCGACGACCGCGGTCACCGGCCACGGCTCCTCCCCGCGATCTGAGAAGACCGTCGTCCCCACGCTCGACGCGCGGGCGACGCTCTCGGCCGACTACCTCGCCGAGGGGCCGGCCTCCGGCGCGGCCGTGACGCCCGCGAACGGCCGCAGCGGACCGTTCGACGGCCAGGTCATTCCCGGCTTCTCCGCCATGCTCGACAACGGCGACGGCACCTTCTGGGCCCAGCCCGACAACGGATTCGGCGCGAAGGGGAACTCGGCCGACTTCCTGCTGCGCAACTACCTCGTCAAACCGGAGTGGCAGACCTCCCGGGGCGGCGCGGGCGAGATCGACATCCTGCGCCACATCTCCTACAACGACCGCAACGGCGTGCTCGACTTCGCGATCGTGAACGAGGACACCTCGGAGCGCCTGCTGACGGGCGCCGACTTCGACATCGAGTCGATCGTGCGGGCGAAGGACGGCACGTTCTGGGTCGGCGAGGAGTTCGGTCCGTTCCTGCTGCACTTCGACAAGAACGGCACGCTGCTCGAGAAGCCGTACCCGCTCGCCGGCGCCCAGTCGCCGCAGAATCCGTACCTCGGCGGCGCCCAGCCCACGGTCGCCGCGAGCCGCGGCTTCGAGGCCATGGCGGGGTCGCGAGACGGCCGCTATCTCTACCCCGTGCTCGAGGGCGCGTACCTGGCGGACACCGACCAGCGCCGCCGCGTGATCAACGAGTTCGACACCCGCAAGGGCCGCTACACGGGCCGCACGTGGTCGTACCAGACCGACATCACCCCGAACGTGATCGGCGACGCGTTCACGACGCGCGACGGCAAGCTGCTGCTGATCGAGCGCGACGACTTCGAGGGCGACCAGTCGGTCATCAAGCGCGTGTACCAGGTCGACCTGCGCCAGCGCCCGGACCGCGAGGGCTTCCTGCACAAGACGCTCGTGCTGGACGCGCTGCGCGTCGACAACCCGCACGGCATCGACGAGGGCGAGGGCTACGGCCTGGGCGAGACGTACGCGCTTCCGGTGCAGTCGTTCGAGACGGTGCTGCAGCTGCGCGACGGCCGGCTGCTGATCGGCAACGACAACAACTACCCCGGCAACGATGCGCGCAACACCGGCACGCCGGACGACACCGAGTTCGCGATCGTCGACCTGCAGCGCACGCGGGTGACCCCCGACGCCGTGACCGTCGTCGCCCACCGCGGCGCGAGCGGCTACCGCCCCGAGCACACGCTCGCCGCCTACGAGACCGCCATCACGCAGTGCGCCGAGTACATCGAGCCCGACGTCGTCGCGACGAAGGACGGCGTGCTCGTCGCCCGCCACGAGAACGAGATCGGCGGCACGACGGACGTGGCCGCGCACCCCGAGTTCGCCGACCGTCGCACGACCAAGACGATCGACGGCGTCCAGGTCACCGGGTGGTTCACGGAGGACTTCACGCTCGCCGAGCTGCGGACGCTGCGCGCCGAGGAGCGCCTGCCGCAGGTGCGCCCGCAGAGCGCGGCGTTCGACGGCCTTTATCCGATCCCGACGCTGGACGAGGTCATGGACCTCGCCCGGCACTCGAAGACCTGCGACGGCCGCCCCGTCGGCGTCTACCCGGAGACCAAGCACCCGACGTACTTCGACTCGATCGGCCTCTCGCTCGAGGAGCCGCTCGTGGTCGAGCTGCGCCGCAACGGCCTCGACGACCGCCGTGCACCGGTCATCCTGCAGAGCTTCGAGACGCGCAACCTCCGCGACCTGAACCGGATGACGAACGTGCCGCTCGCGCAGCTGATCAGCAACTCGGGAGCGCCGTACGACCTCGTCGCCGCCGGTGACCCCCGCACGTACGCCGACCTCGTGACCCGACGCGGCGTCGCCGAGATCGCGCGCTACGCCGACGGCATCGGCGCGGAGAAGAACGTGATCATCCCGCGCAATGCGGACGGCACGCTCGCCGAGCCGAGCAGCGTCGTCCGCGACGCGCACCGCGCAGGTCTGACGGTGCACGCCTGGACCTTCCGCGTCGAGAACCAGTTCCTCGCGGCCGACTTCCGCTCGGGCGCCGACCCGTACGCCCCCGGCGACCTGGCGGGCGAGATCCGCGCGTTCCTCGACACGGGCATCGACGGGTTCTTCACCGACAACCCGGACATCGGCGCCGCGACCGTCGCCGAGTAGCAGTGACAGGATCGGCCCGCTCTCCTCGCGAGGGCGGGCCGATCCGCGTGTTACGCCGGGTGTCCGCGCCGCTTACGCCGCGCGGGACGCCCGTTATCGTGGCGGCGTGGAACCGCTGACCGCGCTCGGGGTGCTCGGCGCCGTCGTGGGCGCCGCTGCGGTGCTGGGCCTCGTCCTGCGCCGGCGGGAAGGTCGCGTGCGCGCGGCCTCCCCCGGCGCCCGCGCGACGCCCGCGTCCCTCGACGTCGACCCGGCGACCTTCGGGGCGCGCGCCACGCTCGTGCAGTTCGGCACCGCGTACTGCACGCGCTGCCCGGCGACCAGACGCGTGCTCGGCGGCATCGCACATGCGAGGCACGGCGTCGCGCACGTCGATGTCGACCTCACCGACCGACCCGACCTCACCCGCCGCTTCGGTGTGCTGCAGACCCCGACGACGCTGATCGTCGACCCCGACGGCGCCGTGCGCGCCCGCATCGGCGGCTCCCCGCGCGCCCACGATGTGACACGCGAGCTCGACCGACTCCTGGAGGAGACCCATGTCTGACGCGCCCGCGCCCGCCCGCATCGACCCCCGCGGACCGCGCTTCGCGGCCGTCATCACCACCGCGCTGCTGCTCGTCGCGACGTATCTGTCGCTCGTCGGCATCTCGCCGCGTCTCGGCCAGGAGAGCGAAAGCTTCGGCTGGTTCGCCTACCAGCCGCTGGCAGACAGCGTGTACGTGCCGGGCACCGCGCCGCTCTGGCAGCGCATCGCCGACCCGGGCTTCCTCGCCGTCGCGATCGTCGCGGCGCTGTTCGCGTGGAGCGTCGTGTCGCCCCGCACGGCTCCGTGGGGCGTCGTGTTCCGCCGTCTCGTGCGCCCGCGCCTCGCTCCCCCGAGCGAGCTGGAGGATCCGCGACCGCCGCGTTTCGCGCAGGGCGTTGGTCTGTTCGTCACCGCGACGGGCCTCATCCTGCACGCGATCGGCGTGCCCTGGGCGCTGCCGATCGCCGCGGCGGCCGCCCTGATCGCGGCCTTCCTGAACGCCGCGTTCGGCTTCTGCCTCGGCTGCCAGATCTACCTGCTGCTGCAGCGCGCCGGCGTCGTCGGCCGCACGCGCGCTGCGTGACGCGGGTGTCCGGGCGCGCCCGGGCATGGGGCGGCTCGAGCGGGCATCCACGGCCCGAGCAGGCACGCCCGCGCATGCGGTCTCGCGGCGACGATGCCCCTCGGGATGGGCGCGGCCGGTGACGGGCGGCGCACCGGTCGATAGGCTGGCCGGACACCGCTCATCGCCGATTCGGAGGATGCCATGACCGTCACCAGCGAAGCCACCACCGCCTGGACAGGAAGCCTCGCCGAGGGATCCGGAACCGTCTCATTCGCGTCGGGCATCGGCTCCTTCCCCATCAACTGGAAGGCGCGCTCGGAAGGCTCCGAGTCCACGACCACGCCGGAGGAGCTCATCGGCGCCGCGCACGCGTCGTGCTTCAGCATGGCGCTGTCGCACGCGCTGAGCGAGAACGGCACGCCGCCCGAGAAGCTCGACACGACCGCCTCGGTGACGTTCAAGCCGGGCACCGGCATCACCGGCAGCCACCTCAACGTGAACGCCGTCGTGCCGGGTCTGGACGCGGAGAAGTTCCAGGAGATCGCCGAGGGCGCGAAGGCCGGCTGCCCGGTCTCGCAGGCGCTCGCGGGAATCGACATCACGCTGGAAGCAACGCTGGCCTGATGCACGTCGTCATCGGGGGCGCGTCCGGCCTGATCGGGCGCGCCCTCGTCGCGTCTCTGCACGAGCGCGGCGACCGCGTCACGCGGCTTGTGCGGCGAGAGTCGGCGGCCCCGGATGAGGTGCGCTGGCTCGACGGGTCGCCTCTCGACCCCGAAGTCGTGGCTGGAGCGGACGCCGTCGTCGGCCTGAACGGCGCCAGCATCGCACGCCTGCCGTGGACACGCTCCTACCGCAGCGAGCTGCTGTGGTCGCGCATCACCCCCACCCGCGCACTCGCCCGGGCGGTCGAGGCGCTGCCGCGCGGCGAGCGGCCGCACTTCGTCTCCGCGAGCGCCACTGGATTCTACGGATCGGGCCGAGAGCTGGAAGAGGATGCCCGACCCGGCAGCACGTTCCTCGCCTCGCTCTGCGTCGAATGGGAGCACGCCGCCCGGATCGCGGGCGAGCGCACCGCTCTGCTGCGCACCGCCCCGGTCCTGCACCCCGAGGCCGTGCTCAAGCCGCTCATCGCGCTCACGCGCGCCGGCGTCTCGGGCCCGCTCGGATCCGGCACCCAGTCCTGGCCCTGGATCTCGCTCGACGACGAGATAGCGGCGATCCTGCACGTGCTGGATCAGGGGCTCACCGGTCCGGTGAACCTCGCGGGGCCGACGCGGGCGACCGCGAACGACATCGGCTTCGCCCTCGCGCGTCGCCTGAACCGGCCCTATGTGCTGCGCGCGCCGACCTGGGCGATGCGCACCGCCTTGGGCGACGACTTCGCCGACGCGGTGCTGCTCACGGACGCGCACGTCGTACCCGCGGCGCTGTCGGCATCCGGCTTCACGTTCCGCCACCGGACGGCCGAGGACGCCATCGAGGCGGCCGTCCCGGCCTGACGCCGGTCAGCGCGCCGCGCTCAGCGTGTCTCGCTCAACGGGTCGCGCGCTCGTGGCGGATCGCCTCGCGCGCGGCCTGACGTGCCCGTCGGCGGTCGCCCGCCGCGTCGTACGCGAGGCTGAGGCGGAACCAGGCCTTCCAGTTCTCGGGATCGTTCTCGACCTCGGCGCGGTAGCGCGGGAAGACCGCGTCGCCCTCCGCGCGCGTCACCCGGCCGCTCGGCGTCGTGGCCACCACGTCGTCGGGCAGCCCGCCCTCGGTCTCGAGACGTCGCGCCAGCTGCTCGGCCCGGACGCCGAACCACAGCTCGCGTCCGAGCGCCCACGCGGCGATCACCGGCAGAACGAACAGCGCGACGCCCATCGCGATGCCGACGGGATCTCCCGTCTGGACGAGCTGCACCGCCCGCCATCCGACGAGCACGATGTACAGCGCGAGAAGCACGGCCATGACGGCCACGCCGATGCGTGCGCTCACGCGCTCGTCGCCTGCGCGACCTGGCCGGGCACGGACTCGTCCTTCACGGGGCGCCGCTCGGCGAGCCGGGGGGCGCCGATGCCGATGTCGATGAAGTTCTCGAGTCCGATCACGACACCGCGCACGTCGCCCGCATGCTGCAGCGCGACGCGGATGCCCGGCGCGTACGCCGCGGCCGGATCCGTCGTGTCGTGCACGATCGAGAGCGACTCGCCGGGGCCCGACAGGATCGTCTCCTGGCGAGCGATCACGCCGGGGCGGCGCAGCGAGTGCACAGGCACGCTCGCGACCTGCTGCCCGCGGGCGCGCTGATCCACATGCGGCGCCTGGACGGGCGTGCGGCGCGCCGTGGCGATCAGCTCGGCCGTGCGGACGGCGGTGCCGCTCGGCGAATCCACCTTCGTGTCACGGTGGGCCTCGACGATCTCCGCCGAGGGGAAGTGCGGTGCCGCCGCGGCGGCGATCGCGCTGCCGATCACGGAGCCGAGCGAGAAGTTCGGGACGAACACGGCACCGGTGCCCGAGGCCTCGACGAGCGGACGCACCAGGGCGATCCGCTCCGCCGACCATCCGCTGGTGCCGACGACGACGTTGATGCCGCGCTCGATCGCGGCCCGGACGACATCCACGCTGACCGCGGGGACGGACGCGTCGACCACGAGGTCGGCGCCGTCCAGCTCGGACAGGTCGCTGCGGGACGTGAGCACCGCCGAGACCTCGAACCCGTCGAGGCCCTCGATGACCTCGTGGATGATGCCGCCCAGCTTGCCGGTGCCGCCGACCAGGGCGATCCGTGTCGTCATGCGTCCATCCTAGTTTCCGGCGGTGCCATCGCCCGCGGAGGGTTGACAACCGGGGCGCTCATCCGGCTCTACGCTCGAAGGCGTGATGACGTTCCGCGCCGCCTCGCCCGCCGATCCCGACGCCCACGAGCTGATCGTCGAGTACTTCGCCGAACGCGCATCCGGGTTCCCGGGCGAGTACCGGCCCGTGCTGCCGGGGCCCGACGCGTTCCGCGCACCCGACGGCGTCCTGCTGCTCATCGAGCACACGGATCCCGAGGGGGACGCCACGCGCGGGCTGATCGGATGCGGCGCCATCCGCCGGATCGCGGACGGCCCGCTGGGAGCGCGTTACGAGATCAAGCACGTGTACACGCGCCCCGCCGCCCGCGGCCTGGGCGCCGGACGCCTGCTCATGGCCGAGCTCGAGCGCCAGGCACGGGCGTGGGGAGCACGGGAACTCGTGCTCGACACGCACCACACGCTCGAGGCCGCCGCCGCGCTCTACGCCCGCACGGGCTTCGCCCCCATCGAGCCCTACAACGACAACCCCAACGCGACGCGCTGGTACGGCAAGGCCCTGGTCTGAGCAAGGGCCTGCCCGCTTCTCAGGAGATGTCGCGTTCTCAGGAGCGCGAACGCGGATCCGGTCCTGAGAAGCGGGCATCTCCTGAGAACCGGCGATGAGAGTGGAGCGGAAGATGTCACACCTCCTGGCGGGAGCCACCGTCGTCCTCGGCGTCGTCGTCACGATCGCGGGCGGCGGCGCGATGGTCACGCACGGGATGATCGCGGACGAGACCGGCATCAGCGGATGGAATCCCTGGCTCTGGCTCATCCTCGTCGCAGGTGCGGCGACTCTGCTGGTCGGGGTGCTGCAACTCGCGGCCGTCCTCCGCGATCCGACCTCGTTCGCCGAAGCCCGGGATCCGGAGACGCCCGCACCGTCCTGACCGTCGTCAAGGCGTTCGCCGCGCTCTCCGCGCCCGGACTTCACTCGTATCGAGCTTCACCACAGTGGTCCGCGCGAGTCTCCCCGCGACGGTCACCTTCTTCGTCCGCAACAGCGCGGCGCAGAGAAGAGCGGCGGTCGCCCCGCTCGCGATGCCGATGCCGGGCTGAAGGACCGTGGCGATCCCGATGCTCACCACCGCGGCCACGGTGAGTCCAAACGCCATGCGGCCGCTGACGAACAATGCCATCACGGCGACGACGAGCGCGAGCAGGCAGACGAGCGCAGCAGGACCGAGGGAGCCGATCCAGTACTCGATGGGGTGCACGCCGGGCGGTGGGTAGACGAGGCGCTCGGAGCCGTACCAGGTCCATGCCAGGGTCCAGACGATGGGAAGCGCAGCGAGAACTGTGAACCACACTCGCGCTGAGCGGTCGGACCGAACCAACGCGGTGACGACGAGTCCGACGACTACGACCAACGCCGTCATCGTCACCAGTGTCAGTCCTGGCGCGAGGTAGCCAATGCCGTCGGAGCAGATCCAGCTGTAGGCAGCCTCAGGCCCGTCGGCGTACGCGTCGCAGCCGATGTGCAGTTGCTCGCGCAGCAGCCAGAGCGTCGCGGCGCCGAACACGAGCGACGTGAATCCGCCGCTGAAGATCAAGAGCGCGCCTCCGAGCTTCTGATCCAGCTGCGGCCACGCCGTGCCGGTTTTCGCGGAAGGCATGCGCTCACACTATGTCCGGCGAGCCGATACTCGTCCTGCACACGGACGCGGCAGCGCCGCCCGCTTCTCAGGAGATGTCGCGTTCTCAGGACCCGAGACGCGCATCCGCCCCTGAGAAGCCCCCCGACATCTCCTGAGAACGCGGCGACCGGTCAACGGACCCGCCCCGAGTCAGAAGGAGAGCTGGTCGGGCAGTCCGGTGCGCAGCTCGACCGGGAGGTGGGCGAGGTCGTTGTGGGTCAGGAGGGTCCAGGGGCGGCCCTGACGCTGGCTCAGCACCGTGAGGCCGCAGTTCGCCTGGTTGAGGGTCATCCAGCGCCACTCGGGAGCGCCGAGCACCTCGCGCACGAACCACGAGATGACGAAGTTGTGGGTGATGAGCAGCTCGTGCACGTCGCCCGTCCTGCGAGCCAGGAACTCGCCCACGGCGTCGGCCATCTGCGCCTTGCCCGCCTCGATCTCGGCCTCCGTGACGCCGCCGAAGAACGGCTCGAACGCCGCGGGTGTCTCGTCGGTCATGCCGGTCGGCACGCAGTCGAACAGGAGGGCGTGGGGCTCGGGCGTGACGGACGGGAGGCGCTCGGCGATGATCCGCGCCGTGTCGGTGGCCCGCACGAGCGGCGAGTGGCACACCCGCTCCAGCGGGATGCCCGAGAGCCGGTCGGCGATCAGCTCGGCCTGGCGTCGGCCCCGCGGGGAGAGCGGGCCGTCCTCCATGCCGTGCTCTGCATCCAGCTGCTCGCCGTGCCGGACGAGATAGATGTAGTGCGCCACAGTCTCACCCCGTCCTTCACCGCATCATGTTCGGATCGACCTCGGACCGAGCATGCGGCGCCGGAGCACCCGCGGTCCTCCCCCACACTACGTGACCGCGGCGGCACCGCCGGCAGGCGTGTGGCGAGCCGTCACAGCCGGTGGCCTATTCCGTCGCCTTGGTCAGGTCGGACAGGTGGGCCCGCGTGAGGCGCACCCCCACGCCCTGCACGAGCTCGTCGAGCTGCGCGGGCGAATAGGTGTTGACGATCGCCGCCGTCACCGACCGCTGCGCGAGCAGCCACGCGATCGCGATCGAGGCGTGCGGCACGGCGAGCTCGGCCGCGATGACGTCGAGCGCCTTCAGCACCCGCACGCCGCGGCGGTTGAGGCTGCCGGCGAGCTGGCGCCCGCGCGCGGAGGCCGCCACACCCTGCCGCGACCGGTGACGCCCCGACAGGAAGCCGTGCTCGAGCGCCTGCGAGGGTGTCACGGCGAGGGCCTGCGCGCCCGCCACGAGCCGCAGGTCGCCCTCGAACTCCTTCCGCCGCATCAGGTTGTACGGCACGTCGAGCGCCTCGATGCGCGGGTAGCCGGCGGAGGCCAGGATGCGCGCCTCGACCAGCTGCTCGGCCGTGAAGCCGTAGGCGCCGATGTGGCGCACCTTGCCCGTCTCGATGAGCCATTCCGCGGTCGCGAGGGCGTCCTCGACGGATCCGATGCGCTCGGCGGTCGCGTCGAGGTACAGCACGTCGATGCGGTCGGTGTCGAGCCGCAGCAGTGAGGCCTCGACCGCGCGGACGAGGTTCACCGAGCCCAGGCCCGGGTTGTCGGGATGACCGCCCACGCGCACCGCGAGCGTGATGTCGTCGCGCATGCGACGCCGGCGGATCCAGCGTCCGATGATGTGCTCGCTGCGCCCGGCTGCGAAGCTGTCGGCCGTGTGCACGGCGTTGCCGCCGATCCGGACGAAGTGGTCGAGCAGCGCGTCGGCGCGATCCTGATCGACCGTCCAGCCGAACTCCGCGCCGCCCAGCATCACGGGGAAGATGTCGATGCCCGTGTCGCCCAGGCGCTCGCGCACGAACGTCCCCACTCCGGGACCCAGCACGGGGATCGGAGCGGACGGATGCTCGCGCGGCGTGGCGGCGGCTTGAGTCAGCCCGCCTGCCTGCGCTTCATCCATGTTCCCCGCCCCTTCACGCGACCGTCCCGGGGAAGGGGACTCGCGTCACGCCCGCTGCCGACGTGTGCTTCGAGCGTATTGCAGGCCACGGACACCGCCGTGCACCGCGCCGTAACGTTCTCGTCACGCGAGGTGACGGGAAGCGGAACGGCCCGCCCGCCCCGAAGGGCGAGCGGGCCGTCGGACCTTCCGAGGCTCAGGCCTCGACGGCCTCCTCCGCGGGCGCGTCGCCCGCCGGGGTCTCGTCGATGACCGGCTCGAGCGCCATCTTGCCGCGGTCGTCGATCTCGGCGATGCGGACCAGGATCTTCTGACCCACCGAGACGACGTCCTCGATGCTCTCGACGCGCTTGCCGCCGTTGAGCTTGCGGATCTGCGTCACGTGCATGCGACCGTCCTTGCCCGGCAGCAGCGAGATGAACGCACCCGAGGGGATGATCTTCACGACCGTGCCGAGGAACTGCTCGCCGACCTCCGGGTTGGTGGGGTTGGCGATCGCGTTCACCTGCGCGCGGGCCGCCTCGGCCGAGGGGCCGTCGGTCGCGCCGATGTAGACGGTGCCGTCCTCCTCGATCGAGATCTGCGCGCCGGTCTCGTCCTGGATCGCGTTGATCGTCTTGCCCTTGGGGCCGATCAGCTCGCCGATCTTGTCGACCGGGATCTGCACGCTGATGACGCGCGGCGCGGTGGGCGCCATCTCGTCGGGAGCGTCGATCGCGGCGTTCAGGACCTCGAGGATGCGCGTGCGCGCGTCCTTCGCCTGCGTCAGCGCGCCGGCGAGCACCTCGGAGGGGATGCCGTCGAGCTTGGTGTCGAGCTGGATCGCCGTGATGAACTCGCTCGTGCCCGCGACCTTGAAGTCCATGTCGCCGAGGGCGTCCTCGGCGCCGAGGATGTCGGTCAGCGCGGCGTAGCGCGTCTGGCCGTCGACCTCGTCGGTGACGAGGCCCATCGCGATGCCGGCGACGGGCGCGCGCAGCGGCACACCCGCGTTCAGCAGCGACAGGGTCGAGGCGCACACGGAGCCCATCGACGTCGAGCCGTTGGAGCCCAGCGCCTCGGAGACCTGCCGGATCGCGTACGGGAACTCCTCGCGCGACGGCAGGACCGGCACGAGCGCGCGCTCGGCCAGGAAGCCGTGGCCGATCTCGCGACGCTTCGGGCTGCCCACGCGGCCGGTCTCACCGGTCGAGTAGGGCGGGAAGTTGTAGTGGTGCATGTACCGCTTGCTCGTCGTGGGCGACAGCGAGTCGATCTGCTGCTCCATCTTGAGCATGTTCAGCGTGGTGACGCCCATGATCTGCGTCTCGCCGCGCTGGAAGATCGCCGAGCCGTGGACGCGCGGGATGACCTGCACCTCGGCGTCGAGCGGACGGATGTCGGCGAGGCCGCGGCCGTCCATGCGCACGCCCTCGCTGAGGATGCGTCCGCGCACGATCTTCTTCGTGATCGACTTGTAGGCGGCGGCGAACTCGAGCGGCGCGGCGGCGGGCAGCTCGCCCGCCTCGACCTTCTCGACCAGCTCGGCCTTGACGCGGGCCTTGACCTCGTCGTCGGCGTTCTGGCGCTCCTGCTTGTCGGCGATCTGGTACACCTTCGCCAGGTCGTCGGAGGCCTTCTCGCTCACGAAGGCGAAGGTCTCCTCGCTGTAGGCGGGGAAGACCGGGAACTCCAGCGGCGCCTTCGTCGAGGCGGCGGCCATCTCGGCCTGCGCCGCGACGAGCTGCTTGATGAACGGCTTGGCCGCCTCGAGACCGCCGGCGACGATCTCCTCGTTCGGCTTGGTCGCGCCGGCCTTGATGAGGTTCCAGCTGTTCTCGGTGGCCTCGGCCTCGACCATCATGATCGCGACGTCGCCGTTGTCGAGGACGCGACCGGCGACCATCAGGTCGAACACGGCCGACTCGACCTGCTCGGCGTTCGGGAACGCGACCCACTGGTCGGCGTGCTCGCCGTGACCGGGGATGAGCGCGAGGCGCACACCCGCGATCGGGCCCGAGAACGGCAGACCCGAGATCTGGGTCGACGCCGACGCGGCGTTGATCGCGAGAGCGTCGTAGAACTCGCCCGGAGCGATCGAGAGCACCGTCACGACGATCTGGATCTCGTTGCGGAGGCCGTCGACGAACGACGGGCGCAGCGGACGGTCGATCAGGCGGCAGACGAGGATCGCCTCGGTCGAGGGGCGGCCCTCACGACGGAAGAACGAGCCGGGGATCTTGCCCGCGGCGTACGAGCGCTCCTCGACGTCCACCGTCAGGGGGAAGAAGTCGAAGCCCTCGCGGGGGTGCTTGCTGGCGCTGGTCGCCGAGAGGAGCATCGTCTCCTCGTCGAGGTACGCGGCGACCGCGCCCTGCGCCTGCTGCGCGAGGCGGCCGGTCTCGAAGCGGACGGTGCGGGTGCCGAAGCGGCCGTTGTCGAGAACGGCCTCGGCGGCGGTGATTTCAGGACCTTCCAAGAGGTCTCTCCTTCTGTTGGCCGCGCAGACACGCGGTGTTCCTTCTCGGCACGCGTCTGCACGGGTGGGCTCTTGTCTGTGCCCGCGATGCGGGACTCACGTCAGGAGCAGGGAACAGGCAGATATGGGCGCGCACACGTCCGATCGTGCGGGGCATCGATCACGCTCGCCTGCGCTGGCCACCAGGAGAAATCCACCAGACCGGATCCATCGGATCGTGCGCCTGGGAGACCACTTCAGGGGACCAGCTTCCTGCCAGCCTGCTCCTCTTGCGTATTCAGTTCGCGACATCCGCGGACGGACGTCCCCGCAAGCCTATCAGCGGGAGGCCGATCCGGTCAGGGTCTGTCGGCGACTCGGCGCGCGTGCCTACCCTGGCGGCATGTCGGATTTCCCTGAGCAGACCACCCCGGACGCGGAGCGCGAGGTCGACCTCGACGACGAGACGGAGCTCGAGCTGCCGCCTCCCACGCTCGACCCGGACGAGCGCATCCAGGACGATCAGGACCCCCTCGTCGACCAGGAGCGCGATGAGGCGCGCGGTCTCGGCGGGCTGGACGAGTAGGGCGGCGTCAGCCCAGCTTCGTGCGCTTGGGCGCGTTGCGCCCGGGGATCACGACGTAGTCGGCGTGCTTCGCGAGCAGGCCGTCCCCCGCCGTGCGCCCACGCATCCGGCGCCACACCCACGGCAACGCGTGCGTGCGGAGCCAGTCGCCCTGCGGCGTCGGGTCGTCGATCGGGTCGAAGCCGTGCAGCGCATCATCTAGGCGGCCGAGCGCCTCGGCGTCGGGGATGCCGAGCGCCTCGGCCGCGCGGTACGCGAGGTAGCGGTGCCCGCGTGAGCTGAGGTGCACCATGTCGTCCGCGTACATCGCGCAGTCGCTGAGCGCGGGAAGCGCGGCCGCGTCGAGGAGGTACGAGTCGGTGACCGCCGCGATCCGGCGCAGCTCGGTCGCATACAGCGCGAAGCGACGCGCGAAGATGCGGGCCGCGGGGCGATCGGGCAGGAACGGCGTGACGAGCAGCACGTCGGCGCCGGAGGCGCGGAGGTCGCGCACCACCCTCTCGACGTCCGTCGCCAGTCGCACCGGATCGGCGCTGTGCCCGACGAGGTCGTTGGCCCCCATGAAGACCGACACGAGGTCGGGCTTCATGGCGAGCGCCTGGGGCGCCTGCTCGTTCACGAGGTCGCGGACGCGACGGCTGCGCACCGCGAGGTTCGCGTACTCGAACCGGCCGCGCCCCTGCGCGAGCATGGTCGAGAGCCGGTCGGCCCAGCCCCGGTACTGCCCGTCCGCCATGCGCGACGTGTCGCACAGGCCCTCGGTGAGCGAGTCGCCGAGCGCGATGAAGCGCTTCCACGGCCGGCGCTCGGGCGGCGTGACGACCTCCGGACGCGTCAGCTCGCGCCCGCGGGACGCGTCGTCGAGGGGCCGCAGACGCTGCGCCTCGCGGTAGTAGTCGATCAGCTGGTCGCCCAGCGACTCCCACGTGCGCGCGACCACGCTCTCGCGGGCCGCGGACGCGAACGAGCGGCGCTTGGCGTCGTCGCCCGTGAGGTCGAGCACGCGCTCGCGCAGGTCGTCCAGGTCGCCGGGGGCATACAGCCAGCCGTCCACGCTCGATCGGACGAGGTCGACCGGGCCGCCGCGCCCCGTCGCGACCACCGGCACGCCGCTCGCGAGCGCCTCCTGCACGGTCTGGCAGAAGGTCTCGCTCTCACCCGGGTGCACGAACACGTCGAGGCTCGCGAGCGCCTTGGCCAGCTGGTCGCCGCCGAGGAATCCCGTGAACACGGCGTCCGGCAGCAGCCGCTCGAGCCGCTCGCGCTCGGGGCCGTCGCCGATGATCACCAGACGCACGCCCGGGATCCCGCACAGCACCCGCAGATCCTCGACCTGCTTCTCGGCCGCCAGGCGGCCGACGTAGCCGACGAGCAGGTCGCCGCGGCCGATCTTCGCGCGCCAGCTCTCGCTGCGACGCTCGGGGCGGAACCGCTCGGCGTCGACGCCGCGCCCCCACCGGCGCAGGCGATCGACGCCCAGCGCGGCGAGCTGCGACTCCGAGGCCGAGGACGGCGCGAGCGTGAGCGTCGCGCGCTTGTGGAGTCGCGCGACGTGCGCGGACGCGAGGGGGACGGCGCCGGGGACGCCGTAGCGCTCGGTGTAGGCGATGACGTCCGTCTGGTAGACCGCGACGCTCGGCAGGCGCAGCGCGTCGGCCGCGACCTGGCCCTTCCATCCCAGCGCGAACGGCGATGCGAGGTGCACGACGTCGGGGTGGAAGTCGCGCAGCACGCGCGCGAGACGCGCGGTCGTCGGATAGGCGACGCGGACCTCCGGGTAGGACGGCATGGGCAGGGACGGAAGCAGCTCGGTGCGGCCGTGCGGGGCGCGCTCGGCGCCGCCGCCGTCGGGTGCGACGACGAGCGTCTCGTGGCCGCGTCGCTCGAGGTGCCGGATCATCTGCAGGACGGAGTGGGTGACCCCGTTCATGTGCGGGAGGAAGGACTCTGCCACCAGTGCGACCCTCATGACTCCAGCGTGGCGGTCGCGGATGTCGCGAGGCGGCGCCGGGCGCGCCGCTTCGCCGAGCGTTCATCCGGCCTGCCCCGAATCTTCACCGCCCCTCCCCCGGAGCGTCATGGGATCCCCGGATCGCCCTCGTGCGGCGGGAGCCGGGCAGGATGGAGGGACCACCCGCCGACGAAAGCGAGCCTCGCGTGTTCCAGAGCCGCCATCCCTTCGACGACATCACGGTCGAATCGCTGCGCGAGGTCGGGAGCCTGAAGTGGACCGCGTTCCCGGACCGGCTGGCGGCCTGGGTCGCGGAGATGGACTTCGGGATCGCGCCGCCGATCACCGACGCCCTGCATGCGGCCGTGGACCGCGGCGCGTTCGGCTATCTGCCGACCGCCGACGGCACCGCCATGGCGGAGGCCTTCGCGGACTGGTCCGCGCAGCGGTACGCGTGGAGCGTGAACCCGGGAGATGTCCACGCGTTCCCGGACGTGATCAGCGCGCTCGAGGTCGCGATCGAGCACTTCAGCGCGCCCGGCTCCGCGATCGTGGTGCCCACGCCCGCGTACATGCCGTTCCTGACCGTGCCGCTGCTGCACGGTCGCCGCATCATCCAGCTGCCGCTCGCGCGCGACGGCGAGCGCTGGGTCTACGACCTGGACGCGCTGGATCGCGTGCTCGCGGAGGGCGGCGGCCTGCTTGTGCTCTGCAACCCCCACAACCCGATCGGCAAGGTGCTCGACGCCGCGGAGATGGCGGCGATCGGCGAGGTCGTGGAGCGGCACGGCGCCCGGGTGTTCTCGGACGAGATCCATGCGCCGCTCGTGTACCCCGGCCGCCGGCACGTCCCCTACGCGTCGGTGAACGAGGTCACCGCCGGCCACACGCTGACCGCGACGTCGGCGTCGAAGGCGTGGAACCTGCCGGGCCTGAAGGCGGCGCAGGTCGTCGTGTCCAACGCCGCCGATCGCGCGCGGTGGCTGACGGAGGGCGCGATGTGGGGGCACGGCGCCGCCAACCTCGGGGTGATCGCGAACACCGCCGCCTACACCTCCGGCGGCGCGTGGCTCGACGACGTCGTCGGCTACCTCGACGACAACCGCCGCCGACTGGCCGAGCTGATCGCCGAGCATCTCCCGGGCGTGCGGTACACGGCCCCGGATGGCACCTACCTGGCGTGGCTCGACTGCACGGCGCTGGATCTGGCGCAGGCGCCGGCCGCGTTCTTCGGCGAGCGCGCCGGCGTGTCGCTCACGGACGGCGCCATGTGCGGCGAGATCGGGGCGAGCGCCGTGCGGTTCAACTTCGCGACGCCTGGGCCGATCATGCAGCGCGCGGTCGAGGCGATGGGCGAGGCGCTGCGCACGCGCTGAGACGCCGTTACCCGGCCGTTCACCGACGGCGGGTACACACGTGCCGTGGATGAGCTGATCGCCGACCTCGCGGCGAACCCGTGGGCGCTCGTCGTCCTCGCCGGGGTCGTGTTCGCCGACGCGTTCCTGGTCGTCGTGCCCGGCGAGGTCGCGGTCACGGCTCTGGGGACGGTCGCGGTCGCGCAGGGTCTTCCGCCGCTGTGGTCGGTCATCCTGATCGGCGGGCTGGCGGCCTTCGCGGGCGACGTTTCGTGCTACCTGATCGGGCGGCTGCTGCATCCGCGCTCGTGGCGCCCGCTCCAGCGGCCGAGCATGCAGCGCGCGCTCGACTGGGCGTCGCGCCGGCTGCACACCCACGCGGCGACGGCGGTGTTCACCGCGCGCTTCATCCCGTTCGGCCGCCTCGCGGTGAACCTGTCCGCCGGCGCGGCGAGCGTGCCCGCGCTGCGCTATCTGCCGATCGCCGGCGGCGCGGCGCTCGCGTGGGCCGCGTTCCAGGCGCTGGTCGGCGCGGCGATCGCCTCGATCATCCCCGGCGGCACGGTCGTCGCGGTGATCGTGTCGATCGTGATCGCGCTGGCCGTGGGCTGGACCGTGGACTTCGTGCTGGCCCGCGTGCGCCCGGTCGACTGACCGGGTGCTGACCTAGGGTCGGCGTGTGAGACCCGAGGAGCTGGGGCGCGGCGCGCTGCCCGTGCGACGCATCGAGGAGCACCCGCTGGCGCCCGCCGACAGGAGCGGCTGGCCGGCGGCGCTTGCGCCCGTGCGGCAGGTGCTCGACGCGGGCCTGGACCTCGGTGCCGTGACGGTGCTGACGGGCGAGAACGGGGTCGGCAAGTCGACGCTCGTCGAGGCCCTCGCCGTCGCCTACGGCATGAACGCGGAGGGCGGATCGACCGGCGCGATGCACGCGACCCGCGCGTCGGAGTCTCCGCTGGGCGAGCACCTGCGGCTGGTGCGCGGGGCGGGCGCCTCCCGGCGCGGGTTCTTCCTGCGCGCCGAGACCATGCACGGCTTCTACACGTACCTCGAGGACGTCGGCATCGGCGCCGCCCTTCACGAGCGCAGCCACGGCGAGTCGTTCCTCGACCTGGTCGGGGAACGGACGTCGATCAGCGGCCTCTGGGTGCTCGACGAGCCGGAGTCGGCGCTGTCGGTGTCGGGCTGCCTGGCGCTGCTCGCCCTCCTGCGCGAGCTGGTGGCGAACCGATCGCAGGTGGTCCTGTCCACGCACTCGCCGATCCTCGCCGCCTTCCCCGGCGCGGAGCTGCTCGAGCTCGGCGCGTGGGGGATCCGGCGATCGACGTACGACGACCTCGATCTCGTGCGCACCTGGCGGCTGTTCCTCGACGCGCCGCAGCGCTTCCTCCGGCACCTGGACTGAGGCGGCCCCAGCCCGCGGGAACTGATTGACTTCTGCAGTGGCACGCACGCGCAACCCCCTCTGGCAGACCCTCGTGACGCTGCGCGGCAATCCGCGGGCGTGCGTGTGGACCGAGCCGCTGTGGGGCCTGTCGATGGCCCTCGTGCTCCCCTACCTGTCGGTGTTCATGCTCGCGCTCGGCGTGCATGACGCGCAGATCGGGCTGATCGCCTCGGCGGGCATGGTGTCGCAGGTCGTGTTCGGCTTCGCGGGCGGCATCATCACGGATCGCCTCGGGCGCCGCTGGACGACCGCCGTGTTCGACGTCATCGCGTGGGTCATCCCGTGCGTGATCTGGGCCTTCGCGCAGAACTTCTGGTTCTTCCTGGCCGCCGCGCTCGTGAACGGCGCGATGCAGGTGACGTCGAACTCGTGGGACTGCCTCATGGTCGAGGACGCCGAGCGCAGTCAGCTCACGCAGATCTACTCGCTCGTGCGCGTGGCCGCCGACTGCTCGGCGCTGTTCGCGCCGATCGCGGCGATCCTCGTCGCGCAGCTCGGGCTGGAGCCCGCCGTGCGCCTGCTGTTCGTCAACGCGGCGATCGTGATGCTCGCCAAGGTGATCTGGCTGTATCGGTGGTCGCGCGAGACGCGTCGCGGCGAGATCCGGATGGCGCAGACGCGCGGCGAGAGCGTCTGGCGCCTGCTCGCCGGCTATCGCGGCGCGCTGGGCCTGCTGCTGCGGTCGCGCGGCGCGCTGCTGGCGCTCGTGATCGCCGCGCTCGTGGCGGCGGTCACACTCGTGAACGGCACGTTCTGGCAGGTCGTGGTCAGCGCGCACCTGCACGTGCCCGACGCACTCCTGCCGTTCTTCCCGATGGCGCGATCGCTGCTGTCGATGCTGTTCCTGTTCACGCTGATCCCGCGTCTCAGCACGGGCGTCGACCTCAAGGCCGCGACCCTCTGGGGCTTCGGCGTGTACCTCGCGGGCCAGGTCGTGCTCGTGCTGATCCCCGCGGCCTCCGGCGCCGCCGATGCGCGGACCTACGCGCTGCTCGGGGTCTGCCTGCTGCTGGACAGCTTCGGGGCGGGGATGGTGTTCATGCTGTCCGAGTCGCTCGTGGCGCTGCACGTCGACGAAGCCGAGCGCTCGCGCGTGATGGCGCTCCAGCGCACGGTCATCATGCTCGCGGCCGCGCCGTTCGGCTGGATCTCCGGCTGGCTGTCCGGCATGGACCGGACGTGGCCGTTCCTGCTGACGTCGGGCCTGCTGCTGCTCGGCCTCGTCCTCACGGCGGCGCGGTGGGTGCCGCACCACGATGTGGCGGCGGCACCCACCGCGCGGACCGTCGAGAGCGCCTGATCACTCCCCCGCGAGACCGCCCAGCAGGTGGCCGAAGCCGCGTCCCTGTCCCAGGTAGGTGTCGGGGTCGAACGGGTCGGTCGCGGTCAGCGACGGCTTGGCCGCGATCGCCTCGGACAGCTCGCGCGCCCCGCGCTCGATGCGGGCGCTGAGCGGCGCGACGTCGTCCTCCTTGCCGCCCCAGTCGCTGGATGCGGCGAACACGCCGGTCGAGACGGGCTCCGCGTGCAGGTACGCGAACAGCGGCCGGATGGCGTAGTCGATCGCGAGCGAGTGGCGTGCGGTGCCGGCGTTCGCGCCGATCAGCACGGGCTTGCCGCTCAGCGCCTCGCGGTCGAGGATGTCGATGAACGACTTGAACATGCCCGAGTAGCTCGTCGAGAAGATCGGCGTGACGACGATCAGCGCGTCGGCGGCCTGCACCTTTCCGAGCATCTCCTCGAGCGCGGGCGGCGCGAAGCCGGCGAGCAGGTTGTTGGTGATGTCGTGCGCGTAGTCGCGCAGCTCGAATGCCTCCGCGGTCGCCTCGATGCCGCGCTCGGCGAGCTCCGCGACGGTGGCCGCGGCGAGGCGGTCGGCGAGCATCCGGGTGGACGAGGGCGTGGAGAGCCCCGCGGAGACCACCGCGATGCGACGGGTGTCGGTCATGATCGTGATCCTTCCTTGCTCAGCGGGTCGCTGCCGCGCCGAACGCGGAACCGGCCTTGGGGGCGGCGGCGGGCGTGTCCTGGTACGGACCGCCCACCGTGAGGTTGTTGCCGCCCGCGGCGTTCGGCCGCGCCTGACGCGGCTCGGCGTCGCCGTACACCGCGCGCACGCGGGCGGCGTGGGTGGGGCCGTCCGGCACCTCCGCCGGACGGTTCTGCGCCAGCTCGCGGCGCAGCACCGGCACGACCTCGCCGCCGAGCAGGTCGAGCTGCTCGAGCACGGTCTTCAGCGGCAGGCCCGCGTGGTCCATCAGGAACAGCTGGCGCTGGTAGTCGCCGTAGTAGTCGCGCATCGCGGCGTAGCGGTCGATAACCTGTTGCGGAGAGCCGACGGTCAGCGGCGTCATCTCCGTGAAGTCCTCCATCGAGGGACCGTGGCCGTACACGGGCGCGTTGTCGAAGTACGGGCGGAAGGCCGTGACGGCATCCTGCGAGTTCTTCGCCATGAACGCCTGCCCGCCGAGGCCGACGATCGCCTGCTCGGGCGTGCCATGACCGTAGTGCGCGTAGCGCTGGCGGTACAGCTGGATGAGGCGCTGGTAGTGCTCCTTCGGCCAGAAGATGTTGTTCGCGAAGAAGCCGTCGCCGTAGTACGCGGCCTGCTCGGCGATCTCGGGCGTGCGGATCGAGCCGTGCCACACGAAGGGCGCGACGCCGTCGAGCGGGCGCGGCGTGGCCGTGAAGCCCTGGAGCGGCGAGCGGAACTTGCCCTCCCAGTCGACGACGTCCTGGTCCCACAGCTGGCGCAGCAACGCGTAGTTCTCGATCGCGAGCGGCAGCCCCTGGCGGATGTCCTGTCCGAACCACGGGTAGACCGGCCCGGTGTTGCCGCGGCCCATGACGAGGTCGACGCGGCCGCCCGTGAGGTGCTGCAGCATCGCGTAGTCCTCGGCGATCTTCACCGGGTCGTTCGTCGTGATCAGCGTGGTGGCGGTCGACAGGATGAGCTTCTCGGTCTGCGCGCCGATGTACGCGAGCGTCGTCGTGGGCGAGGACGAGAAGAACGGAGGGTTGTGGTGCTCGCCGAGGGCGAAGACGTCCAGCCCGACCTCCTCCGCGTGCTTCGCGATGGTGACGATGTCGCGGATGCGCTCGGCCTCGCTGGGGGTCCGGCCGGTCGTGGGGTCGGTGGTGATGTCGCTCACCGAGAAGATGCCGAACTGCATCTCCGAGGTCTCCGGCTGCGACGTGGTGGTCTCGCTCATGGCTGCTTCTCCGATCCGTCCCGTCGTCCGGCGGGCTACGTGGTCATCCGACATTTGTATGCGGCTGAATATACCTCGTGCAACGCCGCCGCGTGAGATCTATTCCCATGCTCCTCCTCCTGACGTCCCGATCGCTCGCGGCATAGTGTTGTCAGGATGAGCACAGCACCCGCGACCGGCTCGGTCCCCCGCCAGCGCCGGCGGGTCCCGTACTGGGACAACGCCCGCTTCGCGTGCATCGTGCTCGTGGTGCTGGGTCACGCGATCCAGCGACTCACGTACGACTCGGACATCGCGTACGCGCTGTACCTCGTGGTCTACGCGTTCCACATGCCCGCGTTCGCGATCATCTCCGGCTACTTCTCCAAGTCCGATCCGCCCTCGCGGCGCCAGATGGCGCGCGTGATCACCGACATCCTCGTGCCGTACGTCATCTTCGAGGCCCTGTGGTGGCTGACGAAGGGACTCGTCGAGGGCGATCCGGATCCGAACCTGACCCAGCCCTCGTGGACCCTGTGGTTCCTGCTCGCGCTCGGCATCTTCCGGCTGATCCTGCCGTACCTCGCGCTGCTGCGCTGGCCGCTGCTGTGGACCGTCGTGATCTCGATCGGCGTCGGCTACCTGCCGAACGTCGACAGCACGTTCTCGCTGTCGCGCACGCTCGGCTTCCTCCCCTTCTTCGCGCTCGGCTGGTGGCTGCGCGAGCACCAGGTGGTCGACAGGCTGCGGCTGCTCGAGCGCAAGGCGTGGTGGGCGCGCATCAGCGCCGTGGCGGTGTTCGCGCTCGCCGGATTGACGGCGTGGGCGGGGCTCGAGGGCTGGCACGAGATGGACATGCGCAACTGGCTGTTCTACGACCAGGACTACGCGCACTTCCTCGGCACGGATCCGGTCACGGGCGTGCCGTGGTGGGCGGGCGGCGTGCGTCTGCTGCTCATGGGGGTGGCGCTCGTGCTGTGCGCGGCGTTCTTCGTGATCGTCCCCCGCGGCCAGTTCGCCTTCACGCCGCTCGGCACGTACACGATGTACATCTATCTCCTGCACTCGTTCGTGCTGTACCCGTTCCGCGAGTCGGGAGCGCTGCGGGACCTCGAGCCGACGTGGCTGTGGCTGCCCCTCGTGATCGTCCTGTCCGTCGCGATCACGGTCCTGCTCGCCTCCAAGCCCGTGCGATGGGTGTTCCGCCCGCTCGTCGAGCCGCGCTCGCGATGGCTGTTCCGCGATCCCACGGTGACGCCGCAGTCGGGTCGCGCGGTCGATCCGACGGGCGCGCGCCGCCGCCCCGCGAAGCCGTCGGAACGACCCGGCGCGGACGCCTGAGCGGGGCCCCGGTTCCCCGGAGCCCCGCCCAGCACGCTGCAGACCTCAGCCGAGCGCGACCGCGATCTCGTTGGGCGCGGCGCTCAGCTCGGCCGTCGCCACGGTCTCTCCCGTCGTCAGGTCGACCGCGTGCACGGCGTTCGACGCGGGCTCGGTGACGTACGCGATGTCGCCGTCCACCTTGATCGCCGGATGCGCGTCCTGCCACTCGGCGGGGCCCTCCCACGGCTCGATCACCGGGTAGGAGTCGGTGAGCTCACCGGTCTCCGGATCCAGCACATGGATGGAGCCGTCTGTCGCCAGGATGTACGCCAGGTCGCCGGGACCGCGCGCCACGTCACGGAAGGTGTACTGCACGTCCTCCGGCAGGTCGACGACCTCGTAGGTCTCTGCCGCGGTGTCGATGAGAGTCACGGCGTTCAGCAGGTAGCCCTCCGCGTCGGGGTCGTTCTTGTAGTCGCCCACCACGATGGGGCTGCTCTCCGAGACGTACGCGTTGCCCATGCGACCGTACTCGTCCGGAGCGTCGAGCTTGACGAAGGCGCCGTCCTTGAACAGCAGGGCGCCATCCTCGCAGCCGAAGACCACCGCCTCATCCGCCGCGGTGCCCTCGCCGTGGATACCCGGGCACTCGTCGCTCGAGGCGGCCACATCCCAGTGGTCGTCGTGCGGGTGCAGCGCCATGGCTCCCGTGCGCGAGGTCTCGTCGCCCACCGTGGTGAGCAGCGTGCCGTCCTCGAGCACGATCGAGACGCCGTGGTGTGCGGCATCCGCCGCGTAGGTCTCGGTCTCCGGCAGCGCCTGCGCCCCCGGCTCGACGGCGTCGGTGTCGACGATCGTGGTGGTGCCCGTGCCGTCGTCGAACAGCACGGTGCGGCCGTGGTGCACCACGACGTGGCCCGGCGTGGTCGCGTCGAAGACGAGATCGGTGAGCTCGGGCGCGGCCGTGTCGAGCAGCTGGAAGCCCTCGGACGTGGTGACGGCGACATGCCGCCCGTCGCCGAACGGGTTGAGCCGCGTGAAAGGCTCGGTGGAGACCTCGCCGACGACCTCGAGTGTCGCGGGGTCGAGCACGGCGATCCCGTTCTCGTAGGCCACGGCGACACGTCCCACCGCAGGCGCCTCCTCCGGCGCTGCGCTCGTCTCGGCCGCACCCGGCGTCGCGGACGGGCTCGCGCACGCCGTCGAGACGAGCGCGGCTCCTGCGAGCGCGGCCGCCGCGGCGATCAGTCGCGTCTGTCGTTTCATCGTTTCCCTTTCCATGGATGACCTCATTCGGTGAGGCCCTGTGCGATGCGCTCCGTGTTGGCGCGCATCATCGTCAGGTAGGTGTCGGCGCCCTCGCCCTTCTCGGTGAGCGACTCGGTGTAGAGCTCGACGACCTCGACGTCGATGCCCACCTCGCTCGCGAGCGCCTGGACCAGGCGGTCCGGCTGAGAGGACTCGGCGAAGATGGCGGGCACGCCGGCCTCCTCGATCGCCGTCGCGAGATCGTGCAGGTCGGCGGCGCTCGGGGCGGCGAGCGTCGTGCCGCCGGGAATCACCGCGCCGATGATCCGGAAGTCGAAGCGGTCCGCGAGATAGCCGAAGACGTGGTGGTTGGTCACGAGCGCGCGGCGGTCGTCGTCGATGGCGGCGAACCGGTCGCGCATCTCGAGATCGAGCAGTCGCAACTCGTCACGGTAGGCCTCCGCGTTCGCCCGGACGGCGGCCGCGTCGATGCCCTCGATCGCGCCGAGGGCGTCCTCCAGCCCGTCCAGGACGTCGTGCATCCGCTCCGGATCGGTCCAGAAGTGGGGGTCGGCTGCGCCGTCTGCCTGCTCGGCGCTGTAGGCGAGCACCTCGATCGCGTCGCCCGCGACGAACTGGGGCACACCCGCCTGCGCCGCGCGCTCGAGGTGCTGCGCGAGGCCCTCCTCGAGGCCCAGTCCGTTGGAGACGACGAGGTCGGCCGCGGCGAGCTGCGAGGCCTCCTGCGCCGAGATCTCGAAGGAGTGGGGATCCGCGTTCGGCTTCATGAGGACGCGCACGTCGGCCTCGTCCCCCGCGACGTTGCGCACCACGTCGCCGAGGATGTTCGTCGTCACGACGATGTCGACGCCCGCCTCGCCCTCGCCCGCGGCGTCGGCGCAGCCCGTCAGTGCGAGCGCGACGGCGACGGCCGCACCGGCGCCCGTGAGGCGGCGGAGCCGGGCGGCGCTCATCGCCCCACCTCCGCGAAGAAGTCGGGACGCGTCGGCGTCTCGAGCGTGCGGGCGATGCGCGCCTCGTCGGCGTACGCGATCTCGTGCACGACGCCGGTCGCCGGGTCGTTGAGGTAGGCCCGCTGCGCGTCGACGGACAGGCCGACGCCCGGCCCGTCTGCGGCGTCGACGAGCGGCTCCGTCACCGCGCGTTCCTCGCCCGTCGCGGCCGCGTACACCCGCACCCGGCCGTCCTCGTCCAGTGCGACGACGTTGCCGTCGGCGTCATCGGCCGCCACCACGCTCACGAGCGGCACCGCCGTGCGGACCAGCTGCCATGCGCGCTCGCGCGCGTCCAGCAGCCAGAAGCCCTGATCGCCGGCGAGCGCCGCGACCGTGGGGCGGCCCTTGCGCGCCTCGAAGGCGCTGGCGCGCTCCGCGGTGGCGCCTTCCGGGTACGGGATCCGCTCGAAGGCCGGATCGCCGCCCTCGAGCGTGGCGAGCACCGCGCCGTCCGCGCAGCCCACGACGAGTCCCGCCCGTGTGGCGATCGCACCGGACGGCGACGCGCACGCCACGACGCCCTGCGCCGCGGTCCCGTCCGCGCCGTGGAAGCTCAGCCCTCCGTCGGCATCGCTCACGAGCGCCCCGTCGCCGAGCGGCGCGACGACGCCGTCCGCCAGACCCGTCTCGACCCGGAGAGTCTCGACGATGCGTCCCCGGGAGAGCTCGGCGTTGTCGAGCAGCACGGCCTCACCCGATCCGGCGAAGTACAGCCCGGTCCCGCCCGCCGTGGAGAGCGGCCCGGTCGAGACGCTCACCGGCCCCTCTCCCCGCACCTCGCCGACGACCGCGGGCTCGGCCCGGTAGTAGTGGAAGTGGTCGACGTGGTCCCACGTCCAGACGCCGCTGTCGATCACGCCGACGCCGCCGTCGACGGCGACGAACACGTAGCGCCCGTCGGTCGCGACCGACTCCGGCTCACCGACGGTGCCCAGGCGCGACGCGCTGCCGTCGAGGAGATCCAGGGAGCCGACGGCTCCCTTGTCGTCGATCGACACGAGCTGCAGCGGCGGCTCGGCGACCTCGGCGGCCCCGGCGATCTCGCCGTGACCGGCGGAGGACTCGGTGGGCGTCTCGGCGGGTGACGCGGGGGCGCCCGACGCGCACCCGGCGAGGACGACGAGCGCGAGGGCGCCGGTGAGGAAGGTGAGGGGGCGTCGGTCGGTCATCGGTTCCTTTCGAACGGTCAACGGAGGGCCTCCACGGGCTCGGCGTGGGAGGAGGCCAGGCGCAGGCGCCGGGTCATGTCTCGCAGCAGCGCGGACAGGCCGGCGAGGAGGATCGCGCTGCCCGCGATGGACGCCCCGGCCGCCGTGCCCGCATGCCACGAGACGAGCAGCCCGATCACGACCGCCGCGGTGCCGAGCGCTGCGGCGAGCAGCATGGTGGACGGGATGCGGGTGGTCCACGCACGCGCGGCCACGGCGGGCCCGAGCAGCAGTCCGACGACGAGCAGCGAGCCGACCGCCTGATAGGACGCCACGACGGCGAGCGTGACGAGGCCGGTCAGCACGATCTGGGCGAGCTGGGGCCGCAGCCCCAGCGCCTGCGCGATCCGTCGGTCGAACGCGGTCGCGACGAACGTGCGGTGGAAGGCGGCGGCGAGGACGATCGTCAGGACCGCCGCGAACGCGAGGAGCAGGATGTCGCCCTCGCCGATCGCCAGGATGTCGCCGAAGAGGATCGTCGTGGCGTCCGTGGCGAAACTGCGGGCGTGCGACACGATGATCACACCCAGCGACAGCATGCCGACGAACAGCAGCCCGATGCTCGTGTCGTAGGTGAGACGGCCGCGTCGCTGCAGCGCGCCGATCGCGGCACTCATCGCGATGGCGCTGACGGCGGCGCCGAGCACGGCCGGCGCGCCGATCACGGTGGCGACGGCGACCCCGGGCAGCATGCCGTGGCCGATCGCCTCGCCGAGGAAGGCCATCCCCCGGATGATCACCCACGTGCCGACCACGCCGCAGATCACGGCGACGAGGGCGCCGCCCAGCAGAGCGCGCAGCACGAAGTCCGCGCCGAAGGGCGCGGTGATCCAGGGAAGGAAAGAGGGCATGGTTTCGGAGTCTAGGCATAAATGAGAACGATTATCAATTGCTATAGTTGATCGGGTGCCTCCTCATCGCGACGCCCTGTCCGCCCGCTCCGTGTGCTTCGCCTACGACGGTCGCGACGTCCTGCACGACGTGTCCCTGCGCCTCGGCTTCGGCGAGGTCGCCGCCCTCGCCGGACCCAACGGATCGGGCAAGTCGACGCTCGTCGAGCTGCTCGCGGGCGTGCGCACGCCGCGCTCCGGCCGCATCGCCCGCTCCGCCGACGTGGCGCTCGTCGTGCAGCGTCCCCACGCGCCGGACACCCTCCCGCTCACGGTCGCCGACACGGTCGCGATCGGGACGTGGCGCCGCACGTCGCGGCACTCTTCCGGACGACCGGCGGGAGCGGCGCAGCGGGCCGCGATCGCCGACGCCATCGCCCGCGTCGGGCTGACCGGACTGGAGCGGCACCCCTTCGCCGACCTCTCCGGCGGACAGCGCCAGCGGGCCCTGATCGCGCAGGCGATCGCATCGCGCCCGAGCATCCTGCTGCTGGACGAGCCGGCCGCCGGACTCGACGCGGGCAGCCGCGTCCTCGCTCGCAGGATCCTCGCGGAGGAGGCCCGCCGCGGAGCGGCCGTCGCCTGCGTGACACACGACGACGACGCCATCGCCGCGGCGGATCGCGTCATCCGCCTGAGCGACGGCCGGATCGCCGCGCCCGTGCCCGACGCGGCGGAACACGCGTAACAATCCGCGCCGCGGGGCCGGTCTGTGACGTCACACGTTCGCGCACGCCGGATCCGATTTGTACGGTCGCATGCATGACCGATCTGAACCTGCCGATCCTGGACCTCTCCCAGCTCGACGAGGGTCCCGAAGCGGCGGCCCGCTTCCGCGACGACCTCGCTGCCACGACGCGCGATGTCGGCTTCTTCTACCTGGTGGGCACGGGCGTCTCGCCCGAGCTCGAGGAGCGCGTGCACCGCGTCTCGCGGGCGTTCTTCGACCTGCCCGAGGAGGACAAGCTCGCGATCGAGAACGTCACGAGCCCCCACTTCCGCGGCTACACGCGGGTCGGCGGCGAGCGCACGCAGGGCAAGGTGGACTGGCGCGAGCAGATCGACATCGGCCCGGAGCGGCAGCCCGTGACCGACCCCGAGGCGGCGGACTTCTTCCGCCTGCAGGGGCCCAACCTGTGGCCCGACGCGCTGCCCGAGCTGCGCGAGGTCGTCACGGAGTGGCACGACAAGCTGACCGAGATCTCCCGCAAGCTGCTGCGGGCGTGGGCGGTCGCACTGCACGCCGAGGAGGACTACTTCGACAAGCACTTCGGCGAGCCCGCCACGCTCATCAAGATCGTGCGCTACCCCGGTGTGCACACCGAGGAGCCGCAGCAGGGCGTCGGCATCCACAAGGACTCCGGCGTGCTCACGCTGCTGTGGGTGCAGCCCGAGCGCGGCGGACTCCAGGTCGAGCGCGACGGCCAGTGGGTCGACGCCCCGCCGGTGCCGGGGTCGTTCGTC